>NZ_JBSFWK010000038.1:0-94498 GCF_053594815.1 Streptomyces sp. NPDC002577 | reverse complement strand
GACGCCGCACACCAGCGCCACCACCGTCGTCACCGACAGCGGGCACGACCGCGACCGCAGCCATGATCACGACCGCGGCCACGATCAGGACCGCGACCGCCACCCCAAGAAGAAGGGCAGCGTGACCCGCACACACGAGGAGGAAGAGACCACGACGATCTCCCCGGACGGGACCATCACCAAGACCAAGAAGACCAAGGACACCGAAACCCGGACCAACCACAAGGCCAACCACAACAACAACCACGCAGAGACCGACAAGAACGGCCGCTAAAACCTGACCATCACGGGCAGCGTCCCGTAAGCGGGCGCACTCCGGCCGGGTGGCACGGCGAGAAGCCGCGCCACCCGGCCAAACACGTGCCCTCATACTCCGCGAAGTACTCGTCGTCGACCCGAGCTGCCCGGCGACGAACCGCCCCGCACAGGCCAGGACCGCTGCGGGGCCTCGGTCAGTACCGCGCCGACCATCCCCACCGGCCCCTACCGCACCACTGACCCCAACTGCACCACTCACCCCAGCTTCATGCCGGGCAGCACTTTGCCCGCACGCGTCACATCGACGATCACACCGATCGCAGGCTGCCCGCAGGAGGCAGGACCCGTCCGTTGCCAGCATCTCCGTGAGAGTTCTGGTTCCACGGTCGCTTCCGCGTCCTGTCACCGCAGCCTTCCTGAGCCCCAAGCGGGTCCCCCCACTCCGCCATCCCCCTTGCGGTAGTCGGGCCGTCCCCTACGCGGCGGTTCCTCGCCGGTGCTGGGCCTCGTCGGGATCGCCGATCGGCTCGGTCGGCGAGTCGCCCTCTCCACGGTCGCGTCCGTCGACCAGGCCGTCGTACAGCCAGTCCTCGCGGCACCTTTCACACCAGCGGACTCCGGCAGCGACCTCCAACAGGTCGTCAGGCATTGACGAGCCATGGCACTTTCCGCACCTGTGTCCGCCCATGCGTTCGACGGTCCGTCACGACCATGACCACCGGGAGGGGGCCCGACGGGGCGCACAGGCGCTCAAGCCCAGCTCAGCGCCGATTCCTGCACCATGCGGCACGCAGGCCACGGCCGGTACGGTGCCGGACGGCCATGTCGCTGGGGAGACCCGGGAGACCCGGGTCTCCCCTGCCGTCATGGCAGGCGCTTCAGCTGATGCGAGCTCCTGTACCGCTGACACGAACGCGCGGGTCACCCGCGCGCAGCGTCACCGTGAGTTCGCCAGGGCGGCCCAGGTCCTCGCCCTGATGCAGGGTGAGGACGGCCTCCTCGGGGACCAGGCCGAGCTCACGGGCGTACGCACCGAACGCGGCGGCCGCGGCGCCGGTCGCCGGGTCCTCGACGACGCCGCCGACGGGGAACGGGTCACGGACGTGGAAGACGGTGGCCGACTCCCGCCACACCAACTGGACCGTGGTCAGGTCCAAGTGGTGCATCAGGGCTTCGAGGCGCGCGAAGTCGTACGCGAGATCCGCGAGGCGCTCGCGTGTCGCCGCCGCGAGAACGAGATGGCGGGCGCCGGCGAACGCGATATGGGGCGGGAAGGCCGGGTCGAGGTCGGCGGCCGGCCAGCCGAGCGCGGCGAGCGCCTCCGCGAGGTCGGCGTCGGCGATCTCCTCGATGTGCGGCTCGACACTGGTGAGTGTGGCCTTGACCGTCCCGCCCTCCTCGGCCACCTCCACCGGCACGGTGCCGACGCGCGTCGCGAACACCAGCTCCCCGGGGCCTATCCGCTCGGCGAGGGCGACGGCGGTCGCGATGGTGGCGTGCCCGCAGAACGGCACCTCGGCCTTGGGGCTGAAGTAACGGATGCTGTACGCCCGTCCCTCCCGGCCGCCGAGGCCCTCCGGGGGCGCGGTCAGGAACGCCGACTCCGAGTATCCGAGGTCGGCGGCGACAGCCAGCATGTCGCTGTCGTCCAGGGCGCTGGCGTCCAGAACGACGCCGGCGGGGTTTCCGCCGTTCGGGGCGCTGGAAAAGGCGGTGTATCGCAGCACCTCGGGCCGCGGCGCATTTGTCGTCACGTTCGCGGTAACGCGGGGCGGGCTCGCGGCTATTCCCGGACGCGGGCGGAGGCGTGATCGGCCTGGGCGACGAGCCGCACATCGACACCGTCACTACGGCACGGCGTTCGGAGCAGCGGACGATGCGGTGAAAGGCCTTCTGTCAAACGTGTGTTCGCTCGACGTACCCGCGCCGGCTCGCCTGGATCGGGGCCTTCCGGCCCCAGGCCGTCGTACGGTCCTTGCGGCCGCGCAAGCACGTCTCATGCCCCGGTGACTCCGTCGATTCGCTCGCGGATGAGATCGGCATGACCGTTGTGACGTGCGTACTCCTCGATCATGTGCACCATGATCCAGCGCAGCGAAACTCCCTGATCGCCGACGTGACCCGCTTCCTGTTCAGACAGGCGGCCGGAGTCGTCCAGCGATGCGTCAGCGATGAGTTCGCGTCCTCCGGCGACCTCCGCCTGCCAGGCAGCCGTCGCCTCGTCGAGTCCTCGGTCCGGCTGAAGGGCAAAGCCGTCGCCATTGCTCTCCCCGAAGACCGGGGACACGTCCTGGCCTGCGAATACACGTTGGAACCAGTTGCGCTCGACCTCCGCCATGTGCTGCACGAGACCGAGCAGCGTCATCGACGACGGTGACGCCGCAGCAAGCCGTAATTGATCATCTTTCAGGCCCATGCACTTGAGGGCGAGAGTCGCACGGTGAAAGTCCAGCCATGCTTCCAGCATGGCGCGCTCGTCGGCATGCGCGGGCGGGACAGGCCGCCCATCCGGTGTCGCATTCATGAGCACACCATGGCAGGAACAGCCGTGACCTACGACTGTCTTCGCTGGCGACGAACACGCATATGGTCGCCTCCCAAGGCGGGCCAGTGACATCAAAACTGACTGCCATTCACACACCCAGCCCTGGGAGACCGGCCTATGAGCGGCCGAGGCGTGCGTGGTCGTGATGACGTTCAGTCAAGCCAGCGGGCCTTGTCCCCGATGCGGACATGACCGGGTGTCTCGACCGCCGCGTACACGCCGAGGGTGTTGCCGAGCTCACGGGCGACCCAGCGCAGCACGGCGCGGTCATGCGGGACGGTCGGAGTCTCCTTGGTGATCATCACGCAGCGGTCGCACCCCTCGGTGAAGCGCAACCGCAGCGTGCCGATGGCCATCCGGCGGCCGATCCAGTCGTGCTCGGGGTACCCGGTCGCGTGGTCGCCGGGCACGCCGTCGAGCACCAGGTTGGGCCGGAACCGGCTGGCGTCTATCGCACTGTCCGGCAGCGTCGAGCCGAGGCTGCGCAGCGCCGTCGTTGTCAAGACATGGAGCGCGGTGTCAGGCCGGTGCGGCTGGTGCTCGACCAGCGTGACCTTGGCCTGGACAGCGGCACTGAGCCGGCCGGCGGCGTCAGGCGCATCAGAGCGGAACCGCCGGCCGTCCGGCAGGGTCAGCTCGGCCACGCCCGGCCCGAGGGTGACCGCCCGCACTCGCATGAGCGCCGGAACAGCACCGGCCCAGGTGACCTCGTCCCGCTCGTCGTGGACGGCGATGCCCCGGTCACCCTCGATCCCGAGCACACCGACCGTGGCGGCGGTCAGTCGCTCACCGCCCACCGACTTCACCGGATACCGCCACAGTTGGTCGACCCGCACCTTCGCCCCCTTCAGCCCAGCGGACCGGCGACCCCAGCCGACGGGCGCCGCAGGCAAGCACAGCGACGGTCACCGTACCGAGGTCGCGGCCGTAGCGCGTGGCCGGCGCCCGGCCGAATCGACTCGTCCACGAGACCTCGCTTCCCGACGCCATCCTGGCACGGCCGGGATCCCGTACGCACGCACGTTCTCCGGGCGATGACGGGTGGGGCGTGGTGGCGTGGCAGCGCCCAACGTGCCGCCTCCGGCGCGGGTGATGGCCCGCGTACCTCGATGCGGATCCGTCCGTCGCGGCGGGGGGTAGTCCGAGCCAGCAGCCACGGTGTCCTCGGTTCGCGCCGAGTCCCCTCCCGTGACACACAAACAACGTCGAGTTTACAAAATATTGTTTACAACTTCCCGCAGGCGGGCGTACGTTCGTGGCCCAAGCAGCAGCACGCAACACCCCCCACACGGCCCCCAACACCTGATCGAGTGGGCGTGAGTCGATGAGAAAACTGCGCTTGACGACCTGTGGCCTGACTGCAACCACCCTGACCGTCCTCGCCGGCTGCGGCATGAGCGGCGGCACCGCCGCCAGTGGCACCGGCTCCTCCGACAACCAGAGCATCGTGATCGACGAGCCCTTCGCCCCGGCCGCCGACTGGGCCCTGGAGACGGACGACGCGTTCGTCCTGAGCAAGGCCGGTTGCCTGGAGACCCTCGTGAAGTACCAGAGCGACGGCACGCTTGTGCCGATGCTCGCCACCTCGTGGACCCAAGTGAAGCCCACGCTCTGGAGGCTGAAGCTCCGTCAGGGTGTCACGTTCCAGGACGGCACTCCGTTCGACGCGACCGCCGTGGTCGGCGCGCTGCAACACGCCCTGAAGGTGAAGACTCCGGCCGCGGCCTTCTCTCCCGAGACCGTATCCGGCGTCGAAGCCGTCGACTCCTCCACGGTCGAAGTGACGACCGTGCAGCCCGACGTACTGCTCCCGCAGAGCCTGGCCAGCCCCAACACCGGAATCCTCGCGCCCAAGGCGTACGCGGGCTCGGCCATCGACCCGAAGGGCACCTGCACCGGCCCCTTCCGGATGACCAAGGAAATCCCGCAGCAGGCGATCGACCTCGAACGCAACGACTCCTACTGGGGCGGCCGGCCCAAACTCGCCTTCGCCGAGGTGCGGTTCATCGCCGACGGCGGCAAGCGCGCCACCCAGGTGCGCACCGGCGAGGCGCAGATCGCACGGAAGATTCCCGTCACCAGCGTGCAGGAGCTCAAGGGCGTCTCGGGCATCCAGACGCAGACGGCCGAGCTGCCCCGCACCACCGAGCTGGTGCTGAACAACAAGAGAGCGCCCTTCACCAACACCAAGGTCCGCCGAGCGTTCCAGGCCGCGATCGACACCGGGGCGATTGCCGCAGCGGTCTACCCGGGCGCCTCGCGCCAGGCGGTCGGCCCGTTCGCGCCGTCCGAGCCGTGGGCGCCGGGGGGCGCGACACCCGTCAAGGCCGACACCGCCGAAGCCAAATCACTGCTGGCCGCAGCGGGCGTCAAACCGTCCTCGCTCAAGCTGACCCTGCTCGCCTACAACGAAGGCTCCGGCTTCGCCGACCTCGCCTCCGTCATCCAGGAGCAACTCAAGGCCATCGGCGTACAGGTCTCCATCCGCTCCGGCGAGTACGCGTCGATGGAACCGGACCTCCTCGACGGCAAGTTCGACATGGCCCTGCTCTCCCGCAACTACCTCAACACCCTGCCCGACCCGTACGGCTTCCTCAGCCAGGACTACACCTGCAAGGGCTCCTACAACCTCGCGCACTACTGCGACACGACCGTGGACGCCCTCGTCAAGAAGGCCGCCTCCACCAGGAGCGCCACGGACCGCTACGCCCTCTACGCGGACGTCGCCGCCCGGCTGCAGTCCCAGGCCGTGGACGTCTTCCTGGTCCACGAGACCGAGTCCGTCGCGCTCGCCGACGTGAAGGGCTACAAGATCCTGCCCTACTACACCCTCACCGCCGATCTGTCCCTCGGTTCGAAGTGACCTCAGTGACCTCAGTGACCTCGTAGTGAAGGAGATCCCGCACATGACCGACTTCCGGCCCAAGTTCATCACCTTCGACTGCTACGGCACCCTCACCGCGTTCGGCATGTCCAAGCTCACCCGCGAACTGCTCGCCGACCGCGTCCCCGCCGACCGCATGGAGGACTTCCTCGACGACTTCGAGTCGTACCGCATCGACGAAGTCCTCGGCGCCTACCAGCCCTACCCCGAGGTCATCACCAGCGCCCTGCAGCGCGCGAGCAAGCTGTGGGGCATCGAGTACCGCGCCGAGGACGGCCGGGCCATCGTCGACGGCGTACCCACCTGGGGGCCGCACCCGGACGTACCCGAGGCGCTGCGCACCCTCGCCGCCCACTACCCGCTCGCCATCCTCTCCAACGCGGCCGACAGCCAGATCGGTTCGAACGTCGAGAAGCTGGGCGCGCCCTTCCACGCCGTCTACACCGCCGAGCAGGCGCAGGCGTACAAGCCGCGTTTCCAGGCGTTCGAGTACATGCTCGACCAACTCGGCTGCGCACCCGGCGACATCCTGCACGTCTCGTCCAGCCTGCGCTACGACCTGATCCCGGCCCACGACCTGCGCATCACCAACAAGGTCTACGTCAACCGGGGTTACGAACCAAGCGTGCCGTACTACGGCTACCACGAGATCAACGACCTGACCGGGCTGCCCGCCCTGCTCGGCCTGTGAGCGCTCCCATGAAGCCCGTGCCGTACTGGCTCGACACCGCCCCGGCCCGACCCGACCGCACCGCCACCGAAATCGACGGCGATACGGACATCGCCGTCGTCGGCGCCGGCCTGACCGGCCTGTCCGCCGCCGTGCACCTCGCCCGCAAGGGCGCACAAGTGACCGTACTGGAAAGCGAGACAGTGGGCTGGGGCGCGTCCGGCCGCAACGGCGGGATGTGCACGACGGGCCTGGCCATCGGCTTCCGTACCGCGGTCGAGCGGTACGGGATCCCCACCGCGAAGGCCCTCTACCTCGCCTACAACGAGGCCATCGACACGGTGGAGAAGCTCACCGTCGATGAGGGCATCGACTGCGACTTCGCCCGAACCGGCAAGCTCAACCTGGCCGCCAAACCGGCCCACTACGACAATCTGGCCCGCACCCACGAGGCGCTGGCCGATCTCATCGGCTACAAAACTGTCCTGATCCCCCGTCACAGTCTGGGCTCCGAGGTCGGCACCAGCTATTACTACGGCGGGATGGCCGACCCGCAGGGCGCGGGCCTGCACGTCGGCAAATTCGTACGAGGTCTCGCGGACGCCGCCGAGCGGCTCGGTGTACGGATCCACGAAAAGGCCCCGGTGACCGGACTGAAGCGGATCCGCGGCACACAGCACGATCTCACGACTCCCGTCGGCACCCTGCGCGCGGACAAGGTGCTGGTCGCCACCAGCGGCTACACCAGCTCTCCGTTCCGCTGGCTGCGCAACCGGATCGTCCCGGTGGGCAGCTTCATCGTTGTCACCGAGCCCCTCGACCAGGCGGTCGTCGACGAACTGATGCCCACCCGCCGTATGGCGTCGGACTCGCGCAACATCCTGTACTACTTCCGCATCACGCCGGACAACCGGCTGCTGTTCGGCGGGCGGGCCCGGTTCGCGCCGTCGAATCCACAGTCCGACCTGAAGAGCGGGCGGATCCTGCAGAAGGGGATGCTGTCGGTCTTCCCGCAACTGGCGGGCGTCCGGATCGACTACTGCTGGGGCGGCCTCGTCGACCTGACCCTCGACCAGATGGTCCATGCGGGCGAGCGGGACGGACTGTTCTACTCGGTCGGCTACTGCGGGCACGGCGTACAGATGGCCACCCACATGGGCCGGCAGATGGCCGAGGTGCTCGACGGCCGCCCGGAGGCTAACCCGTGGCGGGGCCTGAAGTTCCCGCACGTGCCCGGGCACTACTTCGGGCCGCCCTGGTTCCTGCCGTTCGCCGGCGCCTACTACCGGGCGCTGGACGTCATCAAATAGCGAGGAGGTGAACCGGTGATGGTCCGATTCGTTCTGCGGCGGCTGCTCGTCCTGCTCGTCGCCCTGTTCGCGGTGTCCGTCGTCACCTTCCTCATCCCGTACGCCAGCGGCGGCGACCCGGCGCGCACCATCCTGCGCTCCCGGGTCTCCGGCCAGGCCCTCGACCCCGCGACGGTCGAGGCGCTGCGCCACGAACTGGGCCTCGACCGGCCGTTGGTGGTGCAGTACCTGGACTGGCTCGGGCAGGCGGTGCACGGGGACTTCGGGCTGTCGTTCACCAGCCGCACGCCGGTCGACCAGCTGCTGGGCAGTGCACTCGGGGTGTCGTTCACCCTGGCGATCGTCGCCCTGGGGCTGTCGTTCCTCGCGGCACTGCCGCTGGGCACGATCGCGGCGCTGCGGCCCGGCCGGCGGGTCGACTCGGCGGTGACGTTCCTGACGCAGAGTTTCGTGGCCGTCCCCGAGTACTGGCTGGCGCCGGTCCTGGTGCTGGTCTTCTCCCAGCAGTCGGGCTGGCTGCCGTCGGCGGGCTGGCGAACCCCGGAGTACCTCGTCCTGCCCGCCGCCACCCTCGCCCTGCGGCCGCTGGCCTACTTCACCCAGGTCACACGAGCGGCGATGGTCGACGTACTCAAGGCGCCGTACATCACGGCAGCCAGGGCGAGGGGGCTGAGCCAGCCGCAGACCCTGGTGCGGCACGCCCTGCGCAACGGGCTGCTGCCGGTGATGACGCTGTTCTCGCTCTGGTTCGCGGGACTGCTGGGCGGCTCGGTGGTCGTCGAGGTGATCTTTGCGGTGCCGGGGATGGGCCAGCTCGTCTACAAGGCGGTCGTCAACCACGACGTCCCGATCATCCAGGGCGGGATCCTCAGCATCGTGGCCCTGGCGGTGCTCATCACGACGGTCACCGACGTCCTGTACGCGGTGGTCAACCCGGCTGTGAGGTTGCGAGATGGCTCTGTCTAGTCACGTCTCTTCCGGGTACCCGCCGGTCCGTCTCCGGCAGGGGCTGCGCTTCACGCGGGGCCGGCACTGGACGCTGCACGTCGGCGCGGTGGTGTTCGCGACGGTGCTGGCCGTGCTGGTGCTGACGCCCTGGATCGCGCCGTACGACCCCTCCGCCCAGGACCTCTCGCACCGCCTGGCCCGCTTCAGCGCCGACCACTGGCTCGGCACCGACCAGCTAGGCCGGGACCTGCTGAGCAGGCTGATGTACGGGGGGCGCTTCTCCGTCACCATCGCCGCCGTCACCCTGCTGCTCTCCGCCGTCATCGGCACGCTGATCGGAGCCGTCAGCGCCCGCCGGGGCGGCCTGCTCGACGAGATGCTCATGCGCGCCGTCGATCTGCTCATCGCGATCCCGGACGTGGTCGTCGCGCTGCTGCTGATCGCGGTGTTCGGCACCGGATACGGCACGCTGATCGCCGCGCTGACGGCGGTCGGCTGGACGCCCTTCGCCCGCCTGATGCGCGGACTCACCCTCGAGATCAATGCCAAGGGCTACATCGAGGCGGCAGAGACGCTGGGCTGTTCGAAGTCCTTCATCATCTTCCGCCACGTCATCCCGAACGCGCTCCGGCCGATGCTGGCGCTCGGCTTCCTGCGCTTCGGGCACAAACTGATCACCGTCGGCGGTCTGTCCTTCCTCGGACTGGGAGTTCAGCCGCCGGACTCCGACTGGGGCGCCATGCTCCTGGACGCCCAGCCGTACATGGAACGGATGCCCATACTGGTCATCCTGCCCGGAGCGGCGATCTTCCTGACCGCGCTCAGCGTCACCCTGATCGGTCAGGGAACGGAGCTCACCCGCACGCAACAGAGGACACCCGAAGGACCGACCCGATGACCGATCGCTCCCCGCAGCCCGTTTCCCGCCCGCCGGTGCACCGCCGGACGCTCGCCACCACGGTGACCGAGCAGATCCGAGGCGGTGTGCACCGAGGCGAGTTCCCACCAGGCCACCAGTTCAACGAAGCGGAACTGGCGGAACGGCTGGGCGTGAGCCGAGGGCCGGTGCGCGAGAGCCTCCAGACCCTCGTGCACGAAGGGCTGCTGGAGCGGCACCCGCACCGCGGCGTCTTCGTCCCCGTCCTCACCGACGAGGACATCCTGGACATCTTCTACGCTCGGTTCACGCTGGAGGCCGCGGCATTCCGCCGCGTCATCTCCATCCGGCCACCCGGCCTCATCGAGGCGCTGAGCGCCGTCGTCGACGAGATCGCGAAGGCCGCGGACAACAGCGACTGGGAGGCCGTCGGCGATCTCGACCTGCGCTTCCACACCCAGGTGATCGAAGCGGCCGGCAGCCCCCGGCTCAGCCGCATGTACACCAGCCTGATCTCCGAGACGCGGCTGTGTCTGAACATCATGGCCGACGTCCACCCCGCCCGACAGGACTTGCTGCACGAGCACCGTGAGCTGACCGATCTCATCGCCGGTGATGACGTGGACGCCGCGATCGCCACGCTCACCCAGCACTTCGACGAGGCGACGGTGACCCTGCGCCGACGCCTGCACGAGTCCCGCGAACAGCACCACCCGCAGCCGCCCGCCCCCTGACCGCATGCCTCTCCCCCGAGGAGCTGCACCATGCACCTGCGCCAACCAACATCCACCAAGAGAACCGCCCCCTCGGGCGGCGCCCAACTGACCATCAGCGGCTTGCGCGTGGAGTTCCCCGGCCTGTCCACTGACGGCACTCCCCCGGTGGACGGCCTCGATCTGACCGTGCACCCCGGTCGGATCGTCGCCCTCGTCGGCGAGTCGGGCTCCGGCAAGAGCCTCACCTCCCTCGCCGTGACCGGGCTGCTCCCGCCCGGCGCCCGGATCACCGCGGGCCACATCGCTCTCGACGAGCAGGACATGGTGGGCTGCTCCGACCACCGCATGAACCACATCCGCGGCAACCGGGTGGCCATGCTCTTCCAGCAGCCCAAGGCCACCCTGGACCCCACGGCCACCGTACGCAGCCAGGTCGCCGAACCCCTCTGGCTGCACCGAGGGCTCAGTCACCGTCAGGCCCGCGCCCGGGTCGAGGAGTTGCTGCAGGACGTCGGGATCGCAGACCCCGACCGGGTGGCCGACTCTTACGCCCACCAGCTGTCGGGCGGCATGGCCCAGCGCGTCATGATCGCCGCAGCGCTCGCCGGCGACCCCGGACTGCTGATCGCAGACGAGCCGACCACGGCGCTCGACGTCACCGTCCAGGCCCAGATCCTCGCGCTTCTGCGACGCAAGCAGCAGGAGCGGGGGCTCTCCGTCCTGCTGATCACTCACGACCTGGGCATCGTTGCCTCGCTGGCCGACCGGGTGGCCGTCATGTACGCCGGGCGCATCGTTGAAGAGGCCGCGACGCAAGAACTCTTCAACGACCCACAACACCCTTACACCCGCGCCCTGTTGCGCGCCTCACTGCTTCGGTCCGAGGACGGGCGCCTGTACTCCATCGCCGGCAGCACCGCCCAGTCCCGCAGCCTCGACCACGGCTGCCGCTTCCGTCCCCGATGTACGACGGCCGACGAACTCGGCATCTCCCGCGAGTGCGAGGACACCGAGCCCACGCTGCACTCCTGCGGCGGCGACCACAACAGCCGCTGCTGGGCGTCGCCGGCACCGGAGAGGCTGGTGGGCGTATGACTGCGCCGGCGCCCGTCGACCTGCCCGTGCCCGCGCTGCGCACGCCCCTGGTGGTCGTCGAGGACGTGGTCAAGCACTTTCCCGTCCAGGGCGGGCTTCGGAGCCGGAAACGGGTCCACTCGGTCGACGGCGTGTCGCTCGAGATCGCGCCAGGCGAAATCCTCGGACTGGTCGGCGAGTCGGGGTGCGGCAAGAGCACGCTTGCCCGGGCCGTGCTCGGCCTGACTTCCGTGGACTCCGGACGGGTGCTGTTCGACGGCATCGACATCGCCCGGACCCGGGGCCGCGACCGCAAGGCGCTGCGCCGCTCGATGCAGCTCGTCTTCCAGGACCCGCTGTCCGCCTTCGACCCCCTCATGCGACTCGGCGCCAGCCTCGAAGCACCGTTGGCCCAGCATGGGCTGGGCACCCGGGAGGAGCGACGGGATCGCGTCACCGAAATCCTCGAACAGGTCGGCCTCGAGGCCTCCTACGCCACCCGGCTGCCGCACGAGTGCTCCGGTGGCCAGTTGCAGCGGGCGGTCGTGGCTCGCGCCCTGCTCCTGCAGCCGCGCTTCCTGGTCTGCGACGAGCCGACCTCGGCGCTCGACGCCTCCAACCGCGCCCACATCCTCAACCTGCTCGTCGACCTGAAGGACCGGCTCGGGCTGACCCTGCTGATGATCTCTCACGACCTGCGGGTCGTACGGCACCTCTGCGACCGGGTGGCCGTCATGTACCTCGGCAGACTTGTTGAGGTCGCGCCCCGGCGCCGGCTCTTCGAGTACCCGGCGCACCCGTACACGCAAGCGCTGCTTGCGTCCTCGCTTCCCGAATCGCCGGAGGTCCAGGGCACTTTCACCACGTTGCGCGGCGACCCGCCGAGCCCGCTGGACCCGCCCACGGGATGCAGGTTCCACACGCGATGTCCCCAGGCCCAAGAGCGATGCAGTACCGATGCCCCGGTGTGGAGCCGGACGGGCCCCGAGCAGCACCGCGTCGCCTGCCACTTCCCGAGCGCGTGACACCGCGCCGGCCGCCCCGGAAGCCGTCCCCCCGTGAGCACATTCGGAGAGGAATCGCAGATGCCCGCGCATGACTACAGGGCCGCCCACCGGGCACACGACGTGCACGCGGCCGTCGCTCACCACGTCGCCGGGGTGCTCTGATGGCGACACCCAACTCCACCCCTGCGCTGGGCGACTCGCTGACCTGGCAGCCGCCGGCCGGAGCGCTGTGGTCCGGTCGCTGGATCGACGGCAAGGCATCCTTCCCCGTCCACGACCCCGAGGACGGCAGCTTTCTCGGTCATGTCACGGACGCCGAGGAGGCCGAGGTCGACGAGGCCGTGCGCGGTGTGGCCGCCGCCGTCGAGGGCTCGCCCTGGCCGGCCTGGCAGCGCCGCGAGGCACTGACAGCAGCCGCCCGACTCGTTCTCGAGCGCAGAGAGTTGCTGACCGAGGTCATCTCGCGGGAGAGCAGCAAGACCGTACGGGAAGCCGGGGCCGAGATCTCGCGCGCCGCGGAGACCCTGCGCCTGTCCGCCGACCAGGCGGGGCACCTCACCGGAGAGACTCTGCCGTTCGACGACACTCCGCGCGGCGAGGGACGTCTCGGCTGGTACACCCGGGAGCCCGTCGGCGTGGTCGCCGCCATCACCCCGTTCAACGACCCGCTCAACCTGGTGGCCCACAAGCTGGGGCCGGCCCTGGTGGCAGGCAACGGCGTCGTCCTCAAGCCCGCCGAACGCACTCCCCTCACCGCGCTGGCCTTCGCTCAGATCCTGCTGGACGTCGGCGTGCCCGCCGACCGCTTCGCCGTCGTACCCGGCTCCGGCAGCCGCGCTGGACGCGCACTCGCCGGCCACCCCCTGGTGGACCTGGTGTCGTTCACCGGCGGACCCCGGACCGGGGATGCGGTGGCCCGCGCCGCCGGAGCGAAGAAGACCCTCATGGAACTCGGCGGCAACAACGCCGTGCTCGTTCTCGCCGACGCCGACTGGCGGCTCGCGGCCCGCACCGTGGTCGAGGGAGCCTTCGGCGTCGCCGGGCAGAACTGCCTGTCGGTCCAACGAGTCTTCGTGGCCGCGCCACTGGCCCGCCGCTTCACCGATCAGGTCGCGGCCGGGGCCCGCGCCCTCCGCGTCGGAAGCAAGTCGGATCCGCGTACGGACATCGGCCCGCTCATCGACGAGCAGGAGGCGATACGCGTGGAGCAGTGGGTCCATCAGGCACAGGACGGCGGCGCCGTGGCCCGCGCCGGATGCCGCCGCGAGGGCGCCTTCTACTGGCCCACCGTGCTCACCGATGTACCCGAACACGCAACGCTGATGACCGACGAAATCTTCGGCCCGGTACTGACCATCCACCCGTTCGCCACGGTCGACGAAGCCGTGACGCGCGCGAACGCCACCCCCTACGGCCTCCAGGCCGGCGTCTTCACCAGGGACCTCGACCAGGCCGTCACCATCGCGGAGCGACTGCGTGTGGGAGCGGTGATGATCAACGACAGCAGCGACTTCCGCATCGACGCCATGCCGTTCGGCGGCCCCAAACGCTCCGGCGTCGGCCGCGAAGGAATCCGCTCCGCCGTGTTGGCGATGACCGAACCGAAGGTCGTCGCCGTCAGGCGGCGCACGACCACACCCGGCTGACCCAGGCATCAGGCGACAGCGGGCTGTCGTGCGGTGAAGGGGCGCGATCAGTCGGCGGATGCGCCCCGCCGGATCCGGTCCTGTCATCACGCACGTCCCCTGCGCGCCGGAACCGGGAGGCTCCGTGTTCGGCGGGCGAGAGCGGGTCGCGGGCCGCCGTCGTCACGACGATGGGGAACACCCCCGCGCCCCGGGGACACAGAAGGCAGCCGGGGCCACATGCGTCAGCACGCGCACCGACGCATCGCCCTCATCGCCGTACGAGCCGTGCGCGTCGGCGGTCACCTGCACTCACCCCCGGCGCATCGAACCGGTGCAGCCGGCCGCCGAGGCCCCGCCCGCGCCGGAATCACGGCCGTCCTGGCCCGGGTCGTCATCATCGCCCAGGTCCCTCGTACGGCCTGGGCTCGGCACTCGTTCCCAGCTTCACCGAAGACACCGCCTCGCCGGACTGCCGGCTCAAGGCCTCCAGATGTGATGTACGGCGGCGTCTACCTCGTCGGCAACCGCCGGGTGCGCACGACTCCTCCCCCTCGGCCACCTGAAACTCTTCCGGATCAGTCGTGCGGAGCCTTCCCAGTGACCCGGTGGTCGGCATGGCTCAGAGCCTCCATGACCAGCCGCCGCAGATGCCCGTCGCTCAGGCTGTAGTAGATGTGCCGTCCCTCGCGCCGTGTCTCCACCAACCCCGCAAGCCGCAATTTCGCCAGATGCTGACTCACCGCAGTCCGGGACGCCTCGCACCGCTCGGTCAGCGAGCCGACGTCGGACTCACCCTGCGCGAGCAGCCATAGCACGTGCAGCCGCGTCGCGTCGGACAGCATCGTGAAGACCTCGGTCGCCTCCGCGAGGCGTGCGCTGTCCGGGGCGTGCAGATGCGCATCAGATGCAGATGACACAGACTCGCGAACAGACATAAGGACAGCGTAGAGGCCGTGACGGGCAGGCAGCGCACCGTGCGGGCAATGCGTGCGTGATACGGGTCTCCTCCGGCTGGGCGTCCGGCACGGAGCTTGCCGAGACCTGAGACAGGCCCTCCGCACCGGCCAAGGCGTACGACGAGGCGCTGGACGCGCCGGGAGCGGCCCAGGTCCGCTTTTCCGCCGAGGAGATGGGCCTGGATGTGGAGACGCTTCCTCACCACGGCCCGCGCACCCAGGGTGCGCGGGCCGACAAGTCATGCCGCGTGGTGCTGCAAAGCGGCGTGGGGGTCGCTGCTCAGCGGCAGGTGATCCGTGTGCACGGTGGCCGCGGTCAGCCGCGGTACGGCATGGATCAGGGCGTGCTCCGCGGCGACGGCACGTTCGTGGGCCTGGACGACGGTCAGGTCGGAACCGACGACGATCTCCGCCTCGGCGCGCAGCGCGTGGCCGATCCAGCGCATGCGCACGGCGCCGACGTCGAGGACACCGTCGACCTCGCGCAACGCGGCCTCGGCGGCGTCGACGAGCTGCGGGTCGACGGAGTCCATCAAGCGGCGGTACACCTCGCGGGCGGCGTCCTTGAGGACCATCAGAATCGCGACCGTGATCAGCAGACCGACGATCGGGTCGGCCAGACGCCAACCGACGGCAGCCCCGGCCACACCCAGCAGCACGGCAAGTGAGGTGAAGCCGTCGGTACGCGCGTGCAGACCGTCCGCCACCAGAGCGGCGGAGCCGATCCTGCGGCCGGTGCGGATGCGGTAGCGGGCCACCCACTCGTTGCCGACGAACCCGACGACGGCTGCAGCACCGACGGCCCACAGATGGGTGATGTCCTGGGGGTTGAGCAGGCGGTCGATCGCCTGATAGGCAGCGAGCGCGGACGAGGCCGCGATAGTCAGCACGATGGCGATGCCGGCCAGATCCTCGGAGCGGCCGTACCCGTAGGTGTAGCGACGGGTGGCCGCCCGGCGGCCGAGGACGAAGGCGATGCCCAGGGGGACGGCGGTCAGCGCGTCGGCGGCGTTGTGGATGGTGTCGCCCAGCAACGCCACCGAGCCGGAGACGGCCACGATGACCGCCTGGACCACCGTGGTCAGGCCGAGGATGCCGAGTGAGATCCACAGCGTGCGCATCCCCTCGCGGGAGGTCTCCAGCGCGGAGTCGACCTTGTCCATGGCCTCGTGGCTGTGGGGAGTGACCACATGCGCGACCTGATGACGCAGTCGTGCCCATCGTCCACCGCCGTGAGCGTGGCCGTGATCGTGATCGTGGTCATGGTTTTGGCCGTGATCGTGGTCATGACCATGGTCGTGCAAGTGATCGCCGTGGGGGTGCGGGTGATCCGTGCGGTGGTGCGCGTGCCCGTCGTGCTCCTGACTGCTCTGCACGTCGGGGTGCTCCTCTCGTACTCCCTCGGCGACGCCGCCGCGGTTGTCGTGGGTGTGGTGCCGTCCGCGCATGGGTGGGCCCTCCAGCCGGGACGTATGACTCGGACTGTCGCTCAACACCTACCTTACATGTGCGCACGTACGCACACATAGACCTGACCCCGGAGACAGTCGACGGTCTCCGCACACTGCCGGTATCCCCGGTCGAGCGATGATCAGCCCTCGACAGCGCGTCGTACGCGCCGGGACGGACCGAATGCGTACAGGTCGAGGATCTCCGGCGGGTCGGCGAGACCCGTCCTCCTGCTCTGACCCATGCGGCGACGTCGGCCGTAGCGTCGACGTCGTTGACCAGTCCGAGCCAGACCGGCCGCCCGCCGGCGGCCCGTCCGGCCGAGGACGGCTGCACGACGATGACGTTGGCCTGCTCGCAGGCGTCGAGGCAGTTCACCGCCCGCACCTGGGCCACCGGGCCCAGCTCTGCCTTCAGCGTGGCGAGTTGGGCGACGTGGTCGACGCCGGGAATCTTCGGCGTACCGCAGCAGCACCCCCGGCACACGGTGACCGTGCACCGGGGCGCCGCCTGGGCGGCGGTCTCGCGGCGGCTCACTCGGCGGCCCGCTTCCAGGCCGCCTCGCGCAGCAGCCGCAGCCCGTTCAGGCCGACGATCACAGTGGAGCCCTCGTGGCCCGCGACGCCGAGAGGCAGCGGCAGGGCGCCTACCAGGTCCCAGACCACCAAGCCGGCAATGAAGACTCCGGCGATGACGAGGTTTTGGCTGACGAGTTTGCGGGCCCGGCGGGACAGGGAGATCACGGCAGGGACGGTGGCGAGTTCGTCGCGCACGATGACGGCGTCGGCGGTCTCCAGGGCCAGGTCGGAGCCGGCCCGGCCCATCGCAACACCGGTGTGAGCGGCGGCCAGCGCGGGGGCGTCGTTGACCCCGTCACCGATGACCATCGCCTTGAGACCGGCGTCCTCCAGCTCCCGGACGGCGCTCACCTTGTGCTGCGGCAGCAGCCCGGCGCGTACGTCCTCGATGCCGACCTCGGCGGCGAGGCGGCCGGCGGCGCGCGGGTTGTCGCCGGTCAGCAGCACGGGCGCGGTCCTGGTGAGTGACGTCAGCGAGGCAACGGTGGCGGCGGCGTCGGGGCGCAGCCGGTCCGCGATGCCGAGCACGCCCACCGGCGTACCGTCCACCGTGACCAGCACGGCGGTCCGCCCAGCGTCTTCGAGCTCACCGGCGAGCGCCGCCACCGGGGCGGAGTCCACGTCCGTCGATCCGTTCAGCAGCCGGGCCGGTGTGCCCACCGCGACCACGCGCCCGTCGACGGTGGCGGTCACGCCCACGCCGGGCGTGGAGTCGAAGTCCTCCGCAACCGGCACGGCGAGCCCGCGTTCGCGTGCCGCGTCCACGACGGCCCGTGCCAGCGGATGCTCACTCGGGTGCTCCGCCGCAGCCGCGAGGACCAGCAGCTCGCCCTCACCGAGTCCGTGTCCGGTCAGCGGACGGATGTCGGTGACGCGCGGGGTGCCCTCGGTGAGCGTGCCCGTCTTGTCGAGCGCCACCGCGTCGACCTGCCCGAGCCGCTCCATGACCACAGCCGACTTGACCAGGACGCCGTGCCGTCCGGCGTTGGCGATGGCGGACAGCAAGGGCGGCATGGTCGCCAGTACGACCGCGCACGGCGAGGCCACGATCATGAACGTCATCGCACGCAGCAGCGAGTCGGTGAGGCTCTCGCCGAAGACCAACGGCACGAGGAACACGGCCAGGGTCGCCGTCACCATGCCCAGCGAGTAGCGCTGTTCGACCTTCTCGATGAACAGCTGCGTCGGCGCCTTGGTCTCGGACGCCTCCTCCACCATGCGCACGATCCGGGCGATCACCGTGTCCGAGGCATCGCGCTCGACACGGACGCGCAGTGCGCCGGTGCCGTTGAGGGTGCCCGCGAAGACCTCGTCGCCCTTCTCCTTGGCGACGGGCAGCGGCTCACCGGTGATGGTCGCCTGGTCGACGTCACTCGCCCCCTCCAGCACACGGCCGTCGGTACCGATGCGCTCCCCCGGCCGTACGAGGATCGTGTCGCCCACGACCAGTTCCGCGACGCCGACGGTCGCTTCGCTTCCGTCGGCGTCGACTCGGGTGGCGGTGGCCGGCGCCAGGTCGAGCAGGCCCCGTACCGAGTCGGCCGTGCGGGCCGTGGCCAGCGCCTCCAGCGCACCGGACATGGCGAAGATGACGATCAGCAGCGCCCCGTCCATCACCTGCCCGATCGCCGCCGCCCCGAGCGCGGCGACGACCATCAGCAGGTCGACATCGAGCGTCTTCTCCCTCAGCGCCTGCAGGCCCGCCCAGCCCGGCTCCCATCCGCCGGCCGCGTAGGTCAGGGCGTAGAGCGGACCCCAAGCCCACGCCGGGGCGCCGGTCAGCTGCAGCGGCAGCGCCAGCAGGAAGAGCACGATGGCCGCGGCCGCCCAGCGGGCCTCGGGTAGCACGAAGACTCGGGTGCGGCGCTGGGGCGCGGCGCCGTCGCGCGGGGGCGCGGCTCGGGCAACCTGGACTGGAGCGAGGGTGGAGGTCATCTGAGCGGAAGTCCTTCACGACAGCATGACGGAACGGGACAGCGGTCAGCCGGATGCTGTGGCTGGTTCATCCACCGTACAGGATCACATGAAGACTCATTCATGCATTCATGGGTTCGTCTCCGTAGGATGAAGACCATGGGCCACGGAGCTGACGCCAAGACCAACGCCACCGCGCGCGAACGCCTCGAGACCGTGGGCGCCGCCGACGTGGCCGCCACTCTCCAGGCCCTGGCCACCCCCTCCCGGCTGCGGATCCTGGCCCGGCTCCAGGAAGGCCCTTGCGCGGCGACAGAACTCGCCGACGCCGTCGGCATGGAACAGTCCGCCTGCTCCCATCAGCTCCGCCTCTTGCGCAATCTCGGTCTGGTCACCGGCGAGCGCCGAGGCCGCTCGGTCATCTACGCGCTCTACGACGACCACGTCGCCGAACTCCTGGAGCAGGCCCTCTACCACGTCGAGCACCTGCGCCTCGGCCTGCGCGACATCCCGGCCACGGCGGCCGTGGCTGGGGGACGCTGAGCAAGTAGCCGCCTCAGGTTCGACCCTCCGGCTTGGCGTGACGTGCAGGTGCGCCTAGGGACGCCAGAACCCGCAAGGAATCCCGTCGTTGTCAGCCTCTGCTGCCCAGCGCGTCGAGGATGTGTGGCCAGGCAGCCGCACCCAGGAGTGCGTCGGCTTCGTGCGTGCCTCCGTACTGGAAGTGCGGAGAGGCCGACGCCGGGCTCTCTCCCGGAAGACGTGGTCGGTGGCCGGCATCGTGGCGGGCAATCAGTCGCACCGTGGCCCCGGCTGAGCGCCGGCGTTGTGCCAGCTGTTCGGCGAAGGGCAGGGACGGCCACATCGCGTCGTCGCCACCCGCGACAAGCAGCAGATCCGCGCGAGCTTTCTCCACGGGGATCTCTGCCGGGGGAACCAGATGGGTGAAGGTTTTCTCGCTGAGTTCGTACCATCCGCGGATGGCGACCGGGGCGCCTGACGGTTGCGCGGCCGTCCAGGAATCGTCCATCGGCACGAAAGGAAGTGGCTGCTCCCGCCACATCCAGGACGATCGATACGGTCGCTGTTCACCGTCGCGGCCCGGTCCGATGTTGCACCAGACCCGCGAGGTCGGCGACAGCGCAATGACCACGTCCACCCGCGGGTCGTGCACCGCGGTGAGCAGAGCCGCTTCAGCCCCCTTGGAGACACCGAGGATGCCGATGCGGCGCGCTCCACCGGAGCGGAGAAGATCGACGGCGTCGACGAAGGTTTCCAAGGGGATTTCGCAGACTCCCTGGGCCTGTCCCGGCCCGCCGAACCAACGGATCGCCAAGGCCGCAACGCCCTGCGCGGCAAGCAGGCGTGCTCTCTCACGTGCGATGCGCCCGCTGGAGCCCGCCAGGACCAGAACGCCGATGTCAGTCCCGGCGGCAGGAGTGATCAGAACGCCTTCCCACGGGTTGGTCAGCTCGCGCTCCGTCAGTTCCACACGCTCTCCCTGCAGTCCGCCTTCAGTTGCTTGGTGGCCAGGGCAGCCTATTCGGCCTTGATACGCATGACCGTCAGCACGCCGACCGCGACGCCGCGCTCTGCGGCCACAAGGAGCGCGTCTGCTACCGCTGTCGGGGTGCGTCGGCGCAGGCGGAGAGAAGCCGACGGGCGCGCAGGGGGGCACGACAACTCCGACAGCGGCCCTGGCACCATGGGACGGTGCCCGCGTCCTTTGAACTTCCTGCTATCCCGCAACCGGGCCTGGAAGCGCTGCTTCGTGCTCTGGCCGGCAACCCGTCTGCACCGCCGGAGGTCCTGACTCGCCTGACGGCGGCGAACATCGATCGGTCCGGGCTGGCCGGGCGCCGCGACCTGCCCGCGGACGCTGCGGCGGCGCTTGCCACCGACCGTGATGTGACCGTGCGGTCGGATCTCGCCTCGAACCCGAACCTCCCACCTGCGGTTCAGGTCGTCCTCGCCGGCGACGCCGACCCGCGGGTGCGGGGTCGGCTCGCTGAAGGAGCGGAGTACTTCACCACAGTCGGCGTGCACGGGCGCCGAATCCCGGACCCGCTGCCGCGCGAGGTCTACGAACTACTGGCCCGCGACCCGGAGCCGAAAGTCCGCCGCGCTCTGGCCTTCAACCGTCACCTGCCAGACGATCTGCGGGCCAGGATGCTCGATGACACGGACCCGCGAACGGCCGCCATTGCTGCCGTCGAATGGCCCTTGGCGCCGACCGGCCGGATCGGAGAACTCCTGTCGCGGGCGACCGGCGCTTTTGGCCGACAGATGCTTCTGCTCCACCTGGACAGCCCGCTTCCCGCCGAGGCAGCACGCACCATGCTCACCGACATCGACTCCGCTGCAGGCGACGCGCGCAGCGTGGGTCTGCTGCGGCAGATCGCCGAAGTCGCCGACCTGGACGCCGGTCTGGCCGACCGATTCCTGGCCAGCCCGGACTTGCGCGCGGCGGTGGCGGCCAACCCGACGCTGTCGGCCGAGCACGTCGCGAACTTGGCGCGCGATCCGGACAATCACGTACGCGCGGCTGTTGTCGCACGGCGCGGCCTCGACCCGGTGTTGCGCGAGTCGATACCGGTCGACTACGACGACCGGAGCAGCAACATCGTCGGCTGGCTGCTGACCGAAGACCTACCCGAGCAAGATCGGCTTGCGTACGCCCGAAGCCGTCACCAGATCTTCCGCAAGACCCTGGCCATGCGCCCCGATCTACCGGACGAGATTGTCGAGATCCTCGCCGACGACGAAAGCTTCGCGGTCCGACTGTTCGTGTGCGAGCGGCAGCCGAACGCCCCGGGCTGGCTGCTGGCCCGGATCGCCGAACAGTGGACCAGCTACAGCCGGTGGGACATGCTCGCCCACAAGAACTTCCCCGCCGATGCCGCTGCTCGCCTGGCCTGCTCCGATGAACCCCGTGACCGCGCGGTCGCCGCAGCACATCCCGGTTTGCCGGCCGACACGATCGAGGTTCTGCTGACCGACGATGACGACACCGTACGACGTCGAGCCGCGACCAACCCCGCCGTTCGGGCCGACCGGCTGATCGAACTGCTCGGCGCCGCCGATTTTACCGTTGCCGCAGGAGCTGCCGCGAACCGGATGCTTCCCGTGATCACGATGCACCAGATGCTCGATCAAGCAGAGCTGTGACGACGCGGCGCCCGGGGGTGGGCGCGAGGGGACTGACTTCGACCGGGCCCGCCGCGTCGCCGACGACATCGACGCCCCTGCCAGCACCAGCATGACCGAGGAGCCCGCATGAGAATCTCTGCAGCCCAGCGGACCGAGAACGAGAACCGCATCCGAGCCGCCATGGACCGCCTCCTGCGCGGCGAGATCCCACCCGGCGGCAGGTTCGACGTCAAGACCCTCGCCCGCGAAGCGGGCGCGGACCGCACGGCCTTCTACGGCACCCGCCCCTAGCCGCCGCCGGGAGCAGCCGGGTCAGCCGCCTTCCTGCACCGCGAACCACCGTGACCGGGACGGTGCAGTTGAGACGCCCACTTCAGGAACTGGGCGGAGAGGGGACAGGGTGTGAGGCAGATGTCTTCTCTCGCACCACCATCGATGCGTCGCTGGCGACTGGGGGTACACCAGCGAAGCTGGCTGGAGCATCGACTCCATCCGCCTCACTCGGAGTTAAAGATCAACTCCTTCATGGTCGAGCAGCTTCACCACTATTGCCCACAGCGCCTTCGCGCCGAGAGCGACAGCCAAGCGTGAAGCTGCCTTACGTAACCAGCCAGATCTCACCTGGACGGGTTCCGAGTTGACCATCCCTGCCACCTCATCTCATGAGCCGGGGCCCACGCGGATGACGTGGGCCCCCAGTGCCGACGTCCATCCGCACATCCGAGAGCCCCGGCCCTGCCTTGAGATGAGGCCCTTTCAGAGTAGTGACCGAACTCGGCACGCTCCAGCCCAGCAGGACCGCCCGCGGTCGTCTGTGATCTGACTCACGGTTCTTCCACTGGGGCGGCACCATCGCAGGAGCTCTCCAATACCGCCACCACAGCATCCAGGTCTTCGATAGCTACGCGGGTACCAGTGACTCCGGATTCCGGGCCGGGTCGAAAGCGAACAAGCCCTGGCCCGCGGCGAGCACCTCCTGGCCGTCATCGACACCCACGAGCACACCCGACTCGTGGTGGTGAACTCGGCGGACAACTCCGGCGGCGACGGACCAAGCCGGGTCAACGTCCGGATCCCGCTACAGCTGCCGCGCGCCGGGGGCCGGCTCACGAGTCTCATCCCTCTGCAGGCGCTCACCAAGTTCAGCGCGGAGCTGAACAAGGCAGGGGTACCGATCGACCTCACTGAGCTCAAGCAGCAGCACATCGAGGAGCTCATCGAGCAGCTCGACGACGTCAACATCGACGTCGACGACCCCGAGGGCAAGATGCAGGTGTTCTGCGAGTGACACCGCCACGGCGCCGGACGCCGCCCCGACCACGGGGTCGGGCGGCCGCCCGGCCGGTCGGCGGCCGTGGGCGTTCAACCCGTCGCGGCGGGTGCCGGAGAATCCGCAGTCGATATAGATGCGGCCTGCGGCCACGCCAAGGGCGGCCAGTTGCTCGATCTGGACTTCGACGTCCAACGGCAGCATTCGCCTCGATGAGGCGGCCCGCGGTTGGTCGTCCTCGGGACTGCGTGCGGTTCTGTGGAGATTGGCATCGTCAGCGACTTCGCAGAGGGCGACAACGTTCTCGGAGCCGGGGCCGAGGCCATGTGCGCCAGGTCGGCGTGGTGCGGCTCAGGCGCCACAGGTACAACGAGTCTGCGTGGCCTGGAGGCGTTGCGGGCTGGCTGGCGGTCTGCGCCCGCCAGTGGCGCTACTCGGCCAGAGTGCGTCGGCGGCTCCACTGCGTCAGCCGTATTCCCAGTGCGGCGACCGATGAGTTCCGGGGCCCGGCGAGGTCTACCTCTGCACAAGCGAAAGCTGCGCACGAGCTCTGTGAGGGGACCATGACCACCCACGCACTACCACCCGTCGTCGACGCCGCGACTTGGGAGCGCCGACTCGAGGCACTGCGTGCCCGGGAGAAGGCCGCGACGCGGGAGCTTGACGCGATCGCCGCCGAGCGTCGTCGCCTGCCGATGGTCGAGATGCCCGACTACGTCCTCGAGGGGGAGGACGGCCCCGTTCGGCTGGTGGACGTCTTCGAAGGCAAGAGGCAACTGATCGTCTACAACCACATGTGGTTCTCCGGCAAGGAATGGCAGTGTCCGGGCTGCACGGGGTTCACCTCGCAGTACACCCGCCTGGAGTTCCTGGACAACTACGATGCGCGATTCGTCATCGTCACCCAGGGCCCGATCAAAGAGGCACTCGCCTACAAGCAGCGGGTCGGCAACCAGATGACGTGGTACTCGACTGCCAACAGCTCATTCGGGGCCGACGTAGGCGCACCGCCCGACGGAGGATTCGCGGTCAACGTGTTCCTGCGCGACGGCGACACCGTCTATCGCACCTGGCACACCAACGGTCGGGGTACCGAGCAGCTCAGTCACACCTTCGCACTGATCGACCTCCTGCCGTTCGGACGGCAGGAGGAATGGCAGGACTCGCCCGACGGCTGGCCTCAGTCGCCCAACTACAGCCGGTGGGCCACGTCCGAACACATCGCTGCGCTCTTTGGCTCGGGCTCGGGCTCGGCTTCTGGCAGCGGCTGAACGACCTGCATCACGGCCGAGGAGCGGGTGCACCCGGTGATACTGCCGCTGCGCGACGGGGTGACCATCGCCCGGCGCCGCTGACCCTCTGCAAGTGGGTGCCGAGAGCCTCGATGGTTCCTGACTGGACTGCCATACGCGGCTGTGCTGCCTTCGGGATCGCAACATTCGTGATGTGCGGGGAGCAGCGCCTGGTCGCCCTGCGCGCCCAGGAAGACGTCCTGGGCGCGCACACCCTCCACTGGGCCGTCGAGATCCGCGATCCGCACGAGGAGCTGCCGGTTCTGCCCCAGCACGGCGCAGCCCGCCGGGCGACCCGCCCCCGCGGCGAAGACCACTTACCAGTGCGCAACGTCGATGACGGTCACCGACAGCTCCCCCCTCGGTTTCAAGCGGCAGGATGTGGCCGACGCCCACACGGTGAAGCCGTCCGGGGCGGAAGTCCAGGTAGCGCCCGCCGCTCGGAAACCGCTCGATGCGGCCAGGCACTGCCCCTGCCAGCCAGGCCTCGAACATTCGACAAGGTGTTCCATTTATAGGAGAAGGCGGGTTAGGGTCACATGCCGAACGATCTTGTACGGAGGTGTCCCAATGGAGAACAGCGCGCCCGCACGCCGGGGCCGGCCGCCGGGCACCCGATCCGTAGAGGGTGGGCTGACCAGCCGCCAGGAGAGCATCGTCCGGTTCATCGCGGACACGGTCCAGCGGCAGGGCTATCCGCCGTCGATGCGGGAGATCGGGACGGCGGTGAGCCTCGCAAGCACCTCCTCGGTCGCGCACCACCTGATGGCGCTGGAGCGCAAGGGCGTGCTGTACCGCGATCCGCACCGCCCGCGCGCCTACCGCGTACGGCCCTCCTGGGCCCCCGACCTGGGCACCGAGACCGAGTCGCCGGTGGCCGTACCGCTGGTAGGGCGGATCGCCGCCGGCGCGCCCCTGCTTGCACAGGAGATGATCGAGGACGTCTACCTGCTGCCTCGCCAGCTGGTTGGCGAGGGCGAGGTTTTCGCCCTGACCGTCTCCGGCGACAGCATGATCGATGCGGCCATCTGTGACGGCGACATCGTCACCGTCCGCCGACAGGACAGCGCCGACCACGGCGACATCGTTGCCGCTCTCCTCGAGGACGAGGCCACAGTCAAACAGCTGCGCCGGCAGGAGGGACAGGTGTGGCTGATGCCCCGCAACCCCGCGTACGAGCCGATCCCCGGCGACCAGGCGCAGATCCTCGGCAAGGTCGTGGGCGTTCTACGCCGCCTGTGAACACTCCGGGCTCGGGGCTCGTTGGGACGGGCTTCTCCCCCCGCGTGGCCGGACGGAGTGCTTACTCGTACATGGCTTGGGCACGCGCGGATCTGGTCCCCGCCAGCGGGAAGCACTCATGTCGCCGAGGGCCGCGAGCTGCTGTGGTGGTACGTGGTACATCGAGGATTCCGGGGCCTGCTTGCCGACGATCCCCTCGACCCGCACGCCCCGCTGTTCTCCTCCGGACGCCTGCCGGCCGCGGTTGGTACGGACGTGCCGATCGCGCCGCCGATCCACGCTGACGCCTTCCACCGCGCGCTGCGGAGCGCCTCGCTCTCGCACCTAAAGGGCACCGAGATAGCGCTCTTCCCTCATCTGCTGCGGCACGCCCGCGCGACGCACAACTCTCTCTGAAGACCGCGATCAGCCATGGGTATCCCGGCCGTTGCGATCGAGTGCTGCTCGGATCTGGCTGAGCCACTCTGTGCCCAGCTGGCGCCCGTTTGGGAGTTGGTCGCCGCGATCCCAGCGCCACGTTGTGATCATCGCCAGCACGAGGATCCGGCACTCGCGCAGCAAGTCTTGATTGACACCCCGATAGTGCTCGCTGACTTCTTCGGGCGCATGGGCGAGGTCGAATTCGACGGGCCCACGGCAACACGTCTCAAGGTCTATGAACAGCAGCCCGTTTTTCGTGGTGAGCACGTTGCCCGGGTGCGGCTCGCCGTGCAGCAGCTGCTCGGCGCCGGCGCGCTCGCCGATCACTCGTCTCAGGCTTCGTAACGTGTCGCCGAGCAGCTCTCGGTCCGCGTCGGCGAGAGCCGGAGTGTGGTCACGGTTCGCCACGAGTTGTTGAGCCTGCTCGACTCGATCCGTGAAGTGCGGCGTCGGGACATCGAGCTTGCGCATGCCGGCATGCAGCCGCTCGAGCGCATTGGCGTAGTCGGCTGGTGAGACCTCTCGAGGTGTCACGGGTTCG
Source organism: Streptomyces sp. NPDC002577 (assembly GCF_053594815.1). NCBI lineage: Bacteria > Bacillati > Actinomycetota > Actinomycetes > Kitasatosporales > Streptomycetaceae > Streptomyces > Streptomyces sp. NPDC002577. Next base: position 67,769 of record NZ_JBSFWK010000038.1, on the reverse strand, counting down.
TAGTAGGACCATAGCGTGACCACGAAGCCATCACGCTCATAGACGCGTGGCTCCACTCGAGGCTCGAGAGCAGCCACAGGGCACCCGGATGCGGCGAGCCGCTGAGCAAGCTCGACTTCGAACTGCGCGACCTGATGCGCCACAGGTGCCACCCGGGCCACTACGTCACAAGGCAGCAGACGCAGAGTGAGCTTGTTCGAGTCATGAAGAACGATCGCGTCGTCGACTGTCAGGTCAAGTGATGAGGCGGTCGACATGGCCGCGACCACCGCACGCGAGACCTCTGACGCCTGCATCGTCGCCTGACCCCTCTCCCCTGAGCGCCGCCATGACTCCAACCAATGCAACCTGCGCACCGTGCAACAGGGAACGACTTTCCGCCAAGTAGAGCGCGCCACTCTTGCGGATCGTCGAGCTGCGCAGCCTGCCCGGGCTGGAGTGAACCTGGCGCCAACAGACGCGACCACGCAACTCCGTGGAAGAGCGTCATCGAGGAACTTCAGGGGTCTGTCCGCAGTTCGTGAAGGCTGAGCAGCCAGGCCGCCCATCAGTTTGGCCACGGCAGGACGGTGAGCTCCGGCCACTCAACCTTCCAACGAGCCACCTTGGTCTCATAGACCTCCCGCGGGGCAAGGACCGCGTTGGGCCGCACGACCAGGTTGAACACGTCGGAGATCCCGTGAGGTGCATAGACGCGCCACCCTGTATCGGGGCACAGCCGGACGCCCAGACAGCACGTCGTCGCAGCGAAGCAGTCGATCGCCGCCTCGGTGGACTCGTGCGGCGGGCAGGCTAATCCGAACTTCTGCTCGTACCAAAGATGCACGCGAGCTTCGTTGCGGATCTCCACCTCGGCCGGCAGGTCGGCGAATATCTCGTGGCCCGCCTTGATCACGGCGTCCTCTGCTTCCCATGAGAGGTCGCTGCTGTCGAAGTAGAAGATGTCGTAGTCCTTGATTCCGTTGGTCGAGGGCCTGCCGGTGACCACGTTCCACACCGTCTGGAACAGGCAGCCCGCCGTCACATAGGGGAGAGTGTCCCGGGGCCGCATGCGTCTCGGCTGGCTTCCTGAGCCACATGCTCCAGCCGGCTTCGGTAGTCTTCCCACCACGCCGAGTCGCCCGTCGGCATGCTGGTGTTGCCCTCGTTCATCCCCACGGCACCGTCGAGGAGTTCCCTGACGATGTCGGCGTGCCCGGCGTGCCGGTGCGTGTCGGCGATCACGCGCACCAAGGCGTGATGCAGCGTCACCTCGTCCCGGCCGCTCGGCCACCACGGCACCCTGCCGATCGTGTCCAGTGCCAGCGCGTCGATCGTGGCGTCCGCGTGCGCCCACGCCAGGCGGTAACACTCCACGATGTGCTCGCGTGACTCGTCGACGGTGGCCCACATGTGGGCGTTGGGCTCGGAGCCGTCACCGAACCGGGGCCCCGGTTCGCCGGAAGGCCGTCCGAACGTGTCGCCCAGGTAGCCCAGCTCGGCGCAGGCCGCATGCTTGACCAGGCCCAGGAGGTTGGTGCCGGTCGGCGTCAGCGGACGGCGGATGTCGTACTCCGAGAGTCCTTCGAGCTTCCACAGCAGGGCATCGCGGGCCGACTGCAGGTAAAAGTGAAGGTCAGACTTGGGATCCGGTGTGGTCATGGGGCCAGTCTGCCGCTCACGCGATCTTTGTCCACTGCTTTTGCCCACCGCTCACGGCAGTGGACGTCCCCAGGGAGCCGGAACCGCGCGAGTCCCGTTCGGGCGGTGGTGCCCACGCCGGTGATGCCGATTACGCCGCATGCGAGGGTGCCCGTGCGGGTACCCGCGGGCAGAGGCGTGCTCCCACCGCGTGGTGCGGCCAGGCTGGTGGTTGCCCTGACCGCGTCCCAAGCGTCCGGGGCGATCTCGTAGCGCCAGATCTCGCCCTCGCGCTCACCACCGGCGTCCCGGCGGCATGGGCGAGACAGCCCTACGCGCAAGCGGCCTCCGGCTGACCATGCGCTCCGGCCAAGGAACACATGCACCTCGCACGAAGGCCGCCTACGTCACCACCGGAAGTGGGACAGGGCAGTTGAATTGACACACCCGAGTCCCTATACGGCGGGCACGGGGTGCAGGATGCCGAGAAGGCGGGCGACGTCGGCTGCGACGGCGTCCCGGCCGGCGCCGAGGTATGTGCGGGTGTCGACCGTGGCGGGATGTGCGGCGAGGCGGCCGCGGCCCGGCACGCGGGGGCCGCCCGGACGGTCGTCACCGATCTGCGGCCCGGCAAGCTCGAACGCGCTCAGCGGCTGGGCGCGGACGTGATCCTGCCGGCCGACGCCCCCGATCTCGTCGCCGGCGCACACAAGGCGCTCGGCGGACCGGTCGACGTGGTCTTCGACTGCGTGTCGCGCGCCCAGTCGATGGAGCAGGCCGTCGAACTCGCGGCCAATCGGTGACGCGTTGGGTCGGCACGCCTGGTTCGATGAAGCAGTGATCTCCGTCAGTCGGGCTGCCGGCGGCAGTGGTCGAGGAAGGCGCGGGCGCGGCGGGTGAGGCGGTCGCGTGAGCAGCAGGCGGCGACGAGCGCGTCGTGTGGGACCGGCCCGCGGACCGGGACCGCCGCGACGCGGTCGTTCCAGTGCTCCGGGCGGAATCCGGGCGCCTGCGAGATCATCGAGTAGCCCATCCCGAGCTGTACCAGGGCGCGGATGTGGTCGAAGTTCGCGGACGAGAAGCGCACCTTATCGACCCGGCGGCTTTCGCCGGCCGGATTCACGTCGACGGCGAGTGGGTCGAGGGAGCCGGCGGGACGATCGACTCGATCGAACCGGCCACCGGACACATCCTCGCGACCGTCGGCCTCGCCGACGCATGCGACGTCGCCCGCGCCGCCGAGAGCGCCGAGCGCGCGCAGAAGCAGTGGGCGGCCCTCCCTCACCCGCAACGCACCGCCGTGCTGCGCAGGGCCGGCCGGCTGTGGGAGCAGCACGCCGAGGAGATCATCGGCTGGAACGTGCGAGAGCTGGGCTCCATACCGCCGTTCGCCGGTTTCGCCGTGCATGTGACCGCGTCGGAGTGCTACGAGGCCGCGGCCCTCCCCTCGCACCCGCTCGGGCAGATGCTGTCCAGCGAGGAGCCGCGCCTGTCGTTCGCCCAGCGTGTGCCCGCCGGCGTCGTCGGCGTGATATCGCCGTTCAACGTGCCGCTCATCCTCGGCATCCGTGCCGTCGCACCAGCTCTCGCGCTCGGCAACGCCGTACTGCTCAAGCCCGACCTCCGCACGGTCGTCACGGGCAGCGTCACGATGGTGCGCATCTTCGAGGAGGCGGGCCTTCCGAAGGGACTGCTGCAACTCCTGCCGGGCGGCGCCGACGTCGGCACGGCGATCGTCGAGGACCCGCAAGTCCGAATCGTCGCGTTCACCGGATCCATCCGCGCGGGCCAGGCGGTCGGCGAACTGGCCGGGCGCCGTCTCAAGCGCGCACACCTCGAACTGGGCGGCAACTCGGCGTTCATCGTGCGCCACGACGCCGACGTCGACAAGGCCGTCAACATCGCCACCTGGGGCAACTACCTCAACCAGGGCCAGATCTGCATGTCGATCGGCCGCCACATCGTGCACGAGTCGCTCTACGACGACTACGTCGCCAAACTCGCCGCGAAGGCCGAGTCGATGGCCGTCGGCAACCCCGCCACCGACCACGTCCACATGGGGCCCGTGATCGACGAGACCCAGCGCGACCGCATCCACACATGGGTACAGGAGGCGGTGCAGCAAGGCGCCACCCTCGCCGCAGGCGGCACCTACGACAACCTGTTCTATCGCCCGACCGTGGTCGCCGATCCGCCCAAGGACGCCATGGTCTACCGCGAGGAGGTCTTCGGCCCGGTCGTGTCGGTCGTCCCGTACACCACCGACGAGGAAGCCATCGCACTCGCCGCCGACACGGAGTACGGCCTCTCGCTCGGCATCGTGACGGCCGACGCATTCGCGGGACTGGAACTCTGCGCAGTGCATCCCGACAGGCATCGTCCACATCAACGACCAGACCGTGAACGACGAGGCGAACGCCCCGTTCGGCGGGGTCAAGTCGTCGGGCACCGGATCGCGCCACGGCGGCGCGGAGGCCAACATCGAGGCGTTCACCGAGACCCGCTGGATCACGCTCCGCCGCGAGCCCGCACAGTGCCCGCTCTGACGGGAGCAGATCCGCCGGCGCCGGCGAGAAAGGAGACGGCCGTTCGCCGAGGCGAGAATCCGCCGCCCCGGCGAGCAGGCCGCGCCGAACCCACACGCTGGTGCTCGGCCTGAAGCGACAGCTCCACCGGTGTACGGCGCAGGGGCCCGTCCGCATACAGCGGCGCGTCGGCGAACTCGGTGGTCATCCGTAGCCCAGTCGCCGCCGATCCTGGTTGCTCAGATGGTCCGCCTCGCAGGCATCAAGCTGTGGTCACCCCAGCAGTCTGTTGCTTTCGCTGCGACCGGCATGACGGGTGGGTGAGCATGACGGTCATGGCGTTGTCGACGGCGTTTACGGAACTGTTCGGTGTGGAGCATCCGATTGCCCTGGCCCCGATGGGCGGGTCGGCCGGTGGCGCCCTGACGGCGGCGGTCTCGCGCGGCGGCGGGCTGGGACTGCTGGGCAGCGGGAACGGGGACCAGGACTGGCTGGAACGCGAACTGCCTGTCGTGGCCGGCGAGGGCGCCGGTAAACCTTGGGGCATCGGCTTTCAGACGTGGGCAATTAACGACGCCGTGGTGGCGCGGGCCCTGGAGCACAACCCGACGGCGGTGATGTTGTCCTTCGGCGACCCCAGTCCCTTCGCGGAACGCATCCGCAGCGCGGGCACGGCTCTGATCATCCAGGTCACCGACCTGGAAGAGGCCCGCAAAGCGGTGGATCTGGGCGCTGATGTGATCGTGGCACAGGGCACCGAAGCCGGCGGGCATGGAGCCCGGCACGGGCGGTCCACGCTGCCGTTCGTACCCGTCGTGGTGGACCTGGCGGCACCGGTGCCGGTGCTGGCGGCCGGCGGGATCGCAGACGGCCGCGGTGTGGCGGCCGTCCTGGCGCTGGGGGCTGCCGGAGCATTGATCGGCACCCGCTTCCAAGCCACGACCGAGGCCCTGGTCGCCCCCGCGACCACCAAGGCGATCATTGAGGGACGCGGGGATGACACCGAGCGCAACAGGGTGCTGGACATCGCCCGCGGCTCGGAGTGGCCGGCGAGGTACACCGCGCGCACCCTCGGCCACCCCTTCCTCGACGGATGGCGGGGCCGGGAGGACGAACTCGCAGCTGCCCCGCATGCCCAGCAGGCGTACCAGGATGCCGTGGCACGCGGCGAGATCCCCGCGCTGCCGCAGTGGGCCAGCGAGGCCATCGACCTCATCAATGACCTGCCGTCCGCGGCCGATCTGGTCGCCACCCTGGCCGCTCTGGCCGAGGGCGCGCTGGCCCGAGCGGGCAGGCGCTGATCGCGATCGCCGGGGAGCGGCGATCACGGCAGGACCCCCGGGCCCCTCGCGGTCTGACGTCTCCAGCCGCATGCCGGCAGTGAGCGTCACCTTCATAACTGGCCGTTCGCGGCGGAATTCCTGCCGCCACCGCTTCCGATCACACGGAAGGGGAGAGCTGCTCGCGTACCCATTCAGGATCCGGGTTGACGTGCGATCGGCCCGCCACGACGACAGTCGGCACGGTCTCATTGCCATCGTTGGCTTCCCTTACCACTGCAGCCCCAGCCGGGTCACGCCAGATATCGGCCCAATGCAATTGGCGTGCGCTGCGGCCCAACCGGAAACGCAGTCGCAGACAGTACTTGCAGCCCGACCGCCAGAGGACGACCGGCCTGCCGTCGACCGCACTGCGGCATTGTGCCTCCAGCGCACCGATCGACCTCGGGAAAACCAGAGGCGAGTTCACGCCGGCGAGCAGCACAAACATCAACAGGAATGCCGCGGCTGCGCCGGGGTTCCCCCGGGAGATCAGCCCAGTCGCAACGACTGAGCCGCACAGCACAAGCAGCATCGGCAAAATTCAAGCGCGCATAATCATGATGACGCAGGCTATCGATGCGCCAACATGCTGTCCTCGTGGCGCTCACCGGGTCACCTTCAGCAAGCGCCCACTTCTGCGTCACGGCCGAACTCGGCTCCCGGCCGTCGGCCGCATGACACCACGCGCGCTCGGCAGCCCGCTGCGCGTCCCCGGCCACGATGGCCTCGTCGGTGGCGGTCGATCCTGAGACTGGTGCATGCGAGGCGGTGATCGACGGCAGAGCGGCGGCCCAGTACGGCACAGCCGCCTCTGCGGCCGTCGCCACCAGGGACTCCTCGACGGGATCCTGCTGCGGAGCGGAACCAAGGCGACAGCACGAGCCTTCGTGGACCCCGCTACGGCAACCGGCCCGCCGGCCCTGCCGGTTGCCGTCCCGCGCTCCGCCAAGGACGTCGTCAAGGAAAGCCGATGTGCTGCGCTCCCCTCGCGGCCTGGGGCCGCACCCTGGGACACAGCGAGATCGTCACCTTCGCGGACCGATCCGCCGTCATCTGGCGCGTCGTAGGCGCCCACGTGTCCCGGCACTGACACAGACTTGACTTCTCCCCCTCGAAAACAAGGGGGCCCGAAGCCCGCGCTGTGCGATTTTCTGCTTGGCCGCCGACCGTCCGCCCGGAGTCAACCGTTGAGGTCTTACACCAGCTCCACAGACAGCCACTGCCAGCCCGGCGGCCAGCAGGTTCTTTGCCGCGTTCACGCCCCAGTCATGGACCGTCCCGCGGCCACCTGCACCGCGTCACTGATTGCATTCACGGAGGAAACCAGATGATCAGCAAGAAGGAAGCCGCCGAGGCGGTCCGCGCCGCGAAGCTCCAGCTCGGGGTGACCTGGGCCCAACTGGCCGAGGCGGTCGGTCGACCCGTCGCCTGGACCACGGCTGCCCTCCTCGGCCAGCACCCGATGAGTCCGGCCGAGGCCGAGTCAGCCGCATCACTCCTCGACCTCGGTAAAGACGCCGCCGAGGCCTTCCAGGTCCAGCCCACCCGCGGTGCGCTGGACGCGGCCGTCCCCGTGGACCCCACGATCTACCGGTTCTACGAGGTACTGCAGGTCTACGGACCGACGATCAAGGAGCTCATCCACGAGCAGTGCGGCGACGGCATCATGAGCGCCATCAATTTCCGCCTGGACGTCCAGCGCGTCCCCGACCCCGCGGGCGACCGTGTCGTGGTCGTCCTCGACGGAAAGTTCCTGCCCTACCAGTGGTGAAGAAGGACGGCCTCCGATCGTTGAGCCGTGCCGATGCTGTGACCGCTCGGTCGGCCAGGTCGCCGGCGCCTGTGCGCACCCACCCCACCCACTCCCCCCACACGCCCATGAACTCGGCGGGCGCAACGTCCGGGTCGCCGAAGATCGCTTCAGCCTGCAGGAACACCTCGCGCCCCACCCTCTCTAGACTGCGGCTGTCGCCGGATCAGCGCGGCGGCGGATGAGGAAGCCGGAAGCATAGGAGAGGTTCGGGAAGCTGGTCGGCCTTGACGCGATTCGTACTTTCGGCCGGAGTAGCTGTACCGGGACGGACAAGAGGAACCGGCCCGAACCAGAAGCGAATGGAACGGAAGGGCGTGTCGCAGAGCGGTGACATCGAAACCGGCGGAGCGAACAAGGCGTCTGCTCTGTCAGTGGGGCAGGTACTCACGGCGCAGCGCACCATTCTGGCTGAGGACATCGCCGCCTTCGCCTCTCTGGGCGACGAGGGCCGCCACCAAGTCGCCGCTCACGAGCAGAAGATGGCGCATGGTCTGCTGACAGCCTCGTTGGCGACGCAGGTCGGCGGCCGACTGGACTACATCGCCCGCCGGATGAGCTGGGAGTTCCTCAAGCCTGTCTGGGAAGGAGAGACCATCACCGCACGCGTGACAGTACGGGCACTGGAGCGGACGCGATCCGGGATCGGGATCGAGTTCGGCGTTGTGATCGTCAACCAGGACGGCGATGAGGTGCTGCGCGGGGACAGCACAGGCGTTTTGCGCGATCGGACAGAGGTGTACCCCTGAAAGACGGTGTGCCGCACGGGAGGCCTGCTTCACGGCCCGCTGTGATGCCGCGCCGACTCGACACGGGGGAACGTCATCAAGGACCAACCGTACCCGTGCTGTTCGTGAGGTGTTGCGGACAGCCGAAGCCTGGGACCGTGCCCGTTGGGCAGACTGACCAGCATGGCGACCTATGACACGCTTGGCGCGACATATGCCCGGACACGACAGCCTGACCCGCGCATCGCCGCGCAGATCCACGTCGCACTCGGGAACGTCACGGATGTGATCAACGTGGGAGCGGGCACCGGCTCTTATGAACCGCTGCAGACCGTCCTCGCGGTCGACCCCAGCCAGGTCATGCTGGCCCAGCGTCCGCCAGGATCCGCAACCGCCGTGCAGGCGGTCGCAGAACGCCTCCCGCTGCGTGACAATGCCGCCGACGCCGTCATGGCACTGCTGACCATCCACCACTGGACCGACGTGGCGGCCGGAATCAGAGAGCTGCGCCGGGTTGCCCGCCGCCGCATCGTCATCCTGACATGGGACCAGCACATCTTCCGCGAGCAGTTCTGGCTCGTACGGGAGTACCTCCCGGAGGCAGCTGCGTTCGATGACACCCGCGCCCTCCCCACTGACCAGCTGGCTGACCTGCTCGGCGGGGCACGTCAGGAACCGGTCCTCGTCCCCCACGACTGCACGGACGGATTCGGCGCCGCATACTGGCGCCGTCCCTACGCCTACCTTGACCCGCAGGTACGCGCGGGAATCTCCTTGTTCGCCCAGGCCGGCGCCGACGTCATCGCGCCGGGCCTGACTCGGCTTGCGGACGACCTGACCACCGGCCGCTGGCACACCCGGTACGCCGAGCTACTCACACTCGAGACCGTCGACGTCGGTTACCGGCTGTTGGTAACCGACCTCTGACGCAGATGTCTGTTTCGATTCGCCAGGTTGATGGCGAACAGCTCTACGACTGGACCGCCGCCCGCCGGCCGTGGCCGAGTTCTACGGCGACGAGCCGACCCGGCAGCCGTGGCCCGCGGGCTGGCCAACTCTCTGGGCTTCGAAGTGTTCACGAAGAACGGCACAGCGACCTTCGAACTGTCGCGTCCGGCGGAGTTCACCATCGCGGACCCGGCGGCCTCCGACCGCGTGGACGGCTACCGGCGGGTGGTGGTCGGCCCCGGCCACCCCTACATCTCTGGCGGCCTGCCGATGGACTTCCCCAGCGTCGGCCACGGCCAGCACGAGTTCTTCGTCTGGCAGGCCCGGGCCTTCCTGGAGCAGATCGCGGGCCTGGACCGGCTGCCGTCCTGCCCCACCCTCGCCGAAGGCCTGCACAACCTGCGCGTCATCGACGCGATCGTCGCCTCCGCCGACGCCAGCGGCAAGGCAGTCCCCGTCCAGTGACCCGACCGGCTGCGCCCCGCACACCTTCCACATCGGCAACGACGCCCCCGGCATCATCAAGTACGCCGGTGACCTCCTCACCCACGTCCACTTGGCTGACGCCTTCGACCACACCGCGTCCTCCGGCAACCGCTACATCCTCAACCCGCCCGGCACCCCGGCCCGGATCCATCAGCACCTGAACATGGGCGAAGGCGAGGTCGACTTCGACGAGCTCTTCCACGAACTGGGCGCGAACGGCGTTGACGGCACCCTCACCGCCTGCGTGTTCGCCTGGGAGGAGAAGGCGAAGGAGTCCTCGGTGTTCATGCGCGAGAAGATCAACGAATACCTGACCACCTGGAAGTGACTCTGCCACCCCGACGGTCAAGCGTCGCGAAACCTGGCGAAATGATCGCCTGGGAGCCTGAGTTGGCACCCGGCCGGGTTTCAGGACTGCCGTCGTCGCCTGCTTGGAGGGCGGGTGCCGCGGCGCCGGCTCAGGACTCCCGGCGCGAGGTCGCGGCCGGCGAGCCGAGGAGCGCGAGCGCCTCGCTGCTGGGCGAGGCCGGCTCCGCGTGGTAGATGACGAGTTCCTGACCCGGGGCCGCGCGAACGCCTCGGGAGGGCCCGGTAGGAAGATGCCCAGGTGGTCGATGTCGACATAGCCGGCAGGGAACGGCGAGGACTCTCGCGGGCGCGCGGCCGGTGCGGCGAACCGACAACAGGGCCGTCAACGCCCTCGCCGGCTACTACGGCGGCCGCGTGACCGACCGCCTGTAGACCCTTGCGAGACACAGAAGCGCGTCACCACCAGGGCTTGACCCAAGAAGCACACACCCCCTCCCCGTCGGGATCTGGGGTCAAGCCCTGGTGGCCGGGTTCGTCAGGCGCCGGGTGCCGTGTACGTGCCGAAGAACCGCAGTTCGGCGACGCCGATGATGTTCGTGTTGGACAGGCGGATGTACCGGTAGGGCACCGGGCCGGTCGTGGTGCCGGTGCGGGCGAGGTTCTGCCACTGCAGGACGGCCTGGGCCTTGTTGGTGATGGCCGTCCAGCTGGTCAGGTCGTTGGAGCCGAGGAGTTGCAGTCCGGAGGCGCGGCCGGTGCCGTACTGGTCCTGGCGCACGATCAGGTCGGCGCGGTCGAGGGCGAGCGAGCCGCCTTCGTGGAAGTCCCAGACGATGTAGTACTGGCCGTTCACGGCGCGGGTGTCGGTGTAGGTGGTGAGGTTCGCGTCGAAGAGCATCGCGGTGCGGGCGGCCTTGTCGGACTCGGAGGTCCCGGTGAGGCTCACCAGGTCCGCCTTCGCCATGACGCCCTTCACGAGGTTTCGCTCGTTGGAGAGGTAGAGGTACGAGTCGTCGCTGGTGGCGTAGACGGTCGTGCCCTTGGCTCCGGCCTTGCTGGTGTAGTCGGCGGTGAAACGGAGGTTGCGGCCGGAGTCGATGTCGTCGGGAAGGACGACCTGCGCGTGGAACGTGGTGTCCCCGTCCGCGGTGACCTCGGCCTTGTGCCCCTCGATGGTCACCGCGACATCGGTGATGGCCTCGGTCGCGGTGAGGGCGAGGGTGACGGTGTCGCCGTTGACGGCGCGGCCCGGGAGTGCGTTGCTCGACGAGAGAACCGTCGACGAGATCTTGTTGACGGCCTCGTGGCGGTCGCCGTGGATGCGGAACTCGCTGAAGGAGGAGATACCCGGGTATGCGGGATCGGTGGGGACGCCCGGGTCGTCGACCTGGACCTTGACGAACCGGTACTGCTCGTCCTGCAGTTCGTCGAAGACGGCGATGGTCTCCATGGCGAAGTCCTGGTCCGTGGTGTTGGTCGTCTCGCGGACGGTCAGCTTCGTCCAGGTCACCTTGTCGTTGGAGCCGTAGACGTTGGCGCCCTGGGAGCGGTTGGCGAAGTTGTACCGCGCCTGGAGGCCGACGGCGGTGACGGAGAAGCGGTAGTTGACACCGAAGTCGAGGATGAACGGGGCACGCAGGTCGCCGCTGGTGGTGTTGAAGTCGCCGTCGGTCATGTTGGCGATGGCGGCGACGGTGAGGGTGGGCGAGGTGACGAGGGAGGGGTAGGCCAGGCTGCCGTCGTCGCTCAGGCGCGGGGAGAGGAGCTGAAGCTTCGTCACCGCCGTCTGGAGGGTCGCCAGGTTCGCGAGGAATGTCTCGTCGTCCGCCGTGGCGATGGATTCCTTGACGGAGTCGGCGACCGGCCGGAAGACGGCGAGGGAGGCCGTGGTGTAGGTGGCGGTGGTGTCGTAACCGTCGAGGGCGAGCTCGTAGGCGGACTCGCGGTCGGCGGCCACCGGGAGGGTCACGTCGAGGACGGTGTCGACGGTGCCGTCGGTGGCGACGATGTGGAAGGTGTGCGTGCCGGTCTGCGAGGCGTCCGGGGTCCAGCTCAGCGTTCCGGTGGCCGCGTCCAGTTGCGCGCCCGCCGGGAGCCCCTCGGCCTCGTAGGTGACGGTGTCCGACGCGTTCGAGTCGGTGGCCGCGAGCGTGCGGGTCAGCAAGGCGCCCTTGAGCCCGATGATCGTCGTGGCGAGCCCCTGGGTGAACAGCGGCGGCGAGAGCTGGCTGACCGCCAGGAGGTTGACGTGGTCGAGGTCGACGGTCCCGTCCGGCCGTCCCTTGATCCGGTAGTAGGCGATGTAGTTGCCGACGACGCTGGCGGGAATGACGGATGCCTGGAGGTTGTAGGTGAGGTACCGCCACTCGCCGTGCGTGTTGGGCACAGTGAGCGTGTAGTACGGGGCGCTGGTGCGGTCGCGGCTGATCTCGAGGGTCGCGGAGGCGGTGGTGCGGATGCGCACGCCGACCGGATAGTACTTCGAGGTGTCCCCGTACATCAGCTGCCGGATCGCCACGGTGCTGCCCTTCTTCGAGGGGCGGACCTGGACGAACTCGTGCCCGTCCTCCGCCAGCACCTTCGAAAGGCCGTCCAGCAGGATGCTCTTGGTCGCGAACGGCACGTTGGGGTCGGTGTCCTGCGGCGGGGCCTGTCCGGCGAGGGCCCCGGGCAGCGACAGCCAGTACTCGGGGTTGGGCTGGATACCTCCCCAGAAGTTCGCGAGCGAGCCGCCGTAGTAGTAGGTCGGGCCCTCGGCGTTGCCGTGCAGCTCGGCGAGGCCCGGTGCCTCTTTCGGCAGGTTGACGGGCTCCTCGTAGGTGTAGACGTAGTACAGCTCGTCGACGGGATTGAACAGGCGTCCGCGGTAGGCCTCGGAAAGCTTGCCCGGGCCGCCGGTGGTGTCGATCCAGGGGATGTCGTAGCCCAGCATGTAGCGGTAGAAGGCGTCGGCGCCGGTCAGCACGCGGTTGTCGAGGAAGCGGTAGGGGCTGACGGCGTCGCCGGCTGTGGAGACGGTGCCGTCGACCGGGTCCACCCGGGTGCCCTGGACGGTGAGAATGCGGGCCAGGCCCGTGGCGCAGTAGACGTCGTCCTCCGCGTGCGCCTGGTCACGGCCCATCTCCTGGTGTTGGACGAAGGAGTAGCCGTAGGTGTTGAGGGGGTTCTTCCTGTCGATCCTCGGGTAGAGCGAGGCGATCGCGCCGTTCTGCTCGGGCCGCTTGGTGGTGGAGTTGACGGTGTACCACTCGACGCCCTCGCGGTAGCGGTCGAGGTTGTCGGTGAAGATGTAGCCGGCCAGGGCGCCGACGAGCGGGTAGAGGTGCTGGTTGAGGTAGTAGGTGTTCTTGTGCAGGAACGTTTCCGTCATCGGCACGATGAGATTGGTCGTCAGATTCGCGGCGTCGGAGTCGTGCCAGGCGATGTCGTAGTCGGTGTAGTCGGCGTCGAAGTCGGTGGCGCGGAAGATCTCAGCCCCGGCCAGCAGCCGGTAGAGGGGGACGCCGGAGTGGATCTGGGCATCGGCGTAGTAGGCGTACTTGTCCGGGTCCATGTTGCTCCAGATCCGGATGATCTTCATCCCGTTGGCTCGGTAGACCTCGTCACCGGTGATGAAGTAGAGGATGGCCTGGGTGAGTACACCCCAGGAGTCCTCGATGAGCTTCGACTCCGTGCCCTGTGAGGCGAAGGTGTCCGTGCCCGGCCGGTCGAGGACGCTGCCCTGGTTCTTGGACTTGAGGGTCGTGGACGCGTACGACGTCTGCCTCATCGCGGCGTAGTAGCTCGCCCAGGGTTCGACTCCGGCGAGTACCTGGGCGCGGGCGTGGCGCAGGTTGTCGGCCGAGACACCGATGCCGGGATGGGTGAAGCCGTTGGCGCTCCGCCAGGTGCGGAGGGTGGGCAAGCCGTCGTCGGCCGACGTCTCGTCGGCGTAGGCCTGTCCCGCCGCCGTGGCGGGCAGGCCGAGCGCGGCGGCGCCGGCCGCCATGAAGCCGAGGAGAGTACGGCGAGAGGGCTGCTGGGCGTTCGACGGCTCGCGGTGTGCGTCGGACATGCGGCGGCTCCGGGTGGGACGAAACAAGGCAGGATAGAAAACGATTTCTGACCGTATGAGGGCGCGTCGTTGCCGTCAAGACGCGGGGCAGAGGCATTCTTTGGGGATGAATGACCGGCTGGCAGCGAATGCGAGGCTCTCCGTGTAGCAACCGTTTTCTGACCTGGGCTGCTTCTCTTGCGTCTGACGAGGCGTGGGGTTCTCAGCATTCGGTGAACACTGTGCGTTCGCGGCGGCAGCGAAGTGGCCCCTTGCCGACCTGCTGCCGCCAGGGACGGGCAGCACGGTCAGCGCGGCGTGGACGTACCGTCGCTACGACCATCTCCATCAGGGGGCGACGAAGTTCGCTCCACACCGAGGTGTCGGCGGCCAGTAGTCGGGTGACCCGGCGCAGCAGCTCGGCGGCCTTGCGCAGCCGCTTGCTGCAGCCGGGCTGCTTGGGTCGGTACGGGAAGAGACGTCGCAGGTGGGAGTGGGTGTGGCGGAGCCACCTGGCCTCGGCGGTGAAGCCGAACATGGCCTGCATCATCGCCAGCGTGACCAGCTCGGCATCGGTGAGTCGTTGAGCGATCCCTATGGTCGGCCGCCCTGGCGCGAGATGCGGAGACGCCTTCAGCAGGTCGTCGGCCTTCACATGCAGTCCGGTGGCGAGGGAGTCCAAGTCTGGCGTCACAGCCGCACTTTGGACTCCCTCGTTCCATGTGGGCAGCTCATCCGTTGAGATCATTCAGGTGGCATGGCAGCTACCGCTCCTCGGCGGAGGGCCGTCGCACCTCGAAGTGGAAGCATCCGTATTCCAGTGCCCGGACGTGCACGAGCACCACGTCCGGGTCACTGAACGCATCGTCAAAGGCTGCGTCGAAGCCAGCCGCGGCGTCGGCCGGAATCTCCAGAAGGCGTCCACCGACGATATGGCCCCGGGCGTCATAGCGGCGCACGGTACGCAGGGCGCCCGGCCGATCGAAAGGGTAGTTCTCGCCGAGAGTGAACCCGCCGCAGTCGTCGGCGTGGATGAAGACGGGACCCTGTTCGTCGTACGCGCCCGGAAGTGCACCCCTCACGGCGGCCCAGCGTCGCAGCGGGGCGTACGAAACAAGGGCAATCCGCTCACCGAACCTGCTGGGGCGCAGGCAGCAGCGCAGCGGGGAGCCTGCGTCGTCGCGGGTCGCGATGTATGGGGCGCAGGGGCGGCCCGCGTCGTCGGCAACCCGCAGTTCCTTGAGGACGGCTGTTTCAATGGGGAGCACGGTGTACCTGGTCATGTGCCCCATGCTGACTCGACGCACGTGTGTGTGCTGGCAGGAAACGGACGTTGCGTTGCTGCGGCCCACGCAGAAGGCTGACCGAAAGCGCCACACCCGCTGAACACAGGTCCCCCATGACCACTGACCCCTTGGAATCGATCATCTAGTCGAGCCTCCGAGCCCGTCGCTCGCCGCCGAGGCGGGCGTAGTGCTCGATCAGGTCGGGGTTGTCCACGACAGCCGGGTTGACGACCTGCTCGACAGGGGCGCCCTGGAGGAGGCGTTTGACCGGGACCTCCAGCTTCTTCCCGGTGCGGGTGTGCGGGATGGCCGGCACCTCGATGATCTCGTCGGGGACGTGCCGGGGCGAGGCGCCGGTACGGATGGCCTCGCGGATGCGGTCGTGGAGGGCGTCGTCCAGTTCGGCACCGGCCGCGAGGACCACGAACAGGGGCATCCAGTATCCGCCGTCCGGCTCCTCCGCGCCGATGACCAGCGCTTCCGTGATCTCCGGAAGCCGCTCGACCACGTCGTGGATGTCGGCGCTGCCCAGGCGCACGCCGTTGCGGTTGAGAGTGGAGTCGGAGCGGCCGTGCACGATCACGGAGCCGTGGGAGGTGAGGGTGATCCAGTCGCCATGGCGCCATACGCCGTCGTACGCGGAGAAGTAGGCATCGCGGTAGCGGGCACCGTCGGGGTCGTTCCAGAAGTACAGCGGCATGGACGGCATCGGGCGGGTGACGACCAGTTCGCCGACCTGGTCGACGACCGGTTGGCCCTTCTCGTCGTACGCGGCCAGTGCGACGCCCAGGTAGGGCGCGGACAGCTCGCCCGCCCGGACGGGGACGGTGGGCGCTCCGCCGGCGAAGCCGGAGACGACGTCCGTCCCGCCGCTGATGGAGGCGAGCTGGACGCCGTCGCCGACGTGGTCGCGGACCCATGGGTAGGCGGAGGCCGGCAGGGCGGAGCCGGTGCAGCCCACCGCTCGGACCGCTGACAGGTCGTGGACGGACGGGTCGATGCCGAACTTGGCCATACCCAGCAGGTATTGGGGGCTGGTGCCGAAGAGGGTGATGCGGTGGCGGGCCGCGAGCTCCCACAGGACGTCCGGGGCGGCGAAGGGGGCCGGGCTGCCGTCGTAGGTGCAGGTCGTGGCGCCCGTCAGGAGGGTGGAGACAACGAGGTTCCACATCATCCAGTGGGTGGTGGTGTACCACAGGAGGCGGTCGCCGGGGCCCAGGTCGGACTGGAGGGCGAGGGTCTTGAGGTGCTCCAGCAGGACGCCGCCGTGGCCGTGGACGATTCCCTTGGGCAGGCCGGTGGTGCCGGAGGAGAAGACGACCCACAGGGGGTGGTCGAACGGCACGGGGGTGCAGGTGAGCTGCTCGGTGCGCGTCGCCGCCTCCTCCCATGGGAGGACGAGCGACGGGTAGTTCGACGAGAGCCCCGGCAGGGCCAGGTGGTCCACCAGGACGGTGGCCTGCAGGGTCGGCAGGGCGCGGGCCAGTTCGAGGACGGGCTCGCGGCGGTCGTGGGTGGTGCCGTTGAAGAGGTAGCCGTCGGCGGCGATCAGGACGGTGGGTTCGAGCTGGGCGAAGCGGTCGGCGGCGGCCTTGGGGGCGTAGTCCTGCCCGCACACCGACCACACCGCGCCGAGGCTGGCGGTGGCCAGGAAGGCGATGATCGTGTGCGGGGTGTTGGGCAGGTAGCCGACCACGCGGTCGCCCTGGCCGACGCCCAGATCGCGCAGGGTGGCGGCGACCGAGGCGACCTGGGCGCGCAGCCGCTTGCCGGTCACCTCGTAGCCGGCGCCGGTCTCGTCGAGGGCGAGGATGGCAGGGGCGTCGTTCGCGAGGTTGCGCAGGGCGTGGTGGGCGTAGTTGAGGGTGGCGCCCGGGAACCAGCGGGCGCCGGGCATGGTCTCCTCGGCCAGGACCCGCTCGTAGGGGGTGTCCGCGTCGATATCGAAGTACTCCCAGATGGCGCCCCAGAAGCCTTCGAGGTCGGTGACGGACCAGCGGTGCAGGGCGGCGTAGTCGGTGAGGTCGGCTTCGGCGCCCCGGTGCCGGGCGGCCCAGCGGCCGAAGTCCGCGATCCGGCCGCCGGCGGCGGACTCCGGGTCCGGGGTCCAGAAGGGGTCGGCGTACGGCGTGGTCATCGCGCGGTGCTCCTCGACAGGGGGGTGGATACGGGCTGTTCGACGGGCCCGCGGGCGGTGCACAGCAGCGGTGCCCAGCCGGCGGTGTCGGTGAAGTCGCCGCCGCCCGCCGGGACGACGTCCAGGACGACGCGGTCGGGGCGCAGCAGGACGGCGTCGGCACGCCCCGCGCGCAGCCAGGCGGCGAGGGCGCCGTCGTCTCCGGACTCGTGTACGTCGACGACCCGGGCGCCGAGTCCGTCGGTGAGCGCGCGCAGTGAGGGCGGCAGCGGTACCGCGGTCAGCACGGCGAAGGAGTCTCCGAGGACGTCGTCGAGACGGACCTGTTGTCCGTCCTCGGTCGTCACCTGGGGCTGCGGGCAGTAGGTACCGCCGAGTCGGCTGCGTCGTGTCAACGGACCGGCGGGCAGCGGGCGACTGAGGTCCCGGCTCGCCATACCCGTCACCCCGGGTATGCGGCAGACCGCGGCGACGGCGGTGCGGCGCAGAGCGGCCGCGCGGTCCTGGCCGCCGGTCATGGCCCAGCCGGTGGCGACGGCGAGGCGGATCACGTGGCGGGCGTTCGGCCTGCGTTCCCGCTCGTAGGTGTCCAGCAGACGCTCGTCGCCGCCCTGCTGGAGGACGCGAGCGAGCTTCCAGGTCAGGTTGTGGGCGTCGCGCAGTCCCGAGCACAGGCCCTGTCCGACGAACGGCGGGGTGAGGTGGGCGGCGTCGCCGAGGAGGAAGACGCGGCCCCGGCGCCAGCGGTCGGCGACGCGGGCCCGGAAGGTGTACTCGGCCTGCCGGATGACGTGGAAGTCGTCGACGCGCGAGATGTCCACCCAGGGGGCGACGAGCTCGTGCAGCCGCTCGTCGTCGAGGTCCTCTCCCTCGCTCAGCCGGAACTCCCAGCGGTAGCGGTCCTCGCCGATGCGCATGAAGGTCGCCGGGCGGTGCGGGTCGCAGACCTGGTCGACGCCTTCCCAGCAGCGGACGGCGGCTTTCGTCGTCACGTCGATGACGGTCCAGCGTTCCTCGAAGCGCAGGTCCTCCCACCGTGCCCCGATGGCGTCGCGGGTGAGGCTGCCCGCGCCGTCACAGCCGAGGACGGCATCCGCGAGCAGCAGGTGCTCGCCCTTGTCGTCGCGGTAGGCGACGCGGACCGGTCCGTCGGCGGGCGGTCCGACCGCCGTCACCTCCACACCGCCCCGCAGCTCGCACTCCGGGCGGCGGGCGAGCGCCTCGCGAAGCAGCCGCTCCAGCTCCGGCTGGTCGAACATGCTGGTCTGCGGGAAGCCGTGGTGTCCCTGCGCAGACCGCCGGAACTCGGCGATCACGCGGTGCCGGGCGTCCAGCAGCCGCAGTCCGCGGGCGGGACGGGCGATGGCGGCGAACTCGCCGGCGATTCCGGCGGCTTGGAGGATCCTGCGGACCTCGTCGTCGGTGGCGACGGCACGGGGCAGGGGGTAGACGTCCCGATGGCGTTCGAGGACGACGGTACGCACCCCGCGCCGGGCGAGCAGCAGTGCGGCGGTCACACCCACGGGCCCGGCTCCGACGATCACGACCGGTACGCGGTCGGCAAAGTCCACTGGTGGGGCTTGGTCGGCGGTCATGTGCGGCTCACTTCGGGTCTCAGTGCGCGTCGGCCACGGGCGTGCGCTGCTCGCCCAGGTCGATCCGGCCGTCCGGGGTGGCGATGGTGGCGGTGATGACGTCGCCCTGCTGCAGGTAGCGGGGGTTCTTGGCCTGCGACTTGAAGAACGCCTTCCACTTCACCGCGGGCGGCAGCAGCGCGCCGATCTTCTCGACCGGCTTGGGCGGGGCCTTCAGGGCCGTGCCGCCGGGGGTGCCGGTCAGCAGCAGGTCGCCGGGGTCGAGGGTCTGGAAGCGGGCCAGCAGGGTGAGGGCCTGCGCGGGGCGGACGATCATGTCGGCGAGGGTGCGGTCCTGGCGCAGCTCGCCGTTGACGGACAACTTCAGCCGCAGGTCGAGGAGACGGGCGAAGTCCTCCGGCTCCAGCAGTGCCAGGTACGGCCCGGTCGGCGTGAAGGTCGGGTAGGACTTGCTCTCGTAGAACTGCGTCTTCGTCAGCTGTACGTCACGTGCGCTGACGTCGTTGGTGACGACGAGCCCGGCGACGTACGAGGGCAGGTCCCGCTCCTCGACGACGGTGCCGATGGGCAGCAGTGCGCCCATGACCAGGCCGAGTTCGATCTCGTAGTCGAGGAACTTCACATGCGGCGGCCGGACGATGGCCTCGCCGGGGCCGCTGACGGAGCCGGACGCCTTGCGGAAGAAGGCGGGCGGGACGTCGTCGGTGAAGCCCGAATCGCGGGCGTGGCTACGGTAGTTGACCATCTGGGCCACCACCCGGCAGGGGGTGGTGACCGGCGAGAGCGCCACCAGGTCGGCGACGGGCGTGCCCTTCTGGTCCGAGACGGCCGCCTCCCGTACGGCGGCCCGGTCGGCGAGCAGGTCGGTCGTGGTGACCGCCTTGGTGTCGACGGCGACGGCGCGCTCGCCACGCACCACCCACCAGCCGTCGGCGGTGCGCAGGACGTTGGTGCTCATGAGTTCATCGCTTTCATCAGGCCCAGCAGACGTGCGGGGTCGAGTTCGTTGTCGCCGCGCAGGGCATGCAGCACCTCTCGGACCTTGGCGGGGGACGGGCTGGCGCCGAGGAAGTCCCGGGTGACCGGCGGTCCCCACTGGGCGAGGCCGCTCGCCGACATGGGCGCCCAGCCGGGTTCGAGGTCGCAGGAGAACAGGTCGCCGTCGGCGAAGTGTTCCAGCATGAAGTGGTCGGGGTCTCGCCAGTAGTCGAAGAGCTGGCTGCCCTGGATGTGCCGGCCGATGCCCCAGCTGCGCTGGTAGCCGCGCTCGTTCAGGTACGCGCCGCCGGCGGCGATCGTGTCCAGGTCGGTGACCTGGTAGGCGGAGTGGACGTAGCCGGTACCCGGCCCCAGGTGCATCGCAAGCGTGTGATGGTCCACGGCGAGGCTGCCCTGGTCGCAGCGGATGAACGCCATCGTCGGGCCCCGGTCGCGCTGCCCGTCCAGGAACAGGAAGTCGGACACGATCATCCCGAGCATGTCCAGATACCAGTCCAGGGCCCGGCCGAACACCCGCGTCTCCAGGACCACATGCCCCAGGCGCTGGATGCGGGACGGTTCGCGCGGCGGGCGCTGCGTGGCGTTGACACGACGGTGCTCCGTGCCGGAGTTGAGGAGCAGCGGCTGCTGTTCGGGCAGGGCGGGCAGCTGCTCGGCGCAGTGCACGACCCGCACCGGGAAGCCCGACGGGTCGAGCAGGCCGACCGCCCTGCCGCCGCCGGGCACGTCCGCGTCCCGTACCGCCGCCCCCGTCGCGCGCGCCAGCCGGTCCAGATCGGCACGCTCGGCCGCCCGGAACGCCGGGCCGATGAAACGGGACGTGCGCCCGCGCCGGATCACCATGCACGGCGAGCCCGCGAAGGTGCCCCGCAGCCACAGCTCGCTCTCGGTGCGCGCGGCGATCTGGAAGCCGAAGTCACGGGCGAAGACCTCGGCGCGGTCCAGGTCGGGCTTCTCGAACTCCAGCCAGGCCAGGTCCGCGACCTTGATCGCGGGATTCCGCGAGCGGCCGGGATGCTCGCCGCACAGGGCGCCCTGCTCACTGTGAAGGTCCTGGTGGGGCGTCGCGATGGCGGCTGCGGCCACGCGTGTTTCAGACATGGTGCCCTCCGAGCAACATTGCCGTAATGATGAAATCATCATCTCTGACAGAAACCTCGTCAATAGCTCCTCCGAAATAAAGTGAGGGATTCATCAGAACTGCAGTGATCCCCGATGCGCGGCTAGACTCGGCCCATGCCCACGTCAGCCCCGCCCAGCAACCGGTTCGAGCGACGCCGTGCCGAGACCCGCAACGCGCTCGTCCGCGCCGCCCGGCAGATCCTCGCCGAGACCGGGGACACCAGCGCCAGCATCCAGGCGATCGCCGAGCGCGCGGATGTCGGCTTCGGCTCCTTCTACAACCACTTCGAGTCCAAGACGGAGCTGTTCGATGCAGCGGTGGTGGACGCCCTGGAGGAGTTCGGCCAGACCTTCGACGAGCGGCTCAGCGGGATCGACGACCCCGCGGAACTCGTCGCGGCCGGCTTCCGGCTCAGCGCCCGGATGGCCGAGTCCCACCCCGAGCTCATGCAGGTGCTGCGCCGCCGGGGCCTCGGCTACCTCCACTCGGACAACGGTCTGGTCTCCCGGGCGCTGCGCGATCTTCAGGTCGGCTTCGCCTCCGGCCGCTTCACCGCCGTCGAGCCGGTCGTCGCCCTGTCCGCACTGGGCGGGACCCTGCTGTCCCTGGTGGAACTGAGGTTCGCCCGCCCCGACCTGGACGGCGACGAGGCCGCGACGAACCTGGCCGAGATGGTCCTGCGCATGCTGGGCGTTCCACCGGAGGACGCCCACGAGGTCGCCCGGCGTCCGCTGCCCGAACTGGGCTGAGGAGACGGCGCCACAAAGACGACCATTACCACGCCGAGGCCACTACGTACTCCTCCGGCGTACGGCGACGAACCGCGCGACCTAATCCGGGAGCCGTTCCAGCGTCGTGGAGATACCGGCCCGGTCGACGACGTCGATCAGCGCCTGTCCGATCACGGAGACGGGCTCGCGCGCCGGGAGCACCAGGCCGATGCGCTCCGTGCGGACCGGACGGACCAGGGGAACGGCGTGCATACCGGCGGGGACGCCGAAGACGTGCAGCCAGGCGTGCGGCACGATGCTCGCCCATTGACCGGCCCTGACCTGCGCGAACAGGGAGGCGATCGAGTCGGTCTCCACCCGCGGGGTCACGGAGACGCCCACGGCCTCGAACACCGCGTCGAGGACCTGGCGCCCCTGCATCATGGGGTGCAACAGGCAGAGGGGGTACTGAGCCGCCTCCTCCCAGGAGATCTCCGCCGGGCCGGAGCCGGGGGCGGAGCGCCCGGTCAGGAGGACGTAGCGTTCCTGGTAGAGCGGGACGAACTTGAAGTCGTGTTCCACGACGGTGCTGTGGTAGGTCACGGCGGCGTCCAGTTCGTACGTCCTCAGGCGGTTGACGATGTCCTCGGCCTGCAGGTCTGCGAACACCTGGACGGTCGCCAGCGGGTTGGCGGCGCAGAACGGCTGGGTCAGCAGCGCGACCGCCGTGGAGGCGGTCGGGACGGTCCCGATCCGCAGCCGGCCGCTCAGCCCGGCCCGCAGTGCCTGGATCTCGCCCTGCATCGCGTCCCGGTCGGCAAGGATGCGCTGGGCCCACAGGACGACCCGCTCGCCCTCCGGCGTGAAGCCGTCGAACCTGCGCCCCCGCTGGACCAGGGGGATGCCGAGCTCGTCCTCCAGTTTCCGGATGCCCTCGGACAGGGTCGGCTGGGAGACGTAGCAGGCCTGCGCCGCCTTCGCGAAGTGACGGGCGCGGGCGAGGGCGACGAGGTACTCGAGTTGACGCAGCAGCACACCTCAATGATCCCCCGCGCCCGTCGTCCGGCGCTGCTGGGCTCGGTCACGCAGCACTGATCGGTGTGGCCTGTCAGACGATAGGAACTTCCGCTTTGACCCGGCCCTGCCCCCTGACGAAGAGTGTCGTGCGAACGGTCGGTGAGACAGGTCCCGCCCGCGCGTGTCCGAGACGCGCGGGCTGTCCCGTTCCTGGGCGCGCTGGAGGTCGCCGAGCGGGCTCGCCGCCCTGGACGGAGAGGACGTGGTGCTCAGTGCGGGACTTCGACGAACCGGATGAGGACGAGCTGTCGGTGTCGGCTCCCAAGACGTGGGCCACCGGCGCTCCCGCGGTCGTCCACGCCCTGAAGTACGCGCTGGACCAGACGTCGCCGAAGCGCACGGCGCTGACCCTGCTCAACATCAACCAGGCCAAGGGCTTCGACTGCCCGGGCTGCGCCTGGCCCGAGCCCGCGCCGGACCGGCGGCACCGCAACGAGTACTGCGAGAACGGCGCCAAGCACATCAGCGACGAGGCCACCTCGCGGCGGGTGACCGCCGACTTCTTCCAGCAGCACTCCGTCGACGAGCTGAGCCGCAGGTCCGACTACTGGCTCAACCAGCAGGGCCGGCTGACCGAGCCGATGGTGCTGCGCGAGGGTGCGACCCACTACGAGCCGATCGGCTGGGACGAGGCACTGGACCTCCTGGCCGGCGAACTGCGTGCCCTGGACCACCCGGACGAGGCGCTGTTCTACACCTCCGGGCGTCTGGCCAACGAACCGGCCTTCTTGCTGCAGCTGTTCGCGCGGGCCTTCGGCACCAACAACCTGCCGGACTGCTCCAACATGTGCCACGAGTCCAGCGGTTCGGCGCTGAACGAGACCCTGGGCATCGGCAAGGGCAGCGTCAGCCTCGACGACCTCTACAACGCCGACCTCGTCTTCGTCGTCGGGCAGAACCCGGGCACCAACCACCCGCGCATGCTGTCCGCACTCGAGGAGACCAAGCGCCGCGGCGGCCATGTCGTCGCCGTCAACCCGCTGCCGGAGGCGGGGCTGCTCCGCTTCAAGCATCCGCAGAAGGCGCGCGGTGTCATCGGCCGCGGCACGGACATCGCCGACCAGTTCCTGCAGATACGGCCCGGGGGCGACCTCGCCCTGTTCCAGGCGCTGAACCTGCTGCTGCTCGAGGCGGAGGACAAGGAACCGGGCACCGTCCTGGACCGCGAGTTCATCGAGGCGCACACCACGGGCTACGACGCCTTCGCCGAGCACATCCGCGGCACGTCGTGGGATGCCGTCCTGGAGGCCACCGGGCTGAGCCGGGACGAGATCGAGCAGGTGCACGAGCGGGTGCTGGCGAGCCGCAGCGTCATCGTCTGCTGGGCCATGGGGCTGACCCAGCACAAGCACGGCGTGCCCACCATCCGGGAGGTCGTCAACTTCCTTCTGCTGCGCGGCAACATCGGCCGCCCGGGCGCGGGCGTGTGCCCGGTCCGTGGGCACAGCAACGTCCAGGGCGACCGCACGATGGGCATCTGGGAGCGGATGCCCCAGCCGTTCCTGGACCGCCTTGGACAGGAGTTCCACTTCACCGCGCCGACGGCACACGGCCTGGACTCCGTCGACTCCATCCGGGCCATGCGCGACGGGCACGCCAAGGTCTTCATCGGCGTCGCGGGCAACTTCGTCCGGGCGACTCCCGACAGCGACGTCACCGAGCACGCCCTGCGTAACTGCCGCCTGACCGCGCACATTTCGACCAAGCTCAACCGGTCCCACGCGGTGTGCGGGCGCACCGCGCTGATCCTGCCCACGCTCGGCCGCAGCGACCGTGACGTCCAGGCGGGCGGAGAGCAGTTCATGACGGTCGAGGACTCCATGAGCGAGGTCCACGCCACCCGTGGCCGCCTCGCCCCCGCGTCCCCGCACCTGCTCAGCGAGGTGTCCATCATCACCCGTCTCGCCCGGAAGGTCCTGGGCTCCGAACCGGACATCCCCTGGGCGGGCTTCGAGGCCGACTACGACCTCGTCCGCGACCGTATCGCCCGGGTCGTCGACGGCTTCCAGGACTTCAACGAGCGGGTACGGCAGCCCGGCGGCTTCCGCCTGCCCAACCCGGTGAACTCCCGGGTGTTCCGCACGCCCGGCGGCAAGGCCGTCTTCAGCGTCAACGACTTCACCATGCTCCAGGCCCCCAAGGGCCACCTGGTCCTGCAGACCCTGCGGTCGCACGATCAGTGGAACACCATCCCCTACGCGATGGACGACCGTTACCGGGGCATCAAGGGCGGCCGACGCGTCGTCCTCGTGAACCCGGCCGACCTCGCCGACCTCGGCCTCGCGGACGGCAGCCTCGTCGACCTGATCAGCATCTGGTCCGACGGCTGCGAGCGCCGCGCGGACGCCTTCCGCGTCGTCGGCTACCCCACTCCCCCGGGTTCGGCCGCCGCCTACTACCCGGAGACCAACGTCCTGGTGCCGCTCGACAGCGTCGCGGACATCAGCAACACCCCGACGTCCAAGAGCGTGATCGTCCGTCTGGAGCGGGCTGCGGAGCGGGCACCGGCGTGATGCGCTGAAGAGGACGCGGAACGTTGCGGTACCGGCTTCAGGCCCGGCCGAAGGGTTCACGGATCACTCCGCGTACGCCGTGGTGAACCGTTCGGCGGCCTCCCACAGCCGGCCTTCGCGCTGCGAATCGTACGACTCTTCGGAGGACCGGGCCGGACGGCCGCGGTCGACGTACGAGCCGGTCGGTGCCTTGGTCGTACCGAGGACGACATCAGCGAGGTGGCGCCCTGCGGCGCTGCGGCTGGTCGCGAAGGGGGTGAGGGTCATCACCGGCAGGATCCGGCGCATCATGAACCGCGAGACGGGGTCTGCGTTGCGGGCGAGGCCGGTGCCGGGGACGAACCCCGGGTTGTAGGCGACGGCGTCGATCCCGGCCGGCAGGCGGCGCGCGTACTCGTGGACGAGATAGATGGCGGCCAGCTTGCTCGTCGAGTACGCCGTACGGCCGCCGGCTGTGGTGTGCGGCTCGGGGAAGGCGCCGGTGCGGGCGAGGACGTCCGGGGAGCGCCAGGCCGGGCCGGGCACCATGCCCATGTTGTGCTTGAAGTCACCGAAGTGGGTGTCGCTGACGGTGATGACGATCCGGGCGGGGGCGGTGAAGCGGTCCTGTAGCGTGCGCACGAACACGTGGTTGGCGAGCACGTTGACCGTGAAGGTGGCCTCGAAACCGTCGGGCCCCTCGGTCAGTGCGTTGGTGTACTGCATGCCCACATTGCCCACGAAGCCGCGCAGCGGCGGCAGTTCACCGCGATCCAGCCGGTCCCGGATCTCCGCGACTGCCGACCGGACGCTGGTGAGCGAACCGAGGTCCGCCTCGGCATGCGAGACCACCTTCCCTCCCCCAGCGAGCTCTGCGGACAGCCGCGCCCCATCGGCCCCGCGGGCGACGACGAGGAGATGCGTGTCCGGCGACTGGCGCAGGATGCGCTCCGCGGCGACGCGGCCGATGCCGCCGCTCGCGCCCGTCATGACGATGGTGTGCTGCATGGCAAGCTCCTTCACCGGTCAGCCAAGGCGCCCGGCCGGGCGCACCCCTACGCTCGCCGCTGCCGCCGGCGTGAGCCAGTGCCGTGCCCGTCACTAGGACCAGCAGTACCCAGGCTCGTCCGGCGCCCAGAGGCGAGAATCGACCCATGTCTGCCTCTCACTTGGGTTTCGGCGCACTCCTGCGGACCTGGCGCGACCGGCTCTCCCCGGCCGACGCCGGCTTCACCGTGACCGCCGGGCGCCGTGCGCCGGGACTGCGCCGTGAGGAGCTCGCGCAGCTGGCCGGGCTCTCGGTCGACTACGTCCTGCGCCTGGAACAGGGGCGGGCGAGGAACCCCTCGGCCCAGGTCGTCGGCGCCCTCGCCCGGGCCCTTCAGCTCTCCCGGGCCGAACGCGACCAGCTGTACCGGACCGCCGCGCTCCTGCCGCCACGCGACGGGACGGTCAGCACCCATGTGCCCCCGGGCATCCAACGGCTCGCCGCGCGCCTGGGAGACGTCCCGATCGGGGTGTTCACCGCCGACTGGACGTTGGTGTGGTGGAACACCATGTGGAGCGCCCTGCACGGCGACCCCGCCGTGCTCCCGCTCACCGAGAGAAACCTTGCGCGAGCTGTTTTCGGCAACGGCGCCGCCCACGCCGCCCTGCTTCCCTTCCGGTCCGAGCGCGGAAAGGACGCCTTCGCGGCGTCGATCGTCGCCGATCTGAAAGACGCCGCCTCCCGCTATCCCGCGGACGCCCCGCTCGACCGTCTGGTGCAGGAACTCCGTGACGTATCCGAGGTCTTCGCCCACTACTGGGACACGGGGGCGGCGGCCCAGCACACGACCGACCAGAAAACACTTCAGCATCCGCAGATCGGCGACATCCTGCTCGACTGCGATGTCCTGATCGTGCCGGGCGCTGACCTGCGCATGGTCACCTACACGGCAGCCGCCGGAAGCACCGACGCGGGAAAACTCGACCTCCTGCGCGTCACAGGCGGCCGTCCCGCCACCGCGCTGCCACGACCCGCATCGCCTCCGCCCGCCTGACCACCAAGACCGTCGTCCGCCCGTGATGTGGCATATACGCAGCACCGGTTGAATTCAGGGCGCGGTGAAGAGTGTCGGGAAGCGGGGAGCGAGCCAGGGCTTGCGGCCCCAGGCGAGGACGCGGCCCTGTGCAATGGCGCCCCACGGCTCGCGGCGGCCGAGCGCCATGAGCAGAAAGGTGACCGACTCGATGAGGATGGTGCAGTCCGGGCGGCCCGGCGGCTGCGGGCTCACGGCTGCGGCGCCGTTGGTGAAGGTCACGCCGAAGCGGGCGCCGCCCCACAGGCGGATCGTGTAGCGGGCGGTCAGCTGAGCCGCGGCAGCGATGTCGACCACCCGCGGCATGGCCGTGATCATGAAGGGCAGGGTCAGCTCGACCCGGGCGCGGTCGATCATGTGCGGACGACCCAGCGCGCGAGCGAGGTCGTAGCCGTGGCCGAGCATGTGCGTCAGCAGGTAAGAGCCCAGTACGGCCGGGCTCATCGTGCCCAGCGGGGTGGCCAGGGACCTCTCCGTCGCGCCCTGGTCCACCGCCTTGAGGAACGCTGCAGCCTCCCCCACGATCATCTCGGCCAGCGGATCGGCCTCGCGCTCTTCGAACTCGGCGAGCACGCGTTCATTGGCCGCCGCCAGGCTCTGCGGGGTGCCGTCGCCGTGACTGCGCTCGCGCCCTGCGACGATATCGGCCATCAGCTCATTGGCCTGCGCCAGATGCGCTGCCGCCTCTCCGACACTCCACGTCGAGCCGGGAACCGGAACACTCGTGTCGGCAACCCCCCGCAGCAGCACGGCTATTTCCTCGGCAGTGTCGCGTATCGCGGCGCCGAGCCCTTCAGGCAGAGTTCCTCGTGCTTCCTGCCCAGCCACTGACGTCACGCCTCTCCCATCATCAACGTCGTACCCGCAGCGGATCCCGCAGCCCGACGGCGACCCCGCTCGGGATCGCCCGCGGTACACAATCAGGCGACGGGGGCTACGGCAAGACTTGTGCGAGTGCCTTCACACATGCCGCGGCAGTGGGATCCAGGCGGGCCGCCGCAGACGATGTCGCAGGCGCTGTCCCATAAGAGGGCATTTGATCAAATCTGTCGTCTCAGACGACCATCCACTGCTGGTTCACGCCCGCTGTGCAGGTCGACTGGTCCAGGGCCGCGCCATTGGCGGTCGACGCCCCCGCGACCTCGAGGCACTTGCCGCTGTTGACGTTGGTGAAGGTCACGTACCCGCCGATCACCGAAGTCCTCGTCCACAGCTGGTGCGAGGCCCCGGTGCACGTTGCCTGGACGGCCACCGCGCCGTCCGCGGTGGAGGCGCCGGAGATCTGCAGGCACTTGCCGCTGTTGACGTTGACCAGCTCGTAGTCGGTGCCGACGGCGGTGGGCATCCATTGCTGGTTGGCCCCGGAGTTGCAGTTCCCGGAGTTCACCGCTGCCCCGTCCGCCGTACTCAGGAACCAGACGTCCGCGCACTTTGCGCTGTTCCGGTTCAGCAGGTGGTTGTTCGCCGACCCGAGCGGACCGGCGATGACAGGCCAGCCGTCGGCGAAGGTCACCTGACGGATGTCGAGGGTCTCCTGCCCGGAGTTGTCGCCGTCGTAGTAGTGGTAGGCGAGGAACTTGGACGTGCCGTCGTCGTAGGCATCGGCCCCGCCGGCGGCCACCTTGGGGTAGGCGCCGGTGAGGACGGTGGTCCCGCCGCCGGAGGCCATGTCCGTGCCGTTCTGGTCGAGGTACGGTCCCGTGATGCTGGTGGACCGGCCCACCACCGTGTAGTAGGTGCTGTTGACCCCGCTGCAACAGGTGCCCTTGGAACCGAAGAGGTAGTAGTAGCCGCCGTTGAGGATGATCGTCGGGTTCTCGATGCCGACGGCGATGTGCCAGAGGTTGTTGTCGGTGGTGGACAGCTTGCCGGTGGCGGCGTCCAGGACGTGCATGTAGGTGCCGCTGCCGGTCCAGGAGCCCCAGGAGATGTACAGCCGGCCGTCGGGGCCCCAGTCGACGTTGGGATCGATCGGGTAGTCGACGTCCGTGATCATGCCCTGGTCGGTCCACGGGCCCTCGATGTTCGTGGCGGTGGCGAGGCCCATCACCGCGTACCTCGTGCCCCAGAGCGAACCGGCGTAGTACAGGTGATAAGTGCCGTTGAAGTACTTGATGTCCGGAGCCCAGATGTTCGGCGGGGTCGAGCCGAGCTTGCTGGTGATCCAGGACGGGGTCGACTCCCAGACGTTCCCCACCTTCGTCCATCCGGATGCCGCGGTGCCGCTGCACGTCTTGCGGATGGTGATGGATCCGCTGGGGTTGAGCGGGTCGTTCTCGAACCCGGTGGAGAAACCGTAGTAGCAGCTTCCCACCTTGATGACGCTCGGGTCGTGCATGCGGATGTCACCGCTGAGCGCCTGTGCGGGGGAGGCGGTGACCAGGCCGAGGACGGTCAGGAAGGCGACCAGGACCGCGGCGGGTGTGGGGCGACCGCGTCTTGCGCGCATCGCGGGGCGCGGCTCCGGGTGGTGGTGGACGTCCATGCGTGACTCCTGCGTGTCGATGTGGATGGGAGGGGATCAGCTCTCCCCCGTGTGGGCGACGACCCTTTCGGGCAGCGCTTCGTCCCGCATCGAGCCCATCGGGGAGCGGATGGTGCGCGGACGCAGGCCGGACCGAGAGGAGCGCCCGGCGGTCCCACTAGCCCTTGACCGCTCCGGCCGTCATGCCCGCCACGATCTGCCGGTTGAAGAACAGGAACATGATCAGCGGCGGGATCGTGATGAGCAGGATGTCCATGAAGAGCAGGTTGTAGCTGGTGTTGTACTGACTCTGGAAGTTGAACAGCGTCAGCTGGACGGTGGCGTTCTGTTCGCCGGGCAGGAAGTACAGAGGGTTGGTGAAGTCGTTGAAGACGGCGACCGACTGCACGACGATCACCGTCACGATGACCGACCGCAGCATCGGGAAGACGACCCGGAAGAAGAGCCGTAGTGGTGACGCCCCGTCGATGATGGCGGCTTCGTCGAGTTCGCGCGGGATGGTGGCCATGAAGGCGCGGAACAGCAGGACGGAGAAGGACAGACCGAACGCGATCTCCACGAGTATCAGCCCGGGGAGGGTGCCGAACAGGCCCGCCTTCTGCAGGACCCAGATCGTCGGCACCACGGCCGGCGGGATGATCAAGCCGGACAGGACCAGGAGGTTGATCAATCCCGTCCAGCGGGTGACCCGCCGCTGCAGTACGAAGGCGACCATGGCGCCGAGCACGACGAGTCCGGCGACACTGGCGACGGTCAGAATCACGCTGTTGATGAACGCGATGATGAGGATGTAGTCCCGCGCCTCCAGCACCTGGACGAAGTTGTCCACCAGTTGGAAGTGGCGTGGCCAGGAGAAGTCGAGCCGAGCGGCCTGCTGGGGGTCCTTCACGGCCGTGAGCACGATGAACGCGAACGGGATGACGAACACGACGACACTGACAGCGACCGACAGGACGCCGAGCCAGGTACGGGTGGCGTTCTTCATCGCTCGACCTCCTTGCGGGCGAGGAACCGGGCCAGCGGGACGACGATCGCCGTCACGACAAGGAACAGGACGACGTTTCCGGCGGTGGACAGGCCGTAGAAACCCGCCTGGTACTGCTTGTAGATGACGGAGGCGACCACGTCGGAACTGAAGCCCGGACCGCCGCGCGTCATCGCCCAGATGAGGTCGAAGGACCGCAGGCCGCCGATGAGCGAGAGGATGACGACGGTCGACGTCGCCGGCCAGCTCAGCGGAAGGATGACGCTGCGGAAGAGCTGCCACGGGCCCGCGCCGTCGATCTTCGCCGCCTCGTAGTAGTCGTGCGGGATGGACACGATGCCGGCGATGTAGATGACGGTGGCCAGGCCGACGCCTTTCCAGACGTCGACGAGGGCCACCGACAACAGCGCGAGCGAGGGGTCCGTGAGCCATCCCGGGCCGTGGATCCCGACAGCCGCGAGGGTCTTGTTGATCACGCCGTACGAGGGATCCATGAACGCGGTGAAGGTGATGCCGACGCCGACGGTGCTGACCAGGACGGGGAAGAACACCACCGAGCGCAGATAGCCGCGGGCGCGGATCTGGCTGGTCAGCAGGATCCCCAGGAGAAGGCCGAGGATCACCTTGAGGCCCGAGGTGACGACCGCGTAGATGAAGGTGTTGACGAAGCCCTTGACGAGGGCGGGCTCCTGGAAGAACTCGGTGAAGTTGTCCAGCCCGATGAAGGCCGACTTGAAGATGGTCCACCTGGTCAGGCTGAAGTAGAAGGACGCAAAGGTCGGGACGAGGAACAAGGTCCCGTAGATCACCGCCGCCGGCAAGTAGAACCAGGTGGGATAGGCGCTCTGCATCTTGGCGGACCGACGCGTTCTGATTGCCGCTTTCAGCGCCTTGGCCGTCGGTGGCTCGGTCGGTGCAACTGTGGTCATCGGTCGACCTCTCTCGGGAGCCTCCCCGCACCCGTGCCGGGGCCGGGGAGGCACTGGGTTCGGTGTCCTACCAGCCCGACAGCCCGAGCTGCTGAGCCTGCTTCTTGACGTCCTTGTCGTACTGGGCCGCACCGGACCTGGCGCTGGAGATCCCCGATCCGACCTGTACGCAGATCTGCTCGAGGTTCGGGCCCTTGACCGGCGAGAGGAACTCCAGCGCCGGGCTCTCGTCGTCCTTCGTGAAGTACGCCGCGACGTCCTTGGTGATCGTCGGCACGTCCGACGGCAGGGTGCATCCCTTCACCAGGTAGGGGCCGGTCGGCGTCGACGCTTTGCCCTGGGAGGCGCAGCCGGCCGGGCTCGCGGCGTACGCGAGGAACTTCCGAGCCGCGGTGAGCTTGTCCCCGGTGGTGGACTTCGGGACGTAGAAGGCGTTCGGGAACCACGCCGTCAGGCCGTTCGTGGAGGCGTTGTCACCGGGCAGGGCGAAGAAGCCGATGTCGTTGAGCTGGTCCGGGTTGCTCGTCTTGATCGCACCGATGACGGTGGAGAGCATCGGGTACTGGGCGCCCTTGCCGGTGGCCAGCATCTGCAGGCCCTTGACGAGGGTGGCCGACGCGTAGTCGGAGTTTTCCAGCTTCAGGTCGTGGACCTGCTCCAGGTGCTGGAAGCCCTTGATCGCGTTCGGGTCGGTGGCGAACTTCGCCTTGTCGGCCGTGTACTTCTTCGCGAAGTCCGGTTCCGCGGCGGCCACGTTGTGGAAGTCGCCCAGGACGAAGAGCTGGGAGGTCCAGGTGTCCTGGTAGGTCTGGATGACCGGGGCGATGGCCGCGGCCTTGATCTTCTTGCTGTTGTCGATGAACTGCGCCCAGGTCTTCGGCACCGTCAGGCCGAGCTTGGCGTAGACCTTCTTGTTGTAGAGAACACCGCCCCCCAGAGCCGAACCGAAGGGGACGCCGTAGGTCTGGTTGTCGATCGTGACCTGCGGCAGGAACGATGTGGCGAGGTTCTTGACGTACGGGTCCTGGGTGATCGGCGCGAGGTTTTTCGCCGGGTCGATCTGCTGGAACAGCGAACCGGTGTTGTACGAGAAGACGTCGTCCATGCTGCCCGTCTGGAGCCGCGTCTTGATGAGGTTGTCGCCGTCGGTTCCACCGGGGCGCGTCTCCACGCTGACCCTGATCTTCGGATTCTCGGCCTCGAAGTCCTTGACCAGTTGCTTGGCGGCCTGGAGGTTGTCGGGCGCGTTGTCGACGAGCAGCTTGATTGTCGTCGCACTGCCGTCCCCGCTGGACGAGCCGAGGGAACCGGCGCCGCAGGCGCTGAGCAGGAGCGGCAGAACGGCGGCTGCGACGACGGCCGCCCTTCTCTTGGTGAGAGTGGTTGACCTCATTGGCGTTCCTTCGTTCAGACAGGTATGAATCGATTCAATCAACGGGTGTGCGCGAGCGTGGGCGAGGAGGGCCGAGAGGGAACCCGTATTCCCAAGCGGCTTTCAAGTGAGAGGAGGCAGAACCGATAACGATTCGCCCAGGGCTTATGGACCCTCTGGTCGCGGTCGACCGTCTCTGACACCCTGAGCGGCCGACCATGACGCAACCGCAGCCGATAGCCCCTGTCATGTCATGCAATCGTCTTTCGTGTAACGTTCCACGAAGGGATGCCCCAAAGGTTGAAGCGAAGAGGCCGAAGCCGTCAAGCCATCTGCGAGTAACGTTCCGGAAACGCCACATGGGGCAGAGCATGACAACGGAGGTGGGCACCCCAATGCAACCGGCAGGCGGCTCGAAGAGGGTCACCATCACCGACGTCGCGCGCAGCGCGGGCGTGTCCACCTCGGCGGTGTCGAAGGTGCTGCGCAACGCCTACGGGGTGAGCCCGGCGATGCGTGAGCGGGTGCAGACAGCCATGGCCGACCTGGGCTACCGCCCGCACGCCGCCGCACGCGGCATGCGGGGCCGCACCTACACCATCGGCGTCCTGCTCGCGAGCATCCGCAACGCCTTCTACGCCGACCTCCTGGAGGGGGTGGACACACGGCTGCGGAGCACCGAGTACGCGCTGTTCATCGGCTCCAGCGGCTCCTCCGAGCTGGTGGACCAGACGAAGCTGATCCACGCCATGGTGGACCGGCAGATGGACGGCCTGATCCTGATCGCTCCCGCCGTTCCCCGCACGGAGGTCGTGCGCATCGCGGCCGACGTGCCGACAGTGGTGATCGGCCACCACGACCCCTCGCCGGCGTACGACTGCGTGGTCAACCAGGACGGCGTCGGCGTCGACCTCGTCGTGGACCATCTGGTCGGCCTCGGACACCGGGACATCGCCCACATCTCGCATCCGACCGTGCGCGGCAGCCAGTGGGAGCAGCGGCCCGAGCACCACGTCCGGGCCGCCTACCGCGAGGCGATGACCCGGCACGGCCTGGGGGACCTGGCCCGCGTGGTGAACTCCGGGTACTCCGACGAGGGCGGCTACCGGGGCGCCATGGAACTGCTCACCTCCCGGCGCCCGCCCACCGCGATCTTCGCCGGCGCCGACGTCGCCGCGACCGGAGTCTTCCGCGCCGCCGCCGAACTCGGCCTGCGCATCCCCGAGGACCTCTCGATCGCCGGATACAACAACACCTCCGTCGCCGCCCTCTCACCGGTGAGCCTGACCAGCGTCGACCAGGCCGGCGCCATGATGGGCGAGACCGCGGCCAGGCTGCTGCTGGAACGGATCGAGAACCGACGTGACCGCGCGGTCGTCATGGCCTCGACACCGCACCTGGTGACGCGCGGCAGTACCGCACCGCCGCGCGCCTGAACACCCACACCCTCGGCGCAGGAGCGCCGACCGCCCGAACGCGCTCCGAGACTGCGGCAAACGTCGGATCCGCCAGATTTCCCGCGCCGCCCCTCTTGACGTGCCAGACATATCCATCTCAGGGTTGAGTCGTTTCAAACGTAGAACGTTGCACACAACACGACCCAGGAGCGAGGAGCGGGCATGAGCCTGAACCGTCCCGAACCCGGCACGACGGTGGTCTCGATCCGCTTCGAGCACCGGGAGGACGCGCTCGGCATCGGCACCCCCGAGCCGCGCCTGTCCTGGCAGGTCCGCACCGACGACCCAGCGTGGCGGCAGACGGCATACGAGGTGGAACTGGACGGCGCCACGACGGTACGGGTCGATTCGTCTGAACAGGTCCTGGTGCCCTGGCCGTTCGAACCCCTGCCCTCCCGTCGGCGGGCCAGCGTCCGGATCCGGGTGGCCTCTGGGGAGTGGTGGAGCGACTGGAGTGCGCCCACCGCCGTGGAGACGGGGCTGCTGTACCCCGACGACTGGACCGCCCGCTTCATCACCCCCCGCGCCCACGGCACCCTCGATGCATCCGCCCCCGAGGTCGTGCGGACGTTCGCGCTGCGTGCGGATGCCGTCTCGGCCCGTCTGTACGCCACCGCTCACGGCGTCTACACCGCGTCCCTGAACGGCACCCGGATCGGCGACGAGGTCCTCGCCCCCGGCTGGACCAGCTACAGCCACCGGCTGCGGTACCAGACCCACGACGTGACCGCGCTGCTGACGAAGGGCGAGAACACCCTTTCGGTCATGCTCGGCAACGGCTGGTACCGCGGCCACCTCGGTTGGTGGGGCGCCCGCGCGCTGTACGGCGACCGGCTGGCCCTGCTCGCGCAGCTCGAAGTCCGCTATGCCGACGGCTCGGTGGAGGTCTTCGGCACCGACGAGGAGTGGCGGGCCCGGGACACCGGGATCATCGCCGACGACCTCTACAAGGGTCAGCGCACCGACCTGCGGTTCACGCCGGGCGAAGCCGACGGTCCGGTGGACGTGCTTCCCGACGAGGAGGCGGACCTGGCCCGGCTCATCGCTCCCGAGGGCCCGCCCGTACGCGTCACCGAGGTGCTGCCGGCCTTGAAGGTCTGGCAGTCGCCGTCCGGCCGCACCCTCGTCGACTTCGGACAGAACGTCGTCGGCTGGGTCCGCCTGCGCCTCAGCGACACCGCGGGCGGCACGGAGATCACCGTCCGGCACGCCGAGGTCCTCGAGAACGAGGAGCTGTGCACCAGGCCGCTGCGTACGGCCGACGCCACCGACACCTACCTCCTGGCCGATGCGGACGAGGCCGTCGTCGAACCCTCGCTCACCTTCCACGGATTCCGCTATGCCGAGGTCACCGGTGTGCCGGACCTGACGGCCGAGGACGTGCAGGCCGTGGTGGTGGGCAGCGACCTGCGCCGCACGGGCTGGTTCTCCTGCTCCGACCCGGATCTCGAGCAGTTCCACGAGAACGTCGTCCGGGGCACACGGGGCAACTTCCTGGACGTACCGACGGACTGCCCGCAGCGCGACGAGCGGCTCGGCTGGACCGGCGACATCCAGGTCTTCTCCCCCACCGCCTCCTTCCTGTTCGACACGGCGGGCTTCCTGTCCTCCTGGCTCGCCGACCTCGCCGCCGACCAGCACTCCGACGGCGCGGTGCCGTGGGTGATCCCCGACGTCCTGGACACCGAGGCTCCGAACGCGGCGGCGTGGGGCGACGCGGCGCCGGTGGTGCCCTGGGTGCTGTACGAGCGGTACGGCGACCTCGGCATCCTCCGCCGGCAGTTCGGGAGCGCTCGCCGATGGGTCGACAAGATCGCCTCACTCACGACCGACGGTGTGTGGGCGGGCGGCTTCCAGTTCGGCGACTGGCTGGATCCTGCCGCGCCGCCGGACGACCCGTTCGCCGCCCGTACGCCGCCGGACGTCGTCGCCACCGCGTGCCTGGCCCGGTGCGCCGACGTCGTCGCCCGCACGGCCGGAGTACTGGGCCGCTCCGAGGACGCCGCCCGGTACTCCGCGCTGGCCGCCGCGACCCGGGAGGCGTTCGCCCGCGCCTTCGTCACCCCGGCGGGCCGGATCCTGGGCGACTCACCGACCTCGTACGCCATGGCCCTGCAATGGAACCTGCTGCCCACCCCGCAGCAGCGTGCGACCGCCGGGCGCAGGCTCGCCGACCTCGTCCGTACGAACGGCTTCAGAATCGCCACCGGATTCGTCGGCACCCCGCTGATGACCGATGCCCTCACCGCCGCCGGACGCCCGGACCTCGCCCACCGGCTGCTTCTGGAGAAGGGCTGCCCCTCCTGGCTGTATCCCGTGACGATGGGTGCCACCACCATCTGGGAGCGCTGGGACAGCATGCTGCCCGACGGCACGGTCAACCCCGGCCAGATGACCTCCTTCAACCACTACGCGCTCGGAGCCGTCGCCGACTGGATGCACCGCACCGTGGCGGGACTGGCCCCGGCTGCACCCGGCTACCGCGAGCTCTGCGTGCGCCCCCTGCCGGACCGGTCGCTCACCCACGCCGCGGCCGTGCATCTCACCCCGTACGGCGAGGCGTCGGTGAGCTGGCGCCGCGACGACGGGCGCTTCCACCTCACGGTGGTCGTGCCCGCGGGAGCGCGGGCCTCCGTCCACCTGCCCGGTTCCGGGCAGCCTCCGGTGACCGTGGCCCACGGCACGCACACCTGGACCACCGAGGATCCCTGCCTCGCCTCGGCAGCATCCGAAGTGGTCACCGTCCGGGACCTGATGGACGATCCAGAGGTCTGGGGGCGCACGGTCGGCATCCTGACCCGGCACGGTCTGGGCGGCGACTCCGCTCAACTGGCCCGCAGGCTGGGGCCGTTCCTGGACATCCCGGTCGGCCGACTGCCCGCGCTGCTGAACAAGGTTCTCTTCGAAAACGGCGGCGCCGACGCGGCCGCCGCTCTCGAGACCCTGCTGAACGGTACGGCGGACTGACGCGCACGAAGCCGGCTGACCCAATTCAAAAAGTGGAGATTCCATGCTCCGTAGTCACTCGCTCTTGTTCGTCCTCCTGAGAGGCTTCGTCATGTTTGCCGTGCTCGGAAGCGTGGCGGTCCTGCCGACGTCCGTGTCCCCCGCGGCGTCGGTGTCGGACGCGCTGTTCGCCGTGAAGGGGCTGACCACCAACGGCCGGGTGAACCCGCTGGGCATCGGTGGTGAGGACCCCGTCTTCGGCTGGAAGTTGGCGTCGACCAGGCGGGAGACATCGCAGAGGGCCTACGAGATCCAGGTCGGACGCACGCCGGGGTCTGCCGATGTGTGGTCGTCCGGCAAGGTGGACTCCGACCGCCAGGTCGGAGTCCAGTACGGCGGTCCAGGCCTGGAGGCGGCCACGCGCTATTACTGGCACGTCCGGGCCTGGGACGACAAGGGAGTCGCGAGTCCGTGGAGCACGGATGCGTACTTCGAGACGGGTCTGCTGAATGCCGGCGACTGGGACGGTGCCCAGTGGATCACTCGTCCTGAGGCCCCGAGTGAGCTGGACAGGTGGACCGACTACGTCGCCACGGTCGAGTTCAAGCTCGACAGCGCCGCCTTCGGCATGTTCCTGCGTGCCTCCGATGTGAACAACGGATACATGTGGCAGTTCAACGTCACGGGCTCGACCCCGATGCTGAGGCTGCACACGAAGATCAAGGGCAACTACACCGTGGTGCAGCAGGTGGATCTCGCGCCCTACGGCTTCACCAACGCGAGTCTCCTCGCCGGCCGGCACACCGTCCGCTACGACGTGGTGGGCACCACCATCAAGACGACCCTCGACGGCAAGCTGGTCAACACCTTCACGGACACCACATTCACCAAGGGCTACATCGGTTTCCGCACACACGCTTGTTGCGGCGAGCAGGGAACGGTCTACGACACCGTCGTGACCAGCACCGACGGCGCCACGCTGCTCGACACCGACTTCGCCTCCGGACGGAACCCGTTCACCGGCGGTGAGATCACCGACTCCGCCCTCGTCGTGTCCGGCACCACGGACGCGCTGTACGAACCCGCGGCCCGGCCGCTGCCTTTGCTGCGCAAGGACTTCGCGACCAAGGCCGACAAGGAGATCGCCTCTGCGCGCGTCTACGCGTCGGCACTCGGCCTCTACGACCTGGAGATCAACGGAGAGCGGGTCGGCGACCAGGTGCTCGCCCCGGGCTGGACGAACTACCACCAGCGCATCCAGTCCCAGACCTACGACGTGACGAAGCTGCTCGAAAGCGGCGACAACGTGATCGGCGCGTCCCTGGCGGACGGCTGGTGGGCCGGCAAGGTCGGGCTCGGCTGGAGCCGCCAGTACGGGGACACCCCTGCTCTCGTGGCGAAGATGCGCATCACCTACACCGACGGCTCGGTCCAGTGGATCGCCACGGACGATTCGTGGAAGGCGGCGGACGGCCCCTACGTAAAGGCTGATCTGCAGGACGGCGAGACCTATGACGCGCGTCTGGAGCCGTCGGGCTGGAGCCGGCCGGGATTCGACGACGCGACGTGGGATCCCGCCGCGAGCCTGGAGTCCCGGACCGCCCTCCTGGTCCCGCAGAGCGACGAGCCGGTGCGCCAGACCCAGGTACTCGAGGCCCAGAAAACGACCGAGCCCACCGCCGGGGCCTACGTCTACGACCTCGGTCAGAACATGGTCGGCGTGTCACAGCTGACCCTGACCGGATCCGCCGGTCAGACAGTCAAGATCCGCTACGCGGAGGTGCTCAACAAGAACGGCACCCTCTACACCGACAACTTCCGCGGAGCCAGGGTCACCGACCGCTACGTCTTCGCCGAGTCCGGAACGGTGACCTACGAGCCCACCTTCACTCAGCACGGGTTCCGCTACATCGAGATCACCGGAGTGACCGAACCGCCATCACTCTCCGACGTCAGGGGCGTCGTGTGGGGTTCCGACCTCCCCACCACCGGCGCTCTGAAGACCTCGGACAGCATGCTCAACCAACTGGTGAGCAACATCTCCTGGAGCCAGCGGGGCAACTTCCTCTCCATCCCCACCGACACGCCCGCCCGTGACGAGCGCCTGGGGTGGACGGGTGACATCAGCCTGTTCGCGCCGACAGCCAACTACCTGGTCGACACCCGCGCGTTCCTGGCTCACTGGCTGGCGGACGTACGCAACTCCCAGTACGCCAACGGCGACCTGCCGGCCGTTGTGCCGAGCCCTCAGGGTCAGTTCGGCGACAGCGGCGTCGGGTGGTCCGACGTCATGATCACCGTGCCGTACTCCGTGTGGCGTTCCTTCGACGACACCCGCATCCTGCGGGAGAACTACCCCGCCATGCAGAAGTTCTTCCAGTTCGTGCGCAACAGCGCCGGACCGGACCTTCTCGAGCCCGGCCGCACCACGTTCTTCACCAACGACTGGCTGCATCTCGACGACCCGACCGAGCAGGGCATTCTGGGCACGGCCTACTACGCCGAGGACGCCCGCATGATGGCGGAGACGGCCGAGGCCCTGGGCGACGAAACGGCGGCGTCCGACTACAGCAAGCTCTCCGCTGACATCCGCAACGCCTTCACCAAGGCCTACGTCGCAGCTGACGGCACCGTCAAGGGCAACTCCCAGACCGGGTACGCGATGGCCCTCGGCATGGACCTCGTCTCAAATCCGACACTGGTCGAGAAGGTCGGCGAGAAGTTCGTGGCCAAACTGGCGCTCACCGACTACCACCTCAGGACGGGCTTCATCGGCACGCCGCTGCTGCTGCCCGCGCTGAGCAAGATCGGCCGGGCCGACCTGGCCTACAAGATGCTCCTGCACAAGGACTACCCGTCCTGGGGCTACGAGGTCGTCAACGGTGCCACCACCATGTGGGAGCGCTGGAACTCGATCATGCCGGACGGCAGCTTCGGCCCGGTCGAGATGAACTCCTTCAACCACTACGCCTACGGCGCCGTGGGTGACTGGATGTTCCAGAACATCGGCGGCATCTCAGCGCTCAAGCCCGGCTACAAGCGCTCCCGGATCGCGCCGGTGCCCGGCGGAGACCTGACGGAGGGCTCCGGAAGTCTCAAGACCGTCTACGGCCTTCTGTCGTCTCGCTGGAGCACCCACAACGGTGCTTTCGACCTGAAGGTGAGCGTGCCGGTCAACACCGTCGCGGAAGTTCACGTACCGTCCAAGACTCGCTGGGCGGTTACCGAGGGCGGCCGCCCGGCCGACGACACCAAGGGTGTTCGGTTCCTCCGGATGGAGGACGGGGCTGCCGTGTTCGAGGTCGGGTCGGGGTCCTACACCTTCGGCGTCGATACCGTCCTCGGCGGCCTCGGCGAGGCCAGGGAGGCGGCCGGAGACCTGCGTGACCTGGTGGCGAGCCTGGACACTCCGGGCAGGCCGACGGCAAGCGAGACGGCCCGGCAGATCCAGACCTCCGCCGAGGCTGCTTGGACCACCTACGTTGCGGGTGGTGCCCAGAGCACCGACGAACACCTCGACCGGGCCCTGGCACGTCTGGGCGACATCGATGACTGGACTGCTCTGCAGGTCGACAAGGGAACACTGACAGCCTCCCAGGCAGCGGCGGTGCAAGCGCTCATCGACCGCATCGAAGAGGGCCTGTGAAGCTGTCCGCCTTGCCCATGAGCGCTGAACCGCGATCGCAGCTACCCGTCGAGGAGTGGTTCACCGGCTCAACGATCCCGGTCACGATCGTCAGCCAGAACTGCGGCTGCTGCCGCTGACATCGCTCTCCTGCCAGCCGGGGCCGGGGCTGGCAGGAGGTGCGGGGCACGGTCCGCCGACCTCCGGCTCCACGGCAGCCGCTCCCCGCAGAGCCTGGCCGGCTCCAGCCTGGTGGCCCGCCGCGTGACGTCTACCGACGGCGCTTTCGAAGCGACGAGGTCGTGTGCCACAGCCGTGTCACATCGTGCGGTCAACCACGGTCAACGGGGCGGCGTCCATGCGGGTCGCGAGTTCGGGTGCTCGACGACGTGGCGGACCCGCGTGCCGGCGCCACTGTGCTCAGAACTCCACGAACCCGACGCCGACCGGGTCGCCGTACTCGACGAGGCATACGAGGCTCAGGGGCGTTGGTGGTGGTGCCCGCTGTCGTTCGGGCCGGGGCGGGTCCGCGAGCGGAAGGTGCGGCGGTAGGTGTCCGGAGGCACGCCGACTGTGCGGTTGAAGTGGCGGCGCAGCGTCGTGGCGGTGCCCATGCCGGTGGCTGCCGCGATGGTGTCGATGCTGTCGTCGGTGGTCTCCAGCAGCTCCTGGGCGTGGCGGATCCGTTGAGTGAGCAGCCATTGCAGTGGGGTGGTGCCGGTCACCGCTCTGAAGTGGCGCCCCAGGTTGCGCGAACTCATCCGTGCCTGGCGTGCCAGGTCCTCCACGGTCAGCGGCTGGTCCAGCCGTTCGATCACCCAGGGGAACAGTTCGGCGAGCGGGTGGTTGTCCGGGGCGGGCACCGGGGTGGTGACGAACTGGGCCTGGCCGCCGTCCCGGTGCGGCGGCACGACCAGGCGGCGGGCCAGCGCGTTGGCGATCGACGAGCCGTGGTCGAGGCGGACGAGGTGCAGGCACAGGTCCATGGCGGCAGCTTTTCCGGCGGAGGTGAGCACGCTGCCGTTGTCCACGTAGAGGACGTCCGGGTCGACCGTCACCTGGGGGTAGCGGGTGGCCAGGGCTCGGGTGTGCGCCCAGTGCGTGGTCGCGCGCCGCCCGTCGAGCACGCCTGCGGCAGCCAGCACGAACGCGCCCGTGCAGAGGGAGGCCACGCGTGCGCCCGCCTCGTGGGCCGCGCGCACCGCGTCGACCAGGTCGGCGGGTGGGTCCTCGTCGATGTCGGCCCAGCCCGGGACGATCACGGTGTCGGCGTCCGGGAGCTGGTCGAATCCGTGGTCGGGCTCCAGCTGGAACCGGCCTGCCCGCACGGCGCCCGGCCCGCAGACGGAGACGCTGTACCAGGGGTCGGCCACGCCGGTCATGTCGGCTCCGAAGACCTCGCACGCCAAGGCCAGCTCGAAATGCAGCATCCCGTCGGTGACGGCCAGCGCGACAGTGTCCATGTCCGGAATTGTACGGGGCATGGCGTTCCAGACACTCGCGTGGGTCACCCGGCCCCCGCCAGGATGTCCGTGACAGATCGCAGCAGATCGTTTGAGGACGGGGGAACTCCCATGGGATCGGGACTGACGGTGGTGGTGTTCGGCGCGTATGGGCACACAGGGCGCTTTGTGGTGGCACAGCTGCGGGATCGCGGGTTCGTCCCGGTCCTCTCCGGCCGCGACGCCGACAAACTGAAGGCGCTGGCGGTGTCCGAGTCCGGCCTGGATGCCCGCCCGGCGTCGGTCGATGACCCGGCCTCGCT
The DNA here is from genome assembly GCF_053594815.1 of Streptomyces sp. NPDC002577. Lineage (NCBI taxonomy): Bacteria > Bacillati > Actinomycetota > Actinomycetes > Kitasatosporales > Streptomycetaceae > Streptomyces > Streptomyces sp. NPDC002577. Next base: position 24,924 of record NZ_JBSFWK010000038.1, on the reverse strand, counting down.
CGACCGCGCACTGGCCGGTGCGGCGGCAGTGATCAACTGTGCCGGGCCCTTCGCGACGACGGCCGCCCCCGTGATCGAGGCGGCCCTGCGCGCCGGAATCCCGTATGTGGATGTGGCGGCCGAGATCGAGGCCAACGTCGATACGTTCACGCACTTCACCGACCGCGCCCGCGGCGCAGGAGCGGTGATCGTCCCCGCAATGGCCTTCTACGGCGGCCTCGGCGACCTCCTGACCACCGCGGCGATGGGAGACTGGACGGCGGCCGACGAGGCGACCATCGCGTACGGGCTGAGCAGTTGGCACCCCACCGCCGGGACGCGTACGGCGGGCGCGGTCTCCCGGCAGCGGCGGGGCGGCCGACGCGTCGTGTACACGAACGGGCGGCTGGACTACCGCCATGACGACCCGCCGACCCTGCAGTGGCCCTTCCCCGACCCGATGGGCCACCGGGCCGTCATCGGGGAGTTCACGATGGCCGACGTCATCACCGTTCCCAGCCACTTGTCCATCCCCGAAGTACGCACCCACATGACGATCGAGGCGGCCAGGGACGTATCGGCCCCGGACACACCGACGCCGGCCGCCGCCGACGAACTTGGGCGGTCCGCGCAGACCTTCCTCGTCGACGTCGTCGTGCGCTCCGGCGGCAGTGAACGGCGCGCTGTGGCGAAGGGCCAGGACATCTACGCCGTCACCGCGCCACTCGTGGTGGAAGCCGTTGACCGCATCCTGACAGGACGGACCAGGACGGTCGGCGTCGCCTCCGCCGGCGCGATCTTCGACGCGCCCGACTTCCTCCGTGCACTGTCCTCGCACATCTCCCTGGAACTGCGTCCGTAGCGGCGGGCCGGCCAGCTGTGTGCCGGGCTGCTGCAGTTCGGCGTCGGATCGCGGCGTCGGAGCCTGATGTTCCCAGGTGCGCAAACGGCCGCCACGGCGGCCGGCGCTGGCCTACTTACGGCCCTCGAAGGTCGTGTACGGCTACTTCGCCAGACGGCGGAAGGGCGGTGTCTTCGAGCAGCTCACCGGGCTACTCGAATTCCGGCGAACGACGGCGCGGCGGCGAGGGCTTGGCGCATTCGGGATGTTCAAACGCCTCGATGGTTAACGAGCGAGTAAAGACGACTGCCTTGCCGGACAGCGGCGTTGACAGCACTTACCCACCGCTTATAAACCTGTGAGTCTCTTGGGGAGGTTGTTGTAGGAGCAACGTCCCCGTAACCCCCCGCTATTGCACATCCCGTGAAGGGCAATCGTGTCCATATCCTCCCGCACCGCACGCTCGGTGCGCATCCTCGGCGTCGCCTCCGCCACCGCCGCGCTCGCACTTGGCGCCGCCGGTAACGCGCTCGCCTGCAACATTCGTGACTTCTCGGCCGTCGCGTCCTGCGACGACAACGGGAAGGGCATCATCACCGTCACCGACACCGACGCCTCCGGCAAGGTGGCGACCGTGACGGTCTACCTGGAGTCGAACGGCGCGGACGCCCGGAAGGTCGGCGAGCAGACGGTCACCGGCACCAGCCAGGGCGCCACCATCACGTTCTCCGAGGACTGGGCCCCGAACGCCCAGTACCGCATCCACGTCAATGTCGACGGCGTGTTCGACAAGAACATCTCGCCGAACCTGACGGCGCCCTCCAGTGCCTGCACGGCCTCGGAGACCACCCCGTCGGCGTCGACCACTCCGTCCGCCTCGGAGACCCCGAAGCCATCGGACACGCCGTCCTCTTCCGCCACCCCGTCGGCGTCGGAGAGCACGGCCCCCGCCACCTCCGGGGACAACACGCCTTCACCCGCGGCCGGTAGCTCGGACCTGGCGGAGACCGGTGCGAGCTCCAGCACGCCCCTGATCGCCGGCATCGCCGGTGGCCTGGTCGTCATCGGCGGCGCACTGTTCTTCGGCATGCGCCGTCGCGGCGCGTCGAAGACCGACTGACGCCTGGAACAAACCGCACGGATGCGACGGCCCGCCCCTGCCGGGGGCGGGCCGTCGCGCGTGCACGCGCCGATTCACGGATGAAGCGGGAAGGTCAGCCGATCTTGTCGGCGGGGCCGACGGACAGGTAGGTGACGCGCGTGGTCTTGCCGCGGTCGCTGCCCTTGGTGCTGACGCTGCTGGTCTCCAGCAGGGCGCTGGTCTTGGGGTCGATCACCATGTGGTCGGTGCCGGCGACGCCGCTGAAGACCAGCTCGGTGCCGGTGCGGCCGGCACTGTCCTTCACCGTGCCGACCAGCTTGACCCCGTGGAGACGGGCGAGGGCCCGGTACAACCCGGCGCGCAGTTCGGGCCCAGCGGGGGACTCGCCGAGGAGGGCGCCGGCCTGGAGGAAGGCGGACTGGCCGGCGTACTCCTTGGAGCTGTTCATCAGTGTGACCAGCTGTGCCGGGTCGGTGGGCAGCCGGTCCAGGTCGCTCCAGCTGTGCAGTTCCTTGGAGCCGAGGCGCCAGGCGAAGGTGCCCGGCTTCTTGTGTGTCTGACCGCCCGCGACCGTGTAGACGGCGTCCATGGAGCGAGCGTAGTAATAGTCGGTCGCGGGGGTCGGCTTCGTTCCCGTGGTGCTGACCCTCGTCCGCACCTTCCAGTACCGCCCACTGGCGGCTGTCCTGGCGTAGGCCACGTCCGCGGTGTGGTCCAGGAAGGTGGCGGCGGTGATGGCCTGCGCCTGGTGCGGCGTACGGTGGCCGCCGGACTGGTCGGCACCCGTGACGCTGTACGCGACCACTCCCGATGCGACGGCGGCCGCCGCCACCGCAGTCGCGAGGATCCGCCGGCCATGGGCGAAGGGGCGCCGCCCGAGGGGAACTACCGCGGAGTGCTGCGCGGTCTCCTGGCGGGCGGCGGCCTGCACCGCTGCCAGCGCCTGCGCGACGGCCTGCGGAGCCGGGGGTTCGACGCGGCCCGCGGCCTGGAGCACCTCAGCGCCGGGGAAATCGAGGAGGTCCTGTCGCTGGGTCATGCCGATTCCTTCCGGTCCGTACGTACGGGGGTGGCAGGCGTCAAGGCCAGGTGGCGGATGGGGGCGAGGTGTGCGCGCAGCCGGCCGCGTGCACGGTGCAGGCGGGAGCGAGCCGTGCCTGCGGGGATCCCGACCACGGCGGCGGCCTCCGTCGGCGTCAGCTCCTCCCAGGACACCAGCAGCAACAACTCCCGCTCCTCAGCGGGCAGATCGGCCAGTGCCCGGCGCAGTTCAGGTGCCAGGGCGGCGGCGTCCAGCCGCTGGTCCACCGCCTGCCACGGGTCGACCTCGACCCGGTCGGCTGGGGCGGTCGCCCGCCCGGCCCGCCGGATGTGCCCGGCGAGGACGTTGCGGGCGACCCCGAACAGCCATGCCCGAGCCGATCCGCGTGAGGCGTCGAAGGTGCGGCGCGCTGCGAAGGCCTGCAGCCATGCCTCGGACAGCAGGTCGTCGGCAGCGCCGGGCGCGCGCCGGGCGAAGTAACCGTGCAGGGCGGGCGAGAACTGTTCCACGAGGGGTGTGAACGCGGCCGGGTCGCCCACAGCGCACGTCAGCAGGGCGTCACCGTCATCGCTGCCCTGGTGCTTGTGATCCGTTTCCACGGAGTCTCCGTCTCCGACCGCCTGACGGCGGTCTCAACCCGTACTTGTCGCGCGGCGCGCGGAGCGTTCGCGCCGCCGACATCCGAGCCGGACAGGAGGGCCCGCCAGGCCTGCTTCAGGCGGCGGACCTGGACTCGGCAGTGCGTCGCCGCAGTGCCGACGTGGTGAGCGACGGCGGAGACCAGGCGCCGTCCGGGTGGTAGACATCGGTTCCGGGCGGCACGATGTCGTCGATCCGGTCCAGGACGGTGTCGTCCAGCACCACGGACGCGCCCTTGAGCGTGCTGTGCAGTTGCTCCATGGTGCGCGGGCCGATGATCACCGACGTGACGGCTGGATGCGCGAGCGGAAAGGCGATGGCCAACTCGGGCAGCGAGCAGCCCACTTCCTCGGCCACGGCAACGAGCTGCTCGACGACCTCCAGCTTCGCGACGGTACGCGGCGCCGATGGATCGAAGCGGTCCGGGTTCAGGGTGGGACGCCCGCTGCTCAGATCGAGAGCCCGGCCCTTGCGGTAGCGGCCGGTCAGGAACCCCGAGGCCAGCGGGCCCCAGGTGAGCACCCCCATCCCAAGACGCTGCGCCACCGGCAGCACATGTCTCTCCACGCCGCGGGCCAGCAGCGAGTAGGGCGGCTGCTCGGTGCGGAAGCGGTGCAGCCCGCGGCGGTCGGCCACGTGGTACGCCTCGACGATCTCGTCCGCGGGGAACGTGGAACAGCCGAAAGCTCTGATCTTTCCCTGGCGCACAAGGTCGGTCAGGACTGAGAGCGTCTCCTCGATATCGGTCGTATGGTCCGGCCGGTGCACCTGGTAGAGGTCGATCCAGTCCGTTCCCAGCCGCCGCAAACTGTCTTCCACCTCCCTGACGATCCAACGCCGCGAGTTTCCGCCCCGATTGGGGCCGTCTCCCATGGAGAAGTGGACCTTGGTCGCAAGCACCACGTCGTCGCGGCGGCCCTTCAGCGCCTTGCCGACGATCGTCTCCGACTCTCCGGCCGAATACATGTCGGCCGTGTCGATGAAGTTGATCCCCTCGTCCAGCGCGGCGTGGATCATCCGGACGCACTCGCCGTGGTCGGCATTGCCGACGAAGCCGAACATCATAGTGCCGAGGCAATAGGAGCTGACCTCGATACCCGTCCCGCCCAGAACCCGGTAACGCACGCAACTCTCCTTTAATCTCGCCCTGTTGGGAACAAAGCGTCATTACGAGGTGGAGTCCGCTCCAAGCCAGGCAAAGCCAGCGCTTGCGCCGGGCAGCCCGTCCCAGGCGAACTCCGTGCAGCCACAGCGCGACGGAACGGCGGCAGCGAATCCCCCGGACTCAGTCCGCACCGGCGTCAGGACGCTTGTGTCCCACCTTCTTGACGAGTCCGTCATTGGCTGCGCCGGGAAAGTCCTGGCTGAGGCCTGCTTCCCCTGCAGCACTGGCCCACCCACGCATCCCACGGACCCCGAAGCCGGTGATGTGCCCCACTATTGGCGGTCACGCGTCGAATCGCGGTCACGAGACCGTGTGCCGTGGAAAGTGGTGAACCTCTCGCGAGGCCTACACACCTGCCCCCGACCAAGAGGTCTCCGCCGTCGAGCGCGAAGGTCCCCAAGGTGACGAGGGGTTCGATGCCCGCGGCCGTCACAGCACCACCACCGAGCGCAGCACGTCACCGTGGTGCATCCGCTCGAACGCCTTCTCCACCTCGTCCAGGGCGATCGTCTCCGAGACGAAGGACTCCAGGTTAAGGCGCTGCCGGCCATCACTCCGCAGCCGAGCAGTCCGGCGACGGTCGCTGAGACGGCCGGGTCGACCTTCGTGCACTGCCCGGCCGCCACCAGAATCTTCTCCGCGAAGGCACCGATGCCGAGGGCAAGGGAAAGTCGGCGCTGATGCCGCCCTCCTTGTAGCGCAGGTCGGTGAGCACACGCTCCGACGTGAGGGACGTGTCAGATCACTGTCAGATCACCCCGAGGTCGAGCATGGTGTCGGCGACCTTGACGAAGCCCGCGACGTTCGCCCCGACGACGTAGTTGCCCGGGACCCCGTACTCCTCCGCGGTCGCGCGGCAGGTGGTGTGGATGCCCGCCATGATGGCCGCGAGGCGGCGGGCGGTGTCCTCGAAGGACCACTTGTCGCGGGTGGCGTTCTGCCGCATCTCCAGTGCGGAGGTGGCCACGCCGCCGGCGTTGACGGCCTTGCCCGGGCCGAACGCGACGCCCGCATCCTGCAGCAGCCTTACGGCCCCCGGGGTGGTGGGCATGTTGGCGCCCTCGGCTACCGCCACCACTCCCCCGGCCACCAGGTTCCGCGCAGCGTTCTCGTCGAGTTCGTTCTGGGTGGCGCACGGCAGTGCGACCGAGCACGGTACGTCCCAGACGGAACCGCCCTCGACGTAACGGGCCCGGGTCTCGGTCTGGGCGTACTCCTTGATCCGGCCGCGGCGGACTTCCTTGATGTCCTTGACCAGCTCGGTGTCAATGCCGGACTCGTCGACCACGTAACCGTCGGAGTCCGACATCGCAACGACCCTTGCGCCGAGTTGGTGCGCCTTCTGGGCGGCGTAGATGGCGACGTTGCCGGAGCCGGACACGACGACCTGCCTGCCGTCGAGGTCCTGGCCTCGTTCGGCCAGCATTTCGGAGACGAAGTAGACGGTGCCGTAGCCCGTGGCCTCGGTCCGTACGTGGGAGCCGCCCCAGCTCAGGCCCTTGCCGGTGAGCACCCCGGACTCGTAGCGGTTGGTGATGCGCTTGTACTGGCCGAAGAGGTAGCCGATCTCGCGGGTGCCGACGCCGATGTCGCCGGCCGGTACGTCGGTGTGCTCGCCGAGGTGGCGGTGGAGTTCGGTCATGAACGACTGGCAGAACCGCATGATCTCGCCGTCCGAGCGGCCCTTGGGGTCGAAGTCGGAGCCGCCCTTGCCGCCGCCGATGGGCAGGCCGGTCAGCGCGTTCTTGAAGATCTGCTCGAAGCCGAGGAACTTCACGATGCCGAGGTCGACGGTGGGGTGGAAGCGCAGGCCGCCCTTGTACGGCCCCAGGGCGGAGTTGAACTCCACGCGGAAGCCCCGGTTGACCCGTACCCGCCCGGTGTCGTCGACCCAGGGGACGCGGAAGACGAGCTGCCGCTCCGGTTCACACAGGCGCTCCAGGATGCGGTGGCGCGTGTACTCGGGGTGGCGGGCGAGGACGGGTTCCAGGGACTCCAGCACCTCGCGCGCGGCTTGGTGGAACTCGGACTGTGCGGGATCCCGCGCCAGGATTTCGGCGTAGACCCCGGCGGTCAGGCGCAGGTCCGCGGCGGGCGTGTGCTGGACGGTCATGGATGTACCTCCGTGGTTTGGCGCGTTGCGTGATGGGCGCTCGCGAACGAGAACGAGGCAGAGAGGGCGGAGGGTGCGCGGCGTCCGCGTGGCGTCCGTCGCGTCCCTCCGCCCGGGTTCAGCGGACGGTGAGGCCACCGCTGACGACCGGCGTCTCGCCGGTCAGACAGGTGCCGTGGCATCGTCATCCGGCACAACTCGTGGTTCCAGCCCAAGACGTACTTCGGCGTGCCCCGCCGGCAGGTGCCGTTCCTCGCCGGCTTCTCCCCGACTCAACAGGACCTGATCAACCGGCTCATGGCCCACCTGTCGATCGGGGAAGGGAACGCCTGTCCCGGCATGCCCCAACCCGAGGGAGCCACCCTCGCCGAGGGCCGCGCGGTCCTCAACGACCTCCTGCTGTACGGGATCCACCACGGCCGCATCACCGTCCGACCGGGCATCGAGCGGTTCGACGGCAACACCGTCCACTTCAGCGACGGCACGGCCCGCGACTACGACACCATCCTGTGGACCACCGGCTTCAACGTCCGGCTCCCGTTCCTCGACGACACCTTGTTCCGCTGGGCTGCCGGGGCGCCGGTCCGCTACGCGGGCGGCATCGTGACGGAGACCGCCGAGAAGCTGTACTTCATCGGTCGCATCGCGCCGCGCGGGCCGCAGATCCCGGTCTACGTCATGCAGGCCAAGCTCGCGGCCAGGATGATCGAGCTGCACGAACAGGCGGGTCCGCGTTGGCGCACTCCAGGCCGGCGCCCGGGTTCTTGGCGTGGGGCGGGGCGTGCTGCGGCCAGGGGCGGGCCCGGTGACGTCAGCCCAGGCTCGGCGGTGTCCAGTCGGCGTGCCGCAGGATGGCCCGGACGGTCACGCGGGAGGGGGCCAGGTGGAGGGCCGCGTTGCGCAGGGCCACGGCCAGGGGGTGGGTCAGTTGCTGGCCCATGCGGCCGGCCCGGCGTGCGGCCCGGGCCACGGACTGGCTGCGCGGGCGGCGTTCGGCGTCGTAGCGGGCCAGTGCCGATTCGACCGTGGGCTCGGTGGCGAGCGCGGCGGCCAGTGTGGCCGCGTCCTCCAGGGCCTGGCAGGCGCCCTGGCCGAGGTTCGGAGTCATGGCGTGTGCCGCGTCGCCGACGAGCACGATCCGGCCTTCGGCGAAGGCGGGCAAGGGCGTTGCCAGCTCGTGGATGTCGTGGTGCAGGACGGCGTCCGGCCGGGTCGCGTCCAGCAACGCGGGGATCGGATCGTGCCAGCCGCCGAATAGGCGGCGCATCGCGGCAAGAGCGTCCGGATGCCGTACGCCCGGCGTCGAGTTGAGCACCGCGTGCCACTCGGCACGGCCGTCGGTGAAGGCGATGTGGCCGAACTCGGCGCCCTTCCCCCAGGTCAGTCCGAAGTCGGTGGGCAACGACACCGGATGCTCGGTGATGGCGCGCAGGACCGTCGAGCCGCTGTAGGCGGGGCCGGGGTGGCCGGGGAACAGCTGGCCGCGCAGCCGGCTGTGCACTCCGTCGGCCGCCACGACCAGGTCCGCCTCCAGGACGCCGTCCTTGACCGGCACCCGCATACGGCCGGGTACCGAGCAGTCGACGGATGTCACCTCGGCCCCGATGAGCAGGCACGCGGGAGGCAGAGCCTCGCGCAGCAGACGGTGCAGCACGGCCCGGGGGATACCGACGATCGGCGTGCCCAACTCGCGCTCGAGCACGGCCCCGTCCATCCGGGCCAGCCATCTGCCACCGGGAGTGCGGGTACCCCCGGTGTACTGGGGCCGCGCGGCCGCGCGTACCGCTTCGCCGACACCAAGGACGTCCAGGGCTCGGATGCCGTTGGCGTGCAGGGAGATGCCCGCGCCCACGTCAGCCAGGACGCGGGCCCGTTCGACGACCGTCACCTCCCAGCCGATCCTGCGCAGGCCGATCGCCGCGGCCAGCCCGCCGATGCCTCCCCCGACCACCACCGCACTGCCGCCCATGCCCCGCCCCTCTCCTACCACCCTGCCGCGCTCTTTCTACAGATGTAGAAGGAGGGTATCCAGCTCCTCTACAGGTGTAGAAATGGGGGGTGCCTGACGATCGACGTACCGTCCTTGCCGACACGGCCATCGGAGTGCTCGCCGAGACCGGGATACGAGGACTGACCCACCGCGCGGTGGACCGGGCGGCGGGCCTGCCGCCCGGCACCACCTCCGCCTACTACCGCACCCGCCAGGCGCTGCTCACCGCACTGGTCCGGCGCCTGGTCGCGCTCGACCAGGCGGAACTCCAGGAGATCGGGAGCCGGACTCCGGTACCGCGGAACGCCGACGAACTGGTGGCCGGGATCGCCGCCTTCGTCGAGCGGCGGCTCACGGGAGACGGACGGCGGCGCTCCCTCGCCCGCTACGCATGCGCCATCGAGAGCGTCCACCACCCCGAGCTGCGGGAGATCCTCGTGCCGCGCGAGAACGCGGGGCGACACGTCGTACGGGACTTCCTGGCCGCGCAAGGCCTGGCGGACGCCGACGCCCGTACCGTCACGCTGCTGACGTGCGTGGACGGACTGGTCTTCGACCGCCTGGTGAGCGGCGGAAGCGTGTCCGACCAAGAGATCCGGGGGCTGGTGACGGCGGCGCTGCGATAACCCGCCCCCCTCCCGGCTGTCTGCGCTACTGCATGATGGACCCGGTAGGTGGGTCGGCGTGCCGATACAGCTGTAGAACTGCAGGGTGTAGCCGCGCCCTGGCCGGCGCCCGGCCAACCGAAGCGGCCCTGGCCGGCGGTGACGCCGGCCAGGGGCCCTTGACGCGATCAGGCTACGTCAGCCATCGGACTCAGACGACGGGATGTAGGCACCGGGTACGTCGTTCGGCGCGTAGACCTTGCTGTCACCGGGGTACGGCTTGGTCCAGTTGTGGGTCTCGTACCACGTGTAGCGGTTCATCTGCTCGGGGTTCGCGTGGTCGGGCACGGCGTTGGCTCCGGTCAGCCGCTGTTTCGACGCCCAGGTCTTCCACTGGTCCGCGACCTTCTGCGCGGACGCCGGCACCGCGGTGGACGTCGGCGCGGCCGCAGCCGTGGCGTCCTGCGGGGCCGGGGTGTCCGCACCGCAGGAGGGCGTGGGGCTCACGCCGAGGGTCAGCGAGGTCCGGTTGGGCACGGCCGTGAACGGCGTGTCGTCCGCCTTCTGCGTGAACGCCCCGTACATCGGGGTGGCCGCGCTGTCGAGCTGGTTCATCGGGTGGATCCCGAGGATCTGCTCGATGGTGCGGACCATGGTTATCTGCGAGTAGAAGTGGCTGTCGACCGCGCCGTGCTTGGCGTACGGGCTGATGACCTGCACCGGGGCGCGGTGGCCGTCGACGTGGTCGAGGCCGGCCTGGGAGTCGTCCTCGACGACGAAGATCGCCGAGTCCTTCCAGTACTTGCTGTGGGTGATCTCGTCGACCATCCTGCCGACCGCGAGGTCGTTGTCGGCGACCTCGGCGGCCGCGTTCGCCGGGCCGCCGGTGTGGTCGTTGGAGAACCAGAACATGTTCAGGTTCGCCGGACCGTTCTTCTCGAAGTCCTGCTTCCAGATCTGCTCTTTGTAGATGTCCGGGACGCTGAGGTCGAACAGCGGGAAGCCCTGCACCGACACGTCGTTGAGCGAGGGGATCGCCGAACCCGTCTTGATCGGGTACTGGGTCTGGGCCCCGGTCGCGGCCATGTTCTTGCTGTCGCAGTACAGGTTCTGCCAGGTCGCGTCGGCCGGCTTGGTCTCCAGCGACTGGAACTCGCCGAAGTCCTTCACGGACTTCCCCGCCGCCTGCGCGCCGGTCCAGATGAACCCGGTCTTCTGGTGGCCGAGGACGTCGTTCTCGGTGTCGTAGCTGCGCGTGTACTCGCCGGCCGACGACTCGGTGTACTCCGGGTTGTCGGACTGCATCAGCCAGTTGTGGCCCTCGGCGGAGTTCGTGCCGATGTCGTAGAAGTTGTCGTACAGGCCGAACTGCTCGGCCAGCGCGTGCTGGTTGGGCGTCACGTTCTCGCCGAACTGCGTGAGCGACGAGTCGCCGTTGCCCTGCGGGAGGTCGCCGAAGACCTGGTCGTAGGTCCGGTTCTCCTTGACGAGCAGGAAGACGTGCTTGATCTTCGAGGGGTCGCCGATCCGCGTCGGGACCGCTACCGGCTTCGCCGTGCTCTGGCCCTCGGCCACCTTGACCGAGCCGCCGGTCCAGCCGTTCTGCTTGAACACCTTGGCCGTCTCGGACTTGATGACACTGTCGTCCGGCAGCGTGAACTGCGTCAGGCTCGACGTCGTGTCATGGGTGTTGTGGCCGGCGCTGTCGGGGCGGCGGGCGTCGACGCCGCGGGTGTTGGAGACGACCACCTGCTTGCCGACGGTGGTGATCTCCGAGGGGAAGTAGTCCGTCGGGAGCAGGCCGACGTAGCGGGCCGGCTGCTGCGGGGAGGTGTAGCGGTAGACGGCGACCGCGTTGGCGCGGCCGAGCGTCACCAGCAGGCGGCCGTCGTCGGTGAGCGTCACCGCGTTGGGCTCGTAGCCGACCGACGCCTCCGGCCACGGCTGGGTGGCGATGGTCTGAACGACCTTGTCCTTGCGGGAGTCGATGACCGACACGCTGTTGTCGGCGGTGTTGGTGACGAACACCGCGCCCTTGCGCGCGTACACCGCGGTGGGGTGCAGACCGACATCGATGGTGCCGACGGCGGCGGACGGGTCCGCGGTGTCGATGACGCTGACCGTGCCGGTGGTGCTCGCACCGGTCTTCGGGTTCGCCACCACGTCGGTGCCGTAGGAGTTGATGGTGATGTCGCCGGCCTTGGCCGGGCGCCCGCCCTCGTTGCTGACGTAGAGCTTGCCGCCGACCAGGGTGATGCCGCGCGGGGCGTTGCCGACGGCCCAGCTCTGCTTGATCGTCCCGGTCGCCGCGTCTATGGCGACCACCTTGTTCTGCCCGTTGACCGCGGAGTACACGGTGGAGCCGTCGGCGGAGAACACGGCCGCGCCCACCAGCGCCTGCTTGGAGCCGTCGGCCGCGATCGGGACGGCCGTCGGGTTGGCGAGGGTGCCGTCCGCGCTGACGGTGAACTTCGTGTAGCCGTTCGCCTGGCCCAGCCACAGTTGCTTGCCGTCGGGCGAGTAGGTCGGGCCCTCCTGGCCGACGGCGCTGCTGCTGATGCGCAGGTCGTCCACCGCCTTGGTACCGACCTTCTGCTTGACCTGCCCGGTCGAGAGGTCCATGACGACCAGCGACGCGTCACCGTCGGCGATCGAGGCCGCGAGGTGGGTGCCGTCCGGGCTGACGGTCGACGACATGATCTTGCCGTCGTCGATGACGCTGCGGCTGCCGTACGGGTTGATGTACTGGTCGGCGGAGACGACCTGGCCGTTGGCGGTGACCTGGCCGACCTGCTGGGTGCCCAACTGGTACGTAGAAGCGACCGCGGTGCCCGTGACACCGAGGGCAACGGCGATGCCCGCCGTCACCAGCACGGTCCGGCGGCCGACGCGTCTGCCGAAGAGGTTGACCTGCTGCTTCTCGTTACCCCGGCGCTGCCGTATTACCTGCATCGGAACTATCCCTTCGAGGTGGTGTCGAGCAGTTCGACGTTGCCGTCGAACTGCCACAGCGGATTCGGGGCGTCCCCGGTCGAGGTCCGCACCAGGAAGTAACCGTTCACTTCCTTCGGCCCGTCGCCGTCAGCCACGAACCGCCCGTCTGAGGTGATGTCAAGCTGGTAGATGGCCGTCCCCGCGACCGTGGCGCTGGGAAGATGCCAGGTCACGACGCAACGCCAGTCGTTGCCCGCCCCCTGTTGGGCGCCTTGGCCGTCGCTCTTGGTGCACGCCGCGGTGGCCCGCAGTTGCGCCTCGGTGACGGCAGGGCGGTGGAGCTGCTGGGTCTGCATGCGGTAGAGGTGGGCGAAAGCCGTGGCGACCGACCGCTGAACCTTGTCCTGCTCGATTCCGGAGCCCGTCGACGGGGTCGCCACGGCGACCACCGCGACGGTGAGGGCGGTCAGTCCGACCAGCGGCAGAAGTCCGCCAGAGATCGCGCGGCGGCCGGAACCGTCGTAGGCCAGGTTGGTGAAGTCACGGCGGAGGAAGAGCAGATACGCCAGTGCTGTTGCGAGAACGGCCCACACCAGGCTGACCGCGATGCCGATCAGAAGCGGGCCGAGCTGTGCCGGGTTGGTGAACAGGCCGTTCCAGGAGATGAAGGCGTAGCCGGGCAGGGCGAGGCGCACGGCGACGGGCAGCGGCAGCATCTGCGCGACCGACATCGCCAGCGCGACGATCGGGGGCAGCAGCAGCCCCATCGGGGACCGTCCCAGGGCGACCGAGCCGAGGAGTCCGATCGCGGCGAGGGCGAGGGTCGGAGCGAGGGCCGCAACCCAGGCGAGCAGGACCCGGCCGGCCGCGTCCCCGGGCGCCAGCAGATGTCCGTCGAGGCCGACCAGCGGCTGGTTGCCGACCGCCACGACCCCGCCGACCGCGCTGGAACAGGCCAGTCCGGCCACGAGCAGCAGGATGACGCTGAGGCTGGCAAGTGCCTTCGCTACGAAGATCCGTCGAGGCGACCGGACCGCCACGAGCAAGTGGCGCCAGGTGCCGAGCCGGTCCTCGGAGGCGAACACGTCACCGGCGACCACCGAGATCAGCAGCGGGAGCGCCCAAGTGCCCGCGAAACCGAGCATCACCAGCGGTCCGGCCCACCCTGTGGCGTGCATCCAGCGACCGAAGAGGGTGTCGACGGGGAGCGTGCTCTGCTGGCTCACCGCGGCGACGAAGAGCGCCGGCGCGATCCAGCAGGCGAGGACCAGCAAGCGGATCCGCCATTGCGACACCAACTTGACCAGCTCGAAGCGGTAGCCGCGCGACACCGAGACGCGCGGGGCGGCAACGTTGTCGGCGGCGACGGTCGCGGTCATCGGCCGGCCTCCTGCTGCTCGGTGAGGGCGAGGAACGCGGCCTCGAGCGGCGACACCACGGGAGTGAGCTCGCGCACCGCGATGCCCGCGTGTACGAGCCGCACCACCAGTTCGTCGAGGGCGGGCACCTGGGCGCGCACGACGAGCCCCTCGGCATCACGCCGTGCCCCGGCGTCGTCGATGACGCCGATCCCGGCAATGTCGACAGCCACCCAGCGGGCGGCCTGCGGGTCGGAGGTGAGCAACCAGTAGTCGAGTTCGGAGTTCTCGGCAGCCAGCTTGCTCAACGGGCCCGAGAAGACGACCCGTCCGGTGGCGACGATGGTGACCTCGGAGCACAGCGCCTCGAGGTCGTCCATGCGGTGGCTCGAGAGCACGACGCTGGTTCCGTCCGCCGCGAGCCGGCTGAGGACACCGTGCACGTGTTTTTTCCCGGCGGGGTCGAGGCCGTTGGAAGGTTCGTCGAGTACGAGGAGCCGGGGCTTGGTGAGCAGGGCGGCGGCGAGCCCGAGCCGCTGACGCATGCCGAGGGAGAAACCGCGGGCCCTGTCGTCGGCGACATCGGTGAGCCCGACCTGGTCGAGCACGTCGTCGATCCCCGTCGTCCGCGCGTCGTGGCCGCGAAGAGCGGCCAGCGCGGCGAGGTTCTGCCTGGCGGTGAGCGAGGGGTAGAGACCGGGCCCGTCCACGAAGCCGGCGACACCGTCGGGAGCGGTAAGCGCCCGCCCGACCGGCGTACCCAGGATCTCGAGGCGGCCGCCGTCGGCGACCGCCAGGCCCAGCAGGAGACCGAGCAGTGTCGTCTTGCCGGCGCCGTTCGGTCCGACCAAGCCGTGGATCTGCCCCTGCGTCACATCCAGGTCGATGCCGTCGAGTGCGACGACGTCGCCGAAACACTTGGTGATCCCGCGAGCCCGGACTGCGAGAGGTGTGTCCATGAGTCCCTTCTTTCGAAAGCCTCAGGGACCCTAGGGACGGCACACAACACAGGCACAGACGGTTGGTTGAACGTACATGGAACGGATCGTCAAGACGTCGGCAAGTCCACGCGCACAAAACAGCCAGCATCGAGGCAGACTTGGGCACGTTGGAGGCCAGACTTTCGACGCCGGGCCTTGGCCCGGTGGGCCTCGTCACCGTTGGCCTCGCGGGCAAGACTGCGCCGCCGGCCCGCAGGGGCCGGGCCCGCCAGGCGGGCCCGGACGGGTGGCCGGATCAGGCCGGGTCAGTCCGCCGGATCGAGGAACGTCAGTACGGAGGCGTCCTCCTCGATCAGCGGGGCGAGGGCTGCGTTGAACGGCGCGCCGTACGGGGCGTTCAGGTGTGCCTGGAAGGCGTCCTCGTCCCGGTACACCTCGAAGATCCAGTAGGCGCGCGGGTTGGACGCCTTGGTGTAGACGTCGAAAGCGAGGTTCCCGTCTTCCTCGCGCACCTTTCGGGCGTAGTCCAGCAGCAGGCGGGCGACCTCGCCTTCCGCTCCCTCGCGGGCGGTGAACTCGGCGAGCAGGGTCTTGTTCACAATGTTCGTCTTCCTCTGTGGTCGGGGGTCAGTCGCGACAGGAGCCGAGGTGCCGGACATGGGCGCGGTCCAGCGTCACCTTGCCGTTCCTGGCCTGCAGGGGTGCTGTCTGGAGGCCGGGGAAGGTGCTGTTGAAGTCCACGGCGCCGGAGCGGGTGCGGTCGACGTACAGCTCCTGTGTCGTGGTGTCGTAGCCGATGACGGTCTCCTCTCCCCCGGCGCCGGTGCGCACCTTCAGGCCGAACCGTTCGGCGTCCTTGAGGGAGAAGGCGGCCTCGATGTCGGCGTCGTCGTCCACGGCGCCGAAAGGAGATGTCAACGTTGACCTATGTCATCGATGACATCGAGTGCGCCCGATGATGGTGGCAATCCTGCCAACGCGTCAACGGTGCGGGCTCGGTTGCTGCGACGCGGCCCGTCTGCCCGATCGAGCAGGGCCGGCCGACCTCGGCGCCGCGCCTATCTACCCGTCACGCGCCTTCGACGGCCGCGAACTGCGCAAGCTCGCTCTGCCACGGCGGATTGGGGCCGGCGACCGAGCAGGTCAGGGCCGCGACCTGGACGGCGAACCGGCAGGCTTCCGCGACATCGCCGAGAGCGAGATCTGTA
Organism: Streptomyces sp. NPDC002577; assembly: GCF_053594815.1. Classification (NCBI taxonomy): domain Bacteria; kingdom Bacillati; phylum Actinomycetota; class Actinomycetes; order Kitasatosporales; family Streptomycetaceae; genus Streptomyces; species Streptomyces sp. NPDC002577. The sequence continues at coordinate 9,007 of NZ_JBSFWK010000038.1, read as the reverse complement.
AGCCGACCACCGAGGAGTCCGCGGGCGCCGAGGTGGTGCAGCAGCCCGGCGGTGAAGGAGTCCCCCGCCCCGACCGTGTCGACCACCCGCGTCACCACCGCGGGCACCTGCAGCCGTTCGCCGTCGAGTGACACCAGAGCACCGTCGGCGCCACGCGTGATCACGACAAGTCGCGCACCCGCGGCGTGCCAGGTGTCGCACGCCTGCTCGGGCGACGTCTCGGGCAGGAGGAGCGCCAGGTCGTCCTCACTCAGCCGCAGCACATCCGTGACTCCGCACCAGTGCTGCAGCCTGGCGCGGTAGACCTCGGGGCGCACCAGCAGCGGCCGGACGTTGGGATCGATGCTGATGGTGGCCTGGGGAGAGGCTGTTGCCAGGAACTCCTCCACCGCCGCCGCGCCTGGCTCACGGACCAGCGCCAGAGACCCGGTGTGCAAACAGGCAGTTTCGGACAAATCAACCCTCGCCAGTTCCTCTGGAGTCCACTGCCAGTCTGCCGTGTTCTGCGCATGGAACGAGAACGTGGCCTGCCCCTGTGTGTCCAGCTCCGCCACGGCCAGCGTGCTGGGCTCGGGGGCCTGGACGGCATACGACAGGTCCACGCCGGACGCCTCCAGGTGGGCCCGGAACAGGCGGCCGAACACGTCGCCGGACAGTCGCGCGAGGAAGCGGGCCGGGGTACCCAGCCGTGCCAGGGCGACCGCCGTGTTTGCGGGTCCGCCGCCGGGCAGCACCCGCAGTGCAAGTTCATCCGAGGCGCTTGCGGGTTCACAGAAGGCGTCGGCTACGCACTCTCCCAGGACGGTGATCTGACTCGGGCTCATGGGCTGCTCTTTTCTCAGAAAGTACGGGCGCACGGGGACGCGTCGCGACACAGCCGCTGAACAGCTACGAGCGGGCGACGGCCACAGACGTTGCCGATTTGTGACGAGTGCAGGGCATTGACGTTTCCGCGAACCGGAGTCCATCATCCTCCGCAAGCCGTGTCAACGATGACATAAGTCAACGATGACACCTCGGGACGGCATGCTCCGATGCCGGCCGCGCCGCTCGCAATCCCGCAGGAGTCGTTCATGTCTCGCACCACTCGTCTGACCCCCTCCCTCCTCCGAGCCGCTGCGTGTACGGGCATCGCGGCCCTCACCCTGACGGCCTGCGGATCCGGCTCAGGATCCGCCTCCGGCTCCGCGAGCTCCGGATCAGGCAGCGTCAAGGTCGGCCTGATCACCAAGACCGACACCAACCCGTTCTTCGTCAAGATGAAGGAGGGTGCGGAGAAGGCCGCCAAGGAAGACGGCGTCCAACTGATGACCGCCGCGGGCAAGTTCGACGGGGACAACGCCGGTCAGGTCACCGCCATCGAGAACATGGTCGCCTCCGGGGTGAAGGGCATCCTCATCACCCCGAGCGACTCCAAGGCCATCGTGCCCGCGATCCAGAAGGCCCGCGCCAAGGGCGTCCTGGTCATCGCCCTGGACACGCCGACCGAGCCGGAGAGCGCGGTCGACGCCCTCTTCGCCACCGACAACCTCAAGGCCGGCGAACTGATCGGCGAGTACGCCAAGGCCGCCATGCAGGGCAAGTCGGCCAAGATAGCCACCCTCGACCTCGCGCCGGGCGTCTCCGTCGGAGTCCAGCGGCACAACGGCTTCCTGAAGGGCTTCGGCGCCACAGACAAGGACGTCGTCTGCGCCCAGGACACGGGCGGCGACCAGGCCAAGGGCCAGACCGCGATGGAGAACTGCCTGCAGAAGGCGCCCGGCATCAACGTCGTCTACACCATCAACGAACCGGCAGCCCTGGGCGCGTACACCGCGCTGAAGGCCAAGGGCCGGGAGAAGGACGTACTGATCGTCTCCGTCGACGGCGGCTGCGCCGGCACCCAGGCGGTCAAGGACGGAAAGATCGCCGCCACGTCGCAGCAGTACCCGCTGAAAATGGCCGCCGAGGGCGTCAAGGCCGTCGTGACGTACGCCAAGGACGGCAAGAAGGCGTCGGGTTACACCGACACCGGTGTCACCCTGATCACCGACAAGGCGCAGACGGGAGTCACGTCCAAGGACACCGGGTTCGGCCTGGAGAACTGCTGGGGCTGAGCCGGCCCCCGAGGACCGTACGACGTCGCCTCTCCCCTCAGCGGGGCGGCCGGCCCCGACCCCTCCCCGACCTGGGCCGGCCGCCCCCTCGTCCACTTGTCTTCCGGCAAGGACTGACAAGGACTTCTGTCTTCCGACAAGGACTTCCGCATGACAGCCACGACCACGCCGTACGCCGAGCTCAAAGCGCCGACCACGGCCCGCAGACTGCTCACGGCACCGACCACCGGCCCGCTGGTCGCCCTTCTTCTGGCCTGCGTCTTCTTCTCCCTCTCGACCGACCAGTTCCTCACCGGCGGGAACTTCTCCCTGATCGTGCAGCAGGTCATGGTCGTCGGCACCCTCGCCATCGGCCAGACCCTGATCATCCTCACGGCGGGCATCGACCTGTCGTGCGGGGCCGTGATGGCGTTCGGCAGCATCGTGATCGCCAAGATGGCGGCCGAGGGCTCTCTGCCGCCGCTCCTCGCCATCGCCCTGGGCATCGTGGTCTGCGCCGGCTTCGGCCTGCTCAACGGGCTGCTGGTGCAGAGGATTCCGCTGCCGCCGTTCATCGTGACCCTGGGCATGCTCAACGTCGCGTTCGCGCTGACGCACATCTACTCCGAGGAGCAGACGGTCACCAATCTGCCCGGCCCGCTGACGGCTCTCGGGCAGACCTTCCCGCTCGGCCACACCGACATCACCTACGGCTCCCTCGTCACCATCGCCCTGTTCCTCCTCCTCGCCTACGCACTGAGCAGCACCAGTTGGGGCCGGCACGTCTACGCCCTGGGCAACAGCCAGGAATCGGCGCGGCTGAACGGCATCCGCACCTCCCGGCTGACCATCGGCATCTACACCGTGGCCGGCCTGCTCTACGGCGTCGCCGCCCTGCTGCTCATCTCCCGCACCGGAGTCGGCGACCCCCAGGCAGGCCAGACCGACAACCTCGACAGCATCACCGCCGTAGTCCTCGGCGGCACCAGCCTCTTCGGCGGACGCGGATCGGTCCTGGGCACCTTCATCGGCGTCCTCATCGTGGGCGTCTTCCGCAACGGGCTGCAGTTGATGGGCGTCGCCTCCATCTACCAGACCCTGATCACCGGTGTCCTGGTGATCCTCGCGGTGACCGTCGACCAGATCTCCCGGAAGAAGGCCCGATGACCGCCACCGACTCCCCCACCCCTGTCCTGCAGGCCCGCGGTCTGGTCAAGCGGTACGGGCACGTCACCGCCATCGACGGCGCCGACTTCGACCTGCTGCCCGGCGAGGTCCTCGCCGTCATCGGCGACAACGGCGCCGGCAAGACCAGCCTCATCAAGGCGCTCACCGGCGCGCTGGTCCCCGACGCCGGCGAGATACGCCTGGGCGGCGAACCGATCCAGTTCTCCGGTCCCCAGAGTGCACGCGCCCACGGCATCGAGACGGTCTATCAGGACCTGGCCGTGGCCGCGTCCATGGACATCGCCTCCAACATGTTCCTCGGCCGCGAACTGCGCCGCCCCGGCGTCCTCGGCAGTGTCTTCCGCATGCTCGACAAGAAGCGCATGCGCCAGGAGGCCGCCGAGCACATGGCCGACCTGAAGATCGGCCTGCGGTCGCTCACGCAGGCGGTCGAGACACTCTCCGGCGGACAGCGACAGGCTGTGGCAGTGGCCCGTTCCGTCGCCTGGGCGCGCAGCGTCGTCGTCATGGACGAACCCACCGCCGCCCTCGGCGTCAAGGAGTCCGGCCAGGTACTGGACCTCATCCGCCGCGTCCGCGACAAGGGCATGCCGGTCGTCCTGATCAGTCACAACATGCCCCATGTGTTCGAGATCGCCGACCGGATCCACGTCCACCGGCTGGGCCGGCGCGCCGCGCTGATCAAGCCCTCCGACTACTCCATGGCGGAGGTCGTCGCCATCATGACCGGCGCGCTCAGCATCGATGAGACCGGGGGTACTGTCGTAGCGGATTCCGAGGCCGCGAAGGCCGCCGGAGTCCAGGCCACCTGACCACACGACCCAGTTCTCGCAGTTTCCGGCCGAGGCCGCGGCCGGAACAGAGAACTCACAGGAGACGGTTTTCCTCCATGGCAGCGAACCGCCGACCCACCTTGGCCGACGTCGCCCGAGAAGTCGGCGTCAGCGCCAAGACGGTCTCCCGTGTCCTCAACGAGGACGGACCCGCCTCGGCGCAGACCAGGGAACAGGTGCTCGCCGCCGTGGCCAAACTCGGGTTCCAGCCGAACCTCATGGCACGCAACATCCGCGTCGGCGGACCCGACACCACCATGGGACTTGTCATCCCCGACGTCGGCAACCCCTTCTTCGGAGCCGTGGCCCGCGCCATCGAGGACACCGTCCGCGAACGCGGACTGACTCTGCTCATGGGCTCCTCCGCGGACGATCCCGACCGCGAACGCGCGCTGACGGACAAGTTCCTCGCCCGGCGCGTCAGCATCCTCATGGTCGTGCCGTCCGTCGGCGCCGACCACTCCCATCTCAAGTCCCACCGCACGGCGGGACTGCCCGTCATCTTCCTCGACCGCCCCGGAGTCGGCCTGTCCACGGACAGCATCGTCAGCACCAACCGTGCGGGAGCCCATGACGGCGTCGCCCACCTGATCGCCCACGGCCACCGGCGCATCGGCTTCGTCGGCGACCTGCCCGTGAAGCTGTACACCCGCCGCGAACGCCTGGCCGGTTACCGCTCGGCCTTGGAGGAAGCCGGCCTCCCCTACGACCGCACCCTGGTCACCAACGCGCACGACCAGCAGGGCGCTGCGACCGCGACCTCCCAACTGCTCGGCCTGGCCGATCCCCCCACCGCCCTGTTCGCCGGCAACAACATCGTGGGACTGGGGATAGTCGCCGAACTCGCCCGCAGCAAGCGCAAGGACGTAGCCGTCGTCGCCTTCGACGACGTGGCGCTCGCCGAAGCGCTCGAACCGGCCCTGACCGTCGTCGCCCAGGATCCCGAAGAAATCGGCAGAACAGCCGCGACCACCGCCCTGGCACGGCTCGACGGCGACCGCTCCCGCGCCCGCACCATCACCGTGCCCACGCGACTGATCGTCCGCGGGTCAGGCGAACAGCCTGCCCCTGCCGCACAGAAGGCGTGACCGGCCGTCGGATCACCCGGTGCCGTGGCCGGCTGACCTGCCTGGCGCGGGCAGGGCGCTGACCAGCCGGTCGATCTCGTCGTCCGTGTTGTAGTAGTGCACGGAGGCGCGGACGACCGATGTGAGGGCGCGGGGTTCGAAATCCCAGCGTGCGTAGTCCGCGACGGAGACCGAGACGTTGATCCCGTCGGCTTGCAGCGCGCGTGCGATTGCGTGGCTGTCGTGGCCGTCGACGGTGAAGGTCACGATGGCGCATTGCCGTACTCCCCTGTCGTGGACCCGCACTCCGGGCAGATCCCGGAGTCGTGCGCGCAGGGCGGTGGCGAGCTGGGTCACGCGGTCCTCGATCGTGTCCAGGCCGAGATCGAGGGCGTAGTCGACGGCGACGCCGAGGCCGAGCTTGCCGGCGTAGCAGGTCTCCCAGTTCTCGAACCGGCGGGCATCGGCCCGGACCTGGTAGGTGTCCGACGATGTCCAGGTGGCGGCGTGGAGATCCAGGAAGGGAGGCTCCAGCTGCTCACGGATGCGCGGGGAGCAGTACAGGAAGCCGGTGCCGCGCGGGCCGCGCAGGAACTTGCGGCCGGTCGCGGTGAGCAGGTCGCAGCCGATCTGCCCGACATCGAGGGGCATCTGGCCGACCGACTGGCAGGCGTCCAGCAGGTAGACCACACCGGCCTCACGGGCCACCTCACCGATCTCGGCGGCCGGGTTGACCAAGCCGCCTTGCGTGGGCACATGGGTGATCGCGATCAGCTTGACCCGTTCGTCGATCATGGAGCGCAGTGCGTCGACGTCGAGCTGGCCGTGCTCGTCGTCGGGCACCACATCGATGCGGACGCCATGGCGGCGGGCGGTCTGCAGGAAGGCGATGGCATTGCTCGCGTACTCGGAACGAGCCGTCAGGATCCGGTCGCCGGCCGCCCAGGGGAAGGAGTAGAAGGCCATGTCCCAGGCGCGCGTGGCGTTCTCCACCACCGCAATGTCGTCCCGTCCGGCGCCCACCAGGCGAGCCAGCGCGTCGTATGTGTGCTCGATCCGCTCGGATTGCGCGGCCGCCGCCTCGTATCCGCCGATCTGCTCCTCCAGGCGCAGATGCTCGACCACCGCGTCGACCACCGGGCGAGGCGGCAGAGCCGCCCCCGCGTTGTTGAGATGGACCACCCGTCCAACTCCTGCCGTCTCGCTACGGACCCGCTCGACGTCGATCAGTGCCACCAGCACCCAGCCCCTTCAAGATCCTCGTATCCTCACGAACGAATCGGGGACGACCAAAATCCCCGAGACGCCCGTACCACCCAATGCCCGCTGCCCGTCCGGCACCAACAGCAGCCCGGCCGGGGGTAGCCGGGCCGAGCGGCTGCGGACGGTCGTGAGTCCGCCTCGCCGCCCATGCGATCTCAGCCTCGCCGGAGGTGAACAACTGCGCGCCGACTCGCGTACGGAGTTGATCCGCTCGAACCGCGTACACGCCGTCCGCTCCACCGCCGCCACGACCACACCGCCCATCACACGATCGGCAGCACACTACCCCCGCCCGGAGCCAAACGATCACCACGGGTATCCGGGGTTCCCACCGCTCTTCACGCGGCGGAAGAAGGCTTGGGTACGCCGGACACCCATCCGATCACCAATCGGTGAGCCGATTCCTGCTATCGGAACTCCGATACGAAGGGTCGCTACGCTGGCGACCATGAAGAACCAGACGCTCGCCACGGGTCAGAATCATCCGGCAGCCGGCGGCACCCAACTCCCGCCGCACGCGGATCTGAACCTGCTGCGCACGTTTCTGGCCGTGTACCGCTCGGGGTCCTTCACGGCGGCGGCACCGCGGCTCGGACTGTCGCAGCCGACCGTGACCGCGCAGATCCGCACGCTGGAGCAGCAGACCGGACGCGAGTTGTTCACCCGGCTGCCTCGCGGGGTCGAGCCTGCCCCGTACGCCCACGAGCTCGCAGGAAGAATCGCGGGCCCGCTCGACGCACTGGCCACCCTCAAGGACGCCGGCGCGGTGGCCGCGCCTGTGCACCTGGCCGGGCCGTCGGAACTGCTGTGCGTCCGGGTCCTGCCCGCGCTCGTCCCGCTCGTCGCCGACGGGGTCCAGCTGCGTGTCGCGCAGGGTCTGCCAGAGCCGCTGCTGGAGGAGATGCGCTCCGGTCGGCACGACCTGGTGATCGCGACCCGGCGGCCGCGAGGCCGGGCGCTGGAGACGATGCCGCTCGCCGACGAGGAGTACCTGCTGGTCGCGAACCCCACCTGGGCCGAGCGCGTCGCCGGGCATCCCGAACCCGTGTGCGCCGCCCTGCGCGACATTCCGATGGTGACGTACGCGGAGGACCTGCCGATCATCCGACGCTACTGGCGCACCATCTTCGGCAAGCAGCTCACCGCCCAGGCGGCCGTCACCGTGCCCAATCTCTACGCGGTGCTCTCGGCGGTCAACGCGGGTGCCGGTTACAGCGTGCTGCCCCGCTCCCTGTGCCAGGAGTACCTGGACTCCGGCCGCCTCGCCCTCCTCCACGACCCGGAGGAGCCACCGCTGAACACCCTGTTCCTGGTCCAGCGCCCCGGCGCCGACGCCAACCCCGACGTCCTGCGCGTCCGCGACCGCCTGCGACAGGCGGCCCGTACCTGGTAGCGACGGCCGTGCCGGTCCGGCGTCGGCGTCGGCCGTGCGGATCCTGCAGTAAATGCATGCGCCATCAGTGAAGGTCGGCCGAACTACGATCACTTCCGTGCCTGATGCCACTGCCCTGAACGGAAGCGGTCTGCCCGTCACGATCGTGAACGCGTGCCTGCGGGAAGGCCGCGGCGGCAGCCCGACCGCAGTTCTGGACGAGACGGACCTGAGCAACGATGAACGCCGCGCGGTGCCTGTTCTGATGGGGACGTCACACGCCGTCTTCCTCTCGGTTGAGGACAGTGGACACGACGGTCCAGACGTGTCGTTGCGCTTCTTCACTGCCACGGGTGAACTGCCCGCGTGCGGCCATGGGACGGTCGCGGCTCTGGCATTTCTGGCCGAGCGCGCCGGGGGCGGGGAATGCCAGGCCACGCTCCGCACCTCGGGAGGCGTCTTCCTCGGCCGGGTCACCCGGGTGAACGGCCAGTTCAAGGTCGCATTCGAGCCGGGGTCTGTCGACGTGTGTGAGCCCGCAGGGAGCGAACACGCTTCCCTCTTTCACGCCTTGGGCATCACCTCGGACATGCTCGCTCCCGGCGTCTGCGTCGCCTCACTGGGGCGGCAGCGGTTGCTCGTCCCGGTGCACACAAGATCCGCTCTCGCCGCTCTCTCCCCGGACTTCGACCGGCTTCGTGACGCCTGCGACCGCCTGGGGCTGCTGGGCTGTTACGTCTACAGCGTGCCGACGGCCGAAGGCCGCGTCACGGCCCGTATGTTCGCCCCGTCCATCGGCGTCCCGGAGGACATCGCCAACGCCAACAGCACTGCCTGCCTGGCCTTCCGTCTGGCCCGGGAGGGCATGACCGACATCACCGTGGACATGGGCGACGCGCTCGGTGCCCCCTCGACCATCACGGCTGCAGCGTGGCAGACCGAGGCCGGCCCTCGGGTCCACGTCGGTGGCGCCGCGACCATTGCACGCATCGTCCGTCTTTGACGCAGGCGAACGAGGCGGCCTGCCCGGCCCTGCCCGGCCCATGGATCCGGAAGCGCACGCCATCGATCAGGTGCTGCCGGTCCGGGCCCGGACCGGCAGGCGTCCCGGCTGCCTAGGCCCTGTCGTCAAATTCCCGTCGTCCGCCCGGAGGGCGGGCCTCGCGGTGTCTGGTGCGTGCGATCGCAAGGCGCCGGAGCGCCCTCGTG
>NZ_JBSFWK010000037.1:0-94947 GCF_053594815.1 Streptomyces sp. NPDC002577 | reverse complement strand
GGCCGCGGCCTCGCTCCTCAACACCGTGGTCGCGTCCGCGGAGCCGGCGACGGTGTGTGTCGTCTCTGACGGTCAGGCCGAACCGTCCCGTTCCCAGAGGTAGAACTGCTGGGCCATCGCGTCCTTGGGGCTGCGCCAGGTCTCCGGGTCGTACGCGCTCACATAGGCGGTGAGCCTGTCGCTGATGTCCCGGAAGGCCGGGTGGCCCGCCACTTTGGCGATCGCGGGGCCGGGCGCCCGGTCCGCTTCCACCAGGTGCATATACACATCGCCGAACTGCCACAGGGTGCGCCGCGTGACCCCGACGAGGTGCGGCAGCTCGCCGCTGTCGGAATCCGCGAACACCTTGGCGATGTCCGGGGCAGAGCCCGGTGCCATCCGTGCCACGATCAGGGCTTGGTGGGTCAAGGGTGTTCCTTTCGTCGGCGCCAAGCCGCGCGGACCGCCCGGAAGGCGGTCCGCATGGCGACTGGCGACCAGGCGGTCAGTCGGTGGTGACGGAGGCGGTCGGACGCGTCCGGGCGGCACGCTCCTCGACCTTGTCCCGGATGAGCTGCATCTGGACGACCGAGTTGCGGTTGATGTTGTCGGTCATCCAGGCGTCGTCCACCGGGGCCTCGGGCTTCATCGCGAAGTCCTGCGCCCAGTGCATCCGCACTCCGTCAGGGGTCTGCGAATACACCCACTCGATGTTCATGTACTCGAAGGGGCCGGTCTCGACCCGGCGGGCCCGGACCTTCAGCGCGCTGCGGTCGGCGACCCGCTCGGAGACCCAGCTCCAGACCGTGCCGTTCTCGTCCGGGTGCATGGTCAGCCGGAAGGTCGTCTTGTCGCCTTCCCGCTCCAGGACATCGACGGACGCGTACTCGCTGAAGAGCTGCGGCCAGTTCTCGATGTCGTTGGTCATGTCCCAGACGAGGTCCAGGGGCGCGGCGATGATGATCTCGTTCTCGGTGTGCCCCGACATGTCAGGCTCCCGCCATCAGGCTGCTGTTGACGAGGTTGAGGAACTCCCTCGGCGTCTTGCAGCGCTCCGCGTCGGTGGGCAGCGCACGGCCGTGGCTGTTCTCCAGCTCGCCGACGATGCCGAGCAGACCGAGCGAGTCCAGCCCGATCTCGGAGAAGCCGATGTCGAGCCGGCGCTCCATGTCCTTGGCGTCGACGGTGACGCCGGCGGCCTTCTTCATCAGAGCCGTGAGCTCCTGGACGGTCAGTTCGCTGTTCACGAGGATTTCTCCTTCTCACGAGAGGGCGTCGGTCCCGTGCCGGAGCACGAGCGCCGCATTCGAGCCCATGAGGCCCCGGCTGAGGACCAGCGCCGTGCGCAGCTCGGCGGGCCGGGCACGGGAGGTCACCAGATCGAGGTCATGGCAGGTCTCGAACACGTTGGGGGTGGGCGGGACGAGGCCGTGCTCCATGGCGAGAACGGCGGCCGCCGTGTCCAGCACGGGCGCACCGCAGTAAGCACGGCCGATTCCGGTCTTGGGCGCCGTCACCGGCACGCGGGTGCCGTGGGGGCCCAGTGCGTCGGCGATCGCCAGCGCCTCCGCGCGATCCGCCTCCGGCACGCCGAGCGCGTCCGCGAACACCACGTCGATCTCCTCGGGGGCGCACCGCGCCGTCTGGAGCGCGGCGCGGATCGCCTGGGCCAGTCCCTCGCGGGACTGCTCCCAGCGCGACGCCCCGGTGAAGGTGGCGGCGTGACCGGCGATGACCGCGCGGGCCCGGGCGTCCCTGTCCCGGGCAGCCGTCGCTTCCTCCACCACGAGCATGGCGCCGCCCTCGGCGGGCACGAACCCGCTGGCGCCGATGGTGAAGGGACGGTATGCGCGCTCGGGGTCGTCGCTCGGGCTCAGCTCTTCGTAGCCGAGTTGGCAGACGACCGAATAGGGGGCCAGCGGAGCCTCCGCGGCGCCGACGACGACCGCGTCGGTGCCGCGCCGGACAGCTCCGGCGGCGTGTGCCAGCGCGTCGAGACCGCCGGCCTCGTCGCTGGCGACGACTCCACACGGGCCTTTGAAGCCGCCCCGGATGGAGATCTGTCCGGTGCTGGCGGCGTAGAACCACGCGATGGACTGGTAGGGACCCACGTAGCGGGAGCCCTGTCCCCAGAGCTTCTGGAGTTCGCGCTGGCCGAACTCACCGCCACCGGAACCTGCCGCGGTGACCACGCCCACCGCGAACGGGTCGTCGACGGTGTCCGCACGGCCGAGCCTGGCGTCCTCCCGGGCCATGTCGGCCGCGGCCATCGCGAAGTGGCTGAACCGGTCGGTCTGTACGAGGTACTTCTCCTCGATCAGATCCGCCGGTTCGAATCCGCGCACCTCGCCGGCGACCCGGAGCGGCAGGTGCTCGCACCCCTCACGGGTCACCTTGCCCAGGACACTCGTACCGGCCTCAGTGGCCTTCCAGAAGGTCTCGGTCGTCGTTCCATTGGGTGCGACGACGCCGATGCCGGTGATGACCGACTGCCGCCCGGGCTTGGAGCTCATCGTGTTCCCCCTTCGGGGCGGGTCAGCACCACCGCGGACTGGAAACCGCCGAACCCGCTGCCGACCGACAGCACGTTGCGCAGCTTGAGCGGGCGTGCGGTGCGCGGCACGTAGTCGAGGTCGCATTCGGGGTCGGGGGTCTCGTAGTTGGCCGTCGGCGGCACCACTTGGTTGACGAGGGCGAGTACGCACGCCACGACCTCGATGGCCCCGATGGCGCCCAGCGAGTGGCCCACCATGGACTTGATCGAGCTCATCGGCACGTCGTAGGCGTGCGCGCCCAGGGACCGTTTCACGGCGGCGGTCTCGTGCCGGTCGTTCTGCTGGGTGCCCGAGCCGTGCGCGTTGACGTAGTCGATCAGTGAGCCGTCGATACGCGCGTGGGTGAGCGCGTCGTCGATGGCGTGCGCCATCTCCAGGCCCTCCCGGGTGAGACCCGTCATGTGGTAGGCGTTGCCGTACGTGGCGTAACCGCTGATCTCGCAGTACACACGCGCGCCCCGGGCGCGGGCGTGCTCCAGCTCCTCGAGGACCAGCACGGCTCCGCCCTCGCCCATGACGAACCCGTCGCGGTGTGCGTCGAACGGACGCGACGCGTGCTCCGGGTCGTCGTTGTTCGGGGAGGTCGCCTTGATCGCGTCGAAGCACGCCATGGTGATGGGCGAGATCGGCGAGTCGGAGGCGCCGGCGATGGCGACGTCCATCCGGCCCTCCTCGATGGCGTGGAAGGCGTAGCCGATGGCGTCGAGGCCGGAGGTGCAGCCCGTGGAGACCGTCTGCACGGGGCCGTGGGCGCCGAACAGCTCGGCCACCTCGGAGGCGAGCGCGCTGGGCGAGAACGCCCGGTGCAGATGAGGGCCGGCCGCGTGGTGGTCGACATCCCACCGCCGGCCTCTCTCGCTCACCGCCACATAGTCGTGTTCGAGGCGCGTGGTGCCACCGACCGCGGTGCCCAGGGACACGCCCATGCGCCAGGGGTTCTCCTGCTCGGGCGCGAGACCCGCGTCCCGGACCGCCTCGCGAGCGGCGACCATGGCGAACTGGACGTAACGGTCGGCCCGTTGCGCGGTCGCCACGTCGATTCCGTGTGCCGCCGGGTCGAAGTCGCACTCGGCGGCGATGCGCGAGCGGAGCCCCTCCGGGTTGAAGAGCGTGATCCCCCGCGTCGCGGTACGGCCGTCTGCGAGGAGGTCCCAGAACGCCGGTACGCCGACGCCGCCCGGGGCAACGATGCCGACACCGGTGACCGCCACGCGCCTGGTCATGACAGTGCCTCGGTTCGCTGAGGCGTCCTGGCCTGTCCGGCTCCTTCCGATGCGTCGGTCTCCTCGGTGTCGACATGCCCGAGCGCGGGGCGCGGGGCGAGCGGGCCCAGATGGAACACGAGGCGGGCTTCCTCATCCCCCACGTTGCGGAACCGGTGCCGCATATATGGGGGGATGAGCAGGGCCTGGTCGGGCTGGATCGGGTGCGTCTCACCATCGAGGTCCACTTCCAGGGCACCGCATACGACGTACACGAATTCCTCCGAGTACGGGTGGTAGTGCTCACCGATGCGGTCGCCGGGCTGGACGATGGCCAGGCCCATGAAACCGCTCTTGGCGCCCACCGCCATGGGCGTGAGCATGGCGCGCAGATCACCTCCGCGCTTGGTGTTGGGCTGTGTCTCGCTGAGGTCCACGATGCGTGGGCGGTGCAGGGTCATGTTTGCTTCCTCCAGATGACGGGGGCCGACGGCGTTCGCGCGTTTGGCCCTGACACGGCCGGACGGGCCGGGTCAGGAGTCCGATGCGCGGCGGTCGGTGATCAGTTGCATGTCGGAGCGTTCGAGGAAGCGCAGGAGGTCCTGTTCGTCCGCCGACGCGCCGTCCACGCCGAGGGCGTCGATGTCGAGCAGACGTCCCAGGACGGCTGCCTTGCGTTCGCCCTTCAGGCCGAGCGCCGCGGTGGGATCGGCTTCGATGGGGCCCCGCATGTCGACCAGCCGGACGACGATGTCGTCGCGCTGGAAGACGGTGCTGCTGTGGATGGGGCTGCCGGGGTCTTCCGCGGCCACCTCGTCCTGACGGGCGAGCAGCTGGGCCAGGGGCAGACCGCACCCCTCCTTCGCGGGATAGAGCAGCGCGTGCCGCTGCACGTCCTCGGGCTCCGGGCCGCCGAACGAGACATGGTGTACGGAGGGCAGCGCGGCACGGGTGAAGAAGAGCCGTGCCGATCCGGGGTTGCTGAGGTCCCGGTCGTGCTCGAGGTAGGGGTTGATGGCCTCCTCGATCGCCGTGACCTCGGGCTGGCGTGCCACGTAGCGCAGGGCGATCATCAGGTCGCCCTCCACCTCGATGGCCCGGACCAGTCGGTTCCCGTGCATGTAGACGGAGGTGCGGCGCAGCCTGGTGTTCTCGTCGACGCGCGGGTTCGGCGCGGTGTAGCCGGACATGATCTCGCGGACGAGCGGCTCGGTGCCCGGCTTCACGGTGAAGGTGAGGGCATGGCGGACCACGCCGTCGCCCAGTCGTGGCGAGACCTGCAGGTGTCCCTTGGCCGACGCGGGCACGGGCCCGGCGACATTGCCGGTCTCCCGCAGAATGCTGAAGCGCATCGAGCGTGTGTCACGGACGCAGCTGTGCATGGGCTGGACCGTCTCCACGTGCTCTTCGCTGTTCACCCAGGCCAGGAACGGCAGGGCGCTCTCCCACTCGCTGGTGATGAGCCACTGCGAGGGGTTCTCGATGGACTGGCACAACTGGTCGCTGATGTGCCCGGGCACTGAGGCCACATGGTTGCGCAGGCGCTCGTATGCCTCCAGGAATTCCTTCTGGGCGCCTTCGTAGAGGTCCAGCAGCAGGACGACCCGAAGTCTGGAGCCGTCGAACGCGGACTGCGACACGCGTTCCGAGATTGTCATCGTCATCCAGCACACATCTCCTTCGAGACAGCAAGGACGCCACATCTCCTGATGTGACGTCAGGCCGCTTTGAATCCGGTCGGTGTCCCGCGGATTCCGAGGGTCGTCCCCCGAGAGCGAGGGCGACGATCAGCACGGAACCGATCATTGGTCGGTCCCGGGAGGCGCGCGAGTTGCGTGAACCACGTGGGTGACGGCTCAGGGGGAGCGGGTGACGCACCTGGCTGAACCACCCGGGGGACCCGGGGCGGCGAACCGGGTGAACCAGCCGGGTGAATGGGGCTGACGAACCAATCGCCCGAAGCCCCGTCAGGGCATGGAACCTTCATCCCCGAACGTGGGGGGACCCCAGCTGGAGGCACTGATGAACGAAGAAGTCGACCACCGCGTACCGGTCCTCATCGTGGGCGGCTCCCTGGTGGGGTTGTCCGCCTCGCTCTTCCTGGGCCGACTGGGCATCGAGCACATGGTGGTCGAGAAGCACTCGGCTACATCGATGCATCCGCGTGGGCGCGGCAACAACGTGCGCACGATGGAGTTGTTCCGGGTGGCCGGGGCGGAGGAGCGGATCCGGGAGGCCGCATCGGTCCTCGCGGACAACCACGGCATCCTGCAGACCCCGTCGCTCGCCGAGGAAGGCGAATGGCTGTTCAAAGAGATGGACCCGGGTGGCGGGCTGGCCCGGTTCAGCCCGAGCGGATGGTGTCTGTGCAGTCAGAACGACCTGGAGCCGGTCCTGCTGAGTTGCGCCCGTGAGCTCGGGGCCGACATCCGCTTCTCCACCGAGATGCTCTCCTTCGAGGAGGACGCCGACGGGGTCACCGCGGTCGTGAAGAACCGGGACACCGGCGAGCACACCACCGTGTACGCGGAGTACCTCATCGCCGCCGACGGGCCGCGCAGCCCGGTGCGGGAACGGCTGGGCATCGGCCAGTCGGGGCCCGGCGAGCTGTTCCACAACGTCAGCATCACCTTCAACTCCAAGCAGCTCGCGGATCTGGTGGGCGACCGGCGGTTCATCGCCTGCTATCTGACGACGCCGGAGGCGGACGGGGCGCTGCTGCCGGTGGACAACGTGGAGAAGTGGGTGTTCCACGCGCCCTGGCAGCCGGGGCGCGGCGAGACGCTCGAGGACTTCACGGACGATCGGTGCATCGATCAGATCCGCCAGGCCGTGGGCGCCCCCGACATCGAAGTCGAGATCACCGGCAAGGCACCGTGGCATGCCGCGGAGCGCGTCGCCGAGTCCTATGCGGCGGGGCGGGTCTTCCTGGCCGGGGACTCCGCCCACGAGATGTCGCCGACCGGGGCCTTCGGGTCGAACACGGGAATCCAGGACGCCCACAACCTGGCCTGGAAACTCGCCGCGGTACTGAACGGCTGGGCCGGACCCGGGCTGCTGCAGACGTATGAGACGGAGCGCCTTCCGGTCGCCCAGGTGACCAGCGCGCGTGCCTCGGCCCGCTCCGTGGAGCACAGCCACCCCGGCTATGCCCCCGCCCCCGGTGCGGGCGGCGGGCAGCAGGGCGGTGTGCTCAAGGTGGCCCTGGGCTACCGCTACCCCCGTGGCGCCGTCATCGGCGCCGACCCCGCGCAGCCCGTGGTGCCGGACACCATGCTGCTGACCGGCGAGCCGGGCAGCCGGGCCCCGCACATGTGGCTGCTCAGGGCCGGCGTCAACATGTCGACGCTCGACCTCTACGAGCGTTCCTGCGTTTTGCTCTGCGGCACCGGGAGCATGTGGCACACGGCGGCCAAGCGGGTCGCGGAGCGGCTGTCCGTACCCCTCGAGTCGTACCGGATCGGCAGCGGACCGGATGCCGATCTCGTTCCCGAGAAAGGCGGCGACTGGGCCGCGCTGCACGGTACGACGAGCCACGGCGCGGTGCTCGTGCGCCCGGACGGATATGTGGCCTGGCGTTCGGATGCCGCCGTCGCCGACCCCGAGGCGACCCTCTTCGAGGTCATGGCGTCCCTCCTCGACCTGGCCTGAGCCCGGCCTTCCACAGCAGCGGCCACGCCGCCTCCCGGTGATGTCGGCACGGGAGGCGGCGGGCGGCTTCAACGGCTTCTGTCCCGAGTCCGTACGTGCCGGACTCGGGACAGAAGCGTGTCTAGACGGTGCAGTCCGTCCCGTTCAGCGTGAACGCGGTGGGTGCGGTGTTGGCGCCCGTCAGCGATCCGTTGAATCCGAACGTCACCGTGGAGCCCACCGGTATGGACGCGTTGTACGACGCGTTCGTCGCGGTGACCGCCGTGCCGGACTGGCTGACGGTGGCGTTCCAGGCCTGCGTGACGCTCTGTCCCGACGGCCAGCTCCACGCGAGCTGCCATCCGTTCACCGCGCTCGTCCCGGTGTTCTTGATGGTCACCTGGGCGGTGAAGCCGGTGCTCCACGCGTTCTGCACGGTGTACGTGACCGCGCAGCTGCCCGACGGAGCCGGTGTGGTGTCATCCGTCCAGCCGAGGGCCTCCGCGATGCCGTAGTAGGCGGGCTTGGGCTGGTAGTTCTCGTCGTACGGGGTGGCGGCGCCGTATCCGGAGAAGACGTCGGGGATCCAGGAGTCGGAGTCGGTGAAGCCCCAGACGGTGATGCCCTTGCAGCGCGAGACAGCGACGCAGGCGCTGGTGACCGCGTTGTACTCGGACTTCTGCTGGGCCAGCTGGGCGTCGGTGGCCGGGGTCGTCATCCGGATGTCGAGCTCGGTGATCGCGACGTCGACGCCGAGGTCGGCGAAGCGCTGGATGTTGGCCTGGAGGGTGGACGGGACCTGGCCGAGGATCAGGTGCGCCTGCAGCCCGACGCCGTCGATCGGTACGCCCTGTTCCTTGAGCGACTTCACGAGGTTGTACATCGCGGTGCTCTTCGCGTTGACGCCCTCGACGTTGTAGTCGTTGATGTACAGCTTGGCGTCGGGGTCGGCGGCGCGGGCCGCGGTCAGCGCTTCGGCGATGTAGGAGTCGCCGATCGTGGTCTGGAAGACCGACTGGCGGCGGGTGCCGTCCTCGTTGAACGGCTCGTTGACCACGTCCCAGTGGTCGATGCGGCCCTTGTACCGGCCCACCTCGGTGGCGATGTGGTCGGTCATGACCGTGCGCAGGCTGTCCGCCGTCCAGGTGCCGTTGCTGACCCAGCTCGGCAGCTGGCTGTGCCAGACCAGCGTGTGCCCGCGGACCTTCTGGTCGTTGGCCTCCGCGAAGTTCACGACATTGTCCGCGCCGGACCAGCTGTAGCTGCCCTGGGTCGGCTCGACCGAGCCCCACTTCATCTCGTTGCCGGGCGTGATCGAGTCGAACTGTTCGGCGGCGATGCTGCCGTAGGTGCCGTTGAGCTTGGACGCGGTGACGGCGGTTCCGAAGTAGATGCCCTTGGCGGCGGCGAGGTCCCGTAGTACGGGGGCCTCGGCCGCGTGACCGGAGGGAGCCCCTCCGATCAACAACAGGGCTACGGCCGAAACCCCGACCGCGGCTCTGCGCAAGCTCTGCAGCTTCATCGATGTCCCTCTCACTGATGGCTTCACGTGACTTCCGGAGACGTCTGATTTCCGGAAGGATTCTGCAAAGTTTCGAGAGTGCGTCCGGAACGCTAGAGGTGTATGAGTCAACCGTCAACGGAGGAGGAGGAATTGGCTGCAGGGGATGCTGTTGGCAGAGTGACGCAGGGGGCCGGGCGCAGGGTCACGATCGCCGAGATCGCCCGTCGGGCCGGGGTCTCGGTGCCGACCGTGTCCCGGGTCGTCAACGGGCGGTCCGACGTCTCGCCGCAGACCCGGGCGCGGGTCGAGGCACTGCTGCGCCGCCACCGCTACCGCAGGCGGGTGCAAGGGCCCGGCGACCGCGCGGCGCTGCTCGACCTGGTCGTCGGCGATCTCGGCAGCCCCTGGGCCGTCGAGATCATCCGGGGCGTCGAGGAGGTGGCGCACGCTGCGGGGATGGGCACGGTGGTCTCGGCCGTCCGCGGCCGCTCCGATGCACACCGGTGGATGACGAACCTGCGGGCGCGCGCGTCCGACGGGGTCATGACGTCGGTACTGGAGCCGGTCCTCCACGACGAACTGCGCACGCTCGGCGTACCCCTCGTGGTGATCGACCCCGCGGGCTCGCCGGCCCTTGAAGCGCCCACCGTGGGGGCCACGAACTGGGCGGGCGCCATGGCCGCGACGGACCATCTGCTGCGGCTCGGGCACCGCAGGATCGGCATGATCGCGGGTCCGCTCCGGCACCCTGGGTCGCTGGCCCGGCTCGGCGGCTACCGAGCGGCGCTGGAGGGGGCCGGGATCCTCGTGGACGCCACGCTGATCGCCCGGGGCGACTTCCGCCACGCGTCCGGTTTCACCGGGTGCAACACGCTGCTGGACCTGCGCGAGCCGCCGACCGCGGTGTTCGCCGCCAGCGACCCGATGGCGCTGGGCGCCGTCGAGGCGCTGCGCAGACGCGGGCTCAGGGTGCCCGAGGACGTCAGCGTGGTGGGTTTCGACGACCTTCCGGAAGTCCGCTGGTGCGCACCGCCGCTCACCACGGTCCGGCAGCCCCTCGCGGACATGGGCAGGCTGGCCGTACGCACGCTGCAACGCCTCGCGCGCGCGGAGGAACTGGACTCACTGCGCGTGGAACTCGCCACCGAACTGATCGTACGGGCGAGCACGGCGCCACCTGCCAAGCCCGCCTGACGCGCCTGCGGGGCGTCGTCGGCTGGTGCGCCTGCGGCCGGTGGGTGGGTCGGCTGCCGGTGGCGGGTTCCGCCGTCGCTACCGTTGTGGGCAGTCGTTCCTCCCCCAGCTACCGCTGGGAGGTGCCCCCAGGCGATGGGGGTACCTCCCATGCCCTTCAGGCAATGGGGGAGGGTGGGCACAACCCACGACGCACGGTGGTCTGTGTCTCGTACCCGCAACCCAGAACCTGGGCGCAACGGTGCGTCCCGCTGGCCGTCGGCGCTGCGCCGACGGCCAGCGGGGCGACCGGTTCAGTCGCCGGCGTGCGGTGCGACGCTGAACGTCGCGTGCAGCCGACGGGTGTGGTCCACCTGCCGTACCGGCCCGGTGAGCGTCACCGTCGCCGTCAGCCGCGCCTCGGTGCTGGAGGCGCTGAGCCGCAGCTCCAGCTCACCGGGCTCGACGATCCGCCGCCCGCCACGGCCGGTGAAGGACGCGAGGTCGGCCGGCACGGTGACGTGGACGCGGCTCGCCTCTCCGGCGGCGAGCGGCACCCGCACGTACCCGATCAGACGCTGGACCGGCTGCACGACCGAGGCGGCGGGGTCGTGCAGATAGAGCTGCACGACCTCGGTGCCCTCGCGGTCCCCGGTGTTGCGCACCGTGAGGGCCAGCTCCACCTCGCCGTCCGTCGCGGCCTGCGTGTCGTCCACGCTGAGGTCGGACCACTCGAAGGTGGTGTACGTCAGGCCGTGCCCGAACCCGTAGGCCGGTGTCGGGTCTGTGCTGGACACGTCGCTGCGCTGGCCGAGGGGGGCGGCCAGGTAGGTGGACGGATGGACGCCGGGCCGACGTGGGACGCTGACGGGGAGCCGTCCGGCCGGGGTGACCCGTCCGCTGAGGACTCCGGCGATGGCCGCGGTGCCCTCCTCGCCGGGGAAGAAGGACTGGACGACGGCCGCGGACTCCTCCACGGCGCGGCCCAGCGCGTAGGGCCGTCCGGCCAGCAGCGTCACGACCACCGGCGTACCGGTGTCGAGGAGCGCATCGAGCAGCTGCTGCTGCACACCGGGCAGCACCAGGGACTCCGAGTCGCAGCCCTCGCCGCTGGTGCCGCGGCCGAACAGCCCGGCCCGGTCACCCAGGGCGAGGACGACCACGTCCGCCCCCGCCGCCAGATGGACCGCCTCGGCGAAACCGCTGGTGTCGGTGGTGTCGACGCTCGCGCCGGGCGCCGAGACGATCTCGCTGTCCGGGAACTCGGCGTGCAACGCCTGGCGAAGCGTCGGAAGCTCGATGCCGACCGGCACCTCGGGGTGGTGGACGCCGACATGCGCGGGGAAGGAGTAGCAGCCCAGGACCGCCGTGGCGGTGTCGGCGGTGGGGCCGATGAGGGCGATTCTCGCCGGGCGTGCCAGGGGGAGGGTGCCGTCGTTGCGGAGCAGGACGACGGCCTGCTCCGCGATCTCCCGGGCGATGGCGCGGTTGGCGGCCGTGTCCAGGTCCACCGATCCGCGCAGGGCCTCCGGGTCCGTCAGGTCGGCGTCGGCCAGCACCTCGGGCACCGGGTTCCAGTCGGCGTCGAGCAGACCCAGCTCCGCCTTCTGGATGAGCACGCGCCGCAGGGCGCGGTCCACCAGCTTCTCCGGCACCTCTCCCGAGGTGACAGCGTCGAGCAGCGGCTGTCCGAAGGTCTTGACGTTGGGCAGCTCCACGTCCACGCCCCCGGCGAGGGCGGCGCCGGCCGCTTCGCCCCAGGTGCCGGCCACGCCGTGCAGGGTCTTGAGGAAGGCGATGCCGAAGTAGTCGGCCACGACCGTGCCGGTGAAGCCCCAGGTGTCCCGCAGCAGCCCGGTGAGCAGCTGTTCGTCGGCATGGGTCGGCACACCGTCGGTGTCGGTGTACGACGCCATGACCGACCGGACGCCGCTTTCCCGCACTGCCATCTCGAACGGCGGGAGCATCACGTCGGCACGCTCCCGCGAGCCCATGCTCACCGGCGCAAGGTTGCGTCCTGCACGGGAGGCCGAGTAGCCGACGAAGTGCTTGAGCGTGGCGACGATTCCGGCGGACTCAAGGCCCTGGATGTAGGCGGTGGCGACCGTGCCCACCAGGTAGGGGTCCTCGCCGATCGTCTCCTCGACACGGCCCCACCGCGCGTCGCGCACGATGTCGAGGACGGGGGCGAGCCCCTGGTGCACGCCCACGGAGCGCATGTCCCGTCCGATGGCCTCGGCCATGCGCCGGACGAGTGCCGGGTTGAAGGTGGCACCCCACGACAGCGGTACGGGATAGGCGGTGGCGCCCCAGGTGGCGAAGCCCGCGAGACACTCCTCATGCGCCAGGGCCGGGATGCCGAAGCGATTCGCCTCGGCGATCCGGCGCTGGCTCCGCAGCAGGGACAGCGCCCCCAGCGCGGGATCGACCGGAGCCGTGCCGAACGGCCTGGTCAGCTGGCCGAGTCCGGACGGCAGCAGGGCGTCGAGGTCGACCGGCTCCTCCATGTCGTGCTGGTGCGGCGCGACTTCCCCGCCCTCGTCGGATGCTCCGACCCAGACGCTGTACAGCTGCGCGATCTTCTCCGGAAGGGTCATCTCGGCGATGAGCGCATCGGCACGGGTCTCGGCGTCGAGGGAGGGGTCGCTCCACAGGGGAGTCGCGGAATCTGTCTCTACGGACACGTTGTCGATCACTTTCCTCCGACGCCCATGAGCCCCTGGACCAGGGTGCGCCGGGCGAACAGGTAGACGAGCAGAACGGGAAGCATGGACACGACCACGGCGGCCAGCAGCCCGGGGATGTCCATGCCGTACTGGGTCTGGAAGTTGTACAGACCCAAGGTGATCACCTTGGTCGAGTCGGACTGGGTCAGCACCAGGGGGAACAGGAATCCGTTCCACGCCTGGAGCGCCGAGAAGACCACGATCGTCGCGACCCCGCCCTTGGACAGCGGCAGCACCAGCTGGAAGAAGACCCGCCAGATCGGGGCGCCGTCCATGGCCATGGCCTCATACAGGTCCTGGGTGATGTCGCGCATCACGCCGGTGAGGATGAGGGCGCACATCGGCAGCGAGAAGGCGGCGGTGGGCAGGATGACGCCGATGAGGTTGTCGTACAGACCGGCCTTGCTGATGACGTAGAACATCGGCACGATCACGGCCTGCGCGGGGATGGCGAGGCCGAGCAGGAACAGCCGGAAGACCCCCGTGGTGATCCGGCCGCGGCTCCTGACGATGGCGTACGACAGCGGCGGCACCAGCAGCAGCACGATGGCGACCACGCACATGGTGACGATCACCGTGTTGAGGAAGTACTCACCGAAGCCGCTGGAGAACACGTTGGCGTAGTTGTCCAGCGTGAAGTGCTTGGGAAAGCTCAGCGGACCGCCTGCGCTGTAGTCGCTGCGGCTCCTCAGGGTGGCGGCCAGCATGACGTACAGCGGCAGGGCCACCAGGCAGAGCCACATCACCGATCCGAGGCCGGCGAGGTAGTTGGGGCGGCGCTTCATCACAGGCCCTCCATTGAGCTGCGCATCTTGTCGTACCCCGAGAGCCGCACCATGATCAGGGAGATGATGGTCGCGGCGACCACGAGGACGAGGGCGATGGCGGAGCCGACGCCGTAGTCGAAGCTCTTGAACGCCTTTTGGTACATGTAGAAGGCGCTGATGGTCGTGTCGGTGCCGGGGCCGCCCTGGGTGAGGATCAGGACGGTGTCGAAGGTCGTGAGGCCGCCGACCACCATCATGATCCCCGAAGTGATCATGGTGTTACGCAGCTGCGGCAGCGTGATGTGGAAGAACTGCCGGAACCTGCCCGCGCCGTCGAGCTCCGCCGCCTGGTAGAGCACCTTCGGAATCGCCCGCGCCGCACCCTGGTAGATCAGGCTGTGCAACGGCACGTACTGCCAGGCGCCCACGAAGACCAGCACCCCGAGGGCGCTGGCCTGCTCGCCGAACAGATTGCCGTCCCCGAACAGCCACTTGGCCCGGGCGGGCACGCCGAAGTTCGGGTCGAGCAGGGAGCGCCAGAGGACCGACACCGCCGTCGCTGACAGCAGCAGCGGGATGAAGTAGATCGCCGACAGGACGGCGCGGTTGCGCTGGTGTCCGGCCGCCCAGACGCCGAGCAGGATGCTCAGCGGCGTCTGGATCAGCACGCCGAGCACGGTGAGCAGCACGCTCAGCCAGAGGCTCTTGACCAGGACGGGGTCGTCCAGCAGCTTGGACCAGTTGTCGGCCCCGACGAACTTCGGCGATCCCAGTCCGTCCCAGCTCACGAAGGACAGCACCGCGACCAGGACCAGCGGCACGATGGCGAACAGGACGAAGAACACGGTGGCGGGGGCCGCCCAGGCAAATCCTGGGCGGCCCACCTGGGCGGCGGCCCGACGCGCGGGCCTCCGCCTGTTCGAGGTTTTCTCGGTGGTGATGGTGGTCATCTCGGTTGTCCGGCTCACGACGTGGGCAGGGCCTGCATGGCCTTGATGAAGCCGTCCGCGTCGAGCTGTCCATTGAGGTACTGCTGGACGGCCTGGTGCATCGGCGTGGACGCGGTCTGCGGGTAGGCCTGGTCCCACGACAGCTGGAAGGACGGGGCCTTCTTGACCAGGTCGAGCTGGAACTTCGAGTACTCCGGGCTGGCGGAGGAGCTGTCCAGGAACTTCTCGGTGTTGGTGGTCGTGGTCAGGTTGCCGATGGACAGCTGCGCCTTGACGAACTCATCCGAGTACATGAGCTTCAGGAACTCGGCGACCGCTTCCGGGTGCTTCGTCTTCTTCAGCACCGAGTAGAAGTTGTTGGTGTTGCCGACGACGTTGTTCGAGTCGCCCTTGCCACCGTCGACGGTGGGGAAGGCGGTGTAGCCCAGGTCGCTCTTGGCGAACTCGGGGTGGTCCGTCTGCTGCTGGGAGTACTCCCAGGAACCCATCAGCTCGAAGGCGGCCTTGCCGCTCGCCAGCAGCGCCACGGAGCCGCCGTTGGTGTACTTGACCGAGTCGTAGTTCTTGCCGAACGCGCCGGCGTCGACCAGCTCCTTCAGCATCGACAGCGCCTTCTTGCTGTCGGCGCTGTTCCAGGCATCCTTGTCGCCGTTCAGCGCCTTCTCGAAGAGGCCGGGCCCGGCGACGCGGTCGTAGAGGTACTCGTACCACATCAGGGTCGGCCACTGGTCACCGCCGCCGAGGGCGATGGGGGTGACACCCTTGGCCTTCAGCTTCTTGACCGCCGCCAGCAGGTCGTCCCAGGTCTTGGGCGCCTCGACACCCGCCTCCTTGAGGACCTTCTGGTTGTTGAAGAGCAGCACCGGCTGGGTGCCGCGCATCGGCACGCCGTAGGACTTGCCGTCGACCACAGCGGCGTTGAACACCGACGGCAGGAAGTTGGACTTCAGGCCGGGGTCCTTGGCGATGAAGTCGTCCAGCGGCAGAAGCAGGCCGGCCTTCACGAAGGGCTTGATGCTGCCGCCGCCCCAGTTGAAGAAGACGTCGGGCGCCTGGTCCGTGTTGATGATCGTCTGCAGCTTCTGCTGGTAGTCCGCACCGGGGATGGTGTCCAGGACCGCCTTGACCTTCGAGGTCTTGTTGAACTCCGCGACGATCTTCTTCTCCACCTTGTTGGCGGAGTCACCGTAGACCAGGACGTGGATCTTGTCGTTGCCCCCGCCACTCGACGAGTCGTCCGAGTCGCCGCACGCCGACAGCGTGAGTCCCATGGCGAGTGCTGCGCCAGCGGCAACCGCGCGTGGGAGCCATGCCCGCTTCTTCATCGAAGCCCCTCCGAAAATTATCGTGCCCAACACCGAAATATGTTGTGCGCGGAGTGACGCTAGGCGCCGCCTCAAAGTGGGTCAACCCTCCAGCGGTGGGTTACCGAAGCGTTACAGGCCTGTCGTATGCTGCCGCTCATGCGCGATGACGACGAGACGGGGCGCGTCACCCTCGCCCAGGTTGCCGAAAAGGCGGGCGTCTCAATTTCGACAGTTTCGAAGGTCCTCAACGGCCGCCAGGACGTTTCGCCGCCGACCCGGGTCAAGGTCGAGCGGCTGCTGGAGACCCATGGCTACCGGCGGACCCCGAAATCCGCGGGCGAGGCCCCGCTCATCGAGATCGTCTTCCACGAGCTGGACAGCATCTGGGCCATGGAACTGATCCGGGGCGTGGAGAACGTCGCCGTGGCGAACGACGCGAGTGTGGTGCTGACCGAGAGCGGCACGCGGCACGCCCCGACTCCCGACTGGATCGAGAAGGTGCTGCGACGCCGCCCGCTCGGCGTGATCCTCGTGTTCTCGTCCCTGCCGCTGGAGTTCAAGCAGCAACTGCGGTCCCGCGCCATACCGTTCGTCATCATCGACCCGGCCGGCGACCCGGAACCGGACGTGCCCTCTGTGGGCTCGGCCAACTGGTCCGGCGGACTCGCCGCGACCCGGCATCTGATCGAGAACGGTCACCGCCGCATCGGGATCATCACCGGTCCCGAGGACATGATGTGCTCGCTGGCCAGGCTCGACGGCTTCCGCTCCGCCATGAGCATGGCCGGACTGGAGATCGACCAGGACCTCGTCCGCTTCGGTGACTTCCACGTCGAGGGCGGCTACTCGCGGGCGATGGAACTGCTGCAGCGCCCGGACCGGCCCACCGCTATCTTCGCGGGCAGCGACCTTCAGGCCCTCGGCGTACTGGAAGCGGCGCGCGTCAACGGACTGCGCATTCCGCACGATCTGTCGGTCGTCGGTTACGACGACGTCCCGCTCGCCCAGTGGACGAGCCCGGCGCTGACCACCGTGCACCAGCCGCTGCAGAAGATGGCCGAGGAGGCGGCGCAGATGCTGCTGCGGCTCAGGGCCGGCGACCCCACCATCACGCGCCTGGAGCTGGCAACCAGCCTGGTCGTCAGGAAGAGCACAGCCCCTCCCCCGCGCCCCTGAGTCACGCGGGCGGCCACCGGCCCCCCGGATCGGCGGGGCTGACTTCGGGCGCGAGCGACGACGAAGCGGCGCGGTGATCGGTGATCACCGCGCCGCGCGTTCATCGGCTGATGTGCGTTCAACGGCTGTTCATCGGGTGTCGTGCCTCAGGAGGCTGTGCACGCACCGATGATCGGCGCCGACGTGTTGCCGTTCGTCATGACGGTGAACCCGAAGCTCGTCGAGGCACCGGCTGCCAGGCTGCCGTTGCCGTTCGGCTTCATCGTCATCACGTTGCCGCTGGTGTCCCAGGTGGGGCTGCCGTTCCAGGTCGCAGAGATCTTCTGCGGCGAGGTCACGGTGACGGTCACGGTCCAGCTGGTGATCGCGGAGCTGCCCGCGGTGATCGTCACCTTGCCGTTGAAGCGGTCGCTCCACTCTTCGGCCTTGCTGTAGGTCGCAGTGCAGATGGCGCCACTGCCGCCACCGCCGGAGCCGGCACCGCCGAGTGCGGCGAGGACGGAGGTGTAGGCCGCCTTCTTGGTGTAGTTGCTGTCGAAGAGCAGGGGCGTGCCGCTGCTGCGCCAGGAGTACTTGTCGGTGATGCCCCACACGGTGATGCCGGTGCAGCGCGAGACGGCCAGACACGCCTTCACCACGTTGCTGTAGCTGGTGGCCTGGGATGCTCCGGACCCCTCGATGTCCAGCTCGGTGATCTGCACGTCGAGACCGAGGTCCGCGAAGCGCTGCAGGTTCGCCTGGTAGTCGGACGGGACCGGTGAGGCGCTGTTGAAGTGCGACTGGAAGCCGACGCAGTCGATCGGCACACCGCGCGCCTTGAAGTCCTTGACCATGTTGTAGACGGCGGTGCTCTTCGCGTTGACGCCGTCGGTGTTGTAGTCGTTGTAGCAGAGCTTGGCGCCGGCGTCGGCGGCTCGGGCGGTGCGGAATGCTTCCTCGATGTAGCCGTCACCGAGCTTGTCCTGGAACGGCGAGCTGCGCCGGGCACCGCTGGTGCCGTCCTGGAACGCCTCGTTGACCACGTCCCAGGAGTGGATCTTGCCCGAGTAGTGCTGCATCACCTTGGTGATGTGGTTGTTCATCGCCGAACGCAGGTCGGTGGCGCCGAGGTTGCTCACCCAGCCCGGCAACTGGGAGTGCCAGACCAGGGTGTGGCCGCGCACCTTCATGCCCTTGCTCTGCGCATGGCTGACGATCTGGTCGGCCGAGGTGTAGGTGAACGAGTTCTGCGTGGGCTCCACGGCGTCCCACTTCATCTCGTTCTCCGGCGTGACGGAGTTGAACTCGGTGTCCAGCGTGGAGACGTACTGCGATTCGCCCAGGTGACTCGCGGCGACAGCGGTGCCGAAGTACCGGCCCTTCTCGGCCGCGGCGGCGCCGAGCGTGCTCGCGGCGCCGGCACTGCCCGCCAGCGTGACGACGCCGGCCGTGGCGAGGAGACCCGCCACGCCTAAGGCGACCGCCTTGCGGGCCCGCGACCGCGGTGGTGGACCCACGGGTCCGCCGTGAATTGATGTGATCACGTCAACCTCTTCTTTTCGAGTTCCAGATGGACGGAGGAGACCGTCCGGGCCGTTACGGAAGGGCGCCACGCGAGGAGCCGCACGAGGGCAGGACGCACCCGTGACGCGGGGGCCGCGCGGCGAGAGGTGGAACGAACGGTGGCGAGTGTGGCAGCCACTTTCTGCAACGTCAACGTCAAGTTTCAGAAATATTTCGATACCGGAACACGACAACCGTGCCCCACCGCGCACGGCCATGACCAGCTTAAACACACCTTCATGGGAGAGTGGGTGGAACCCGATGTCAGCACCTTCGGGCCTCACTCCAGCGGAGAGTTACGGCAATTCACCGAAATAATTGACGGAGAGTCACCGAAACATCTCTCTGCATACGGGACGGGGGCGCCTCATGCGCGCTACAGGTGGAGAGTTTCGGCCGTCGACGGGAGGACTTCACCCTTATCCGTCCCCATCTAAGGCTTTTGCTCGCACTCGAAACGTTTCGAGACCCATGATGCTGCAGGCCTACAGGCGCGGGCCGCACCCCGGAGCGACCGGCGTGCGCTGACCAGCGATCGGCGGGCGGTGTCAGATGTCCGGATGTGGGCCGTCCAGGTTCCGGCACACGAATTCCCCGAAGGTGTCCCACGTCGACTCGACGGCTCGGGGCCCGGCGGCCGCGGCGAGAGCGGCGGATGCCATCCTTGATCGTCAGGCGATCTGTCCCGGTTCCTTCGGAGGTGACCCTGGAGAACGGGATACCATACCCCTGAGGGTATAGGCGAGGGAGTCGTTGTGGAGTTGCAGTTCGAGGGCGGGGAGCTGAAGGCCGTACTGAACCGGCTGCGCCGGGCTCAGGGCCAGATCTCCGGTGTCATCCGGATGATCGAGGAGGGACGCGACTGCGAGGACGTCATCACGCAGCTCGCCGCGGCCTCGCGAGCCCTCGACCGGGCGGGCTTCGCGATCATCGCCACGGGTCTGCAGCAGTGCCTGACCGACGTGGAGAACGGCGCGAAGAACGGCGAGACCACTGAGCAGATGCGCGCCCGGCTGGAGAAGCTGTTCCTGTCGCTTGCCTGAGTTCCAGGCAAGCGTGACGGGCCCCGGCTCAGGAGAGCCGGGACCCGTCGCGGTGCCTTTAGCGGCCGCCGCCACCGCCGTGACCGCCGCCACCGCCGTGACCACCACCGCCACCGTGACCGCCACCGCCGTGACCGCCACCGCCGTGACCGCCACCGCCGTGACCACCGCCGCCATGGCCGCCGTCACCGTGACCGCCGCCATGGCCGCCACCGTTGTGACCGCCATAGCCGCCACCGTCGTGACCGCCGTAGCCGCCGCCATCATGGCCACGCCCATAGCCGTTGTTGTAGTCGCTCCAGTAGCCGCGTCCGTTGTCGTGGTTGCGGCCGTTGTCGTGGTCTGAGTAACCCGAATCGTGATGCGAACCCGAGTCAGCGGCGCTGGCGACGCCGGCGCCGGTGAACGCCAGCACAGCCGCGGCGAACAGCGCGGCAGCCAGGCGCCCGAACCTGGACAGGATTGCACTCATGATGCTTGCCTCTCAGGGGGAAATGGATTGTTGCTGATCCCGGAACATCCAGGTCCAGCCCGCATCCGGCCCTCCACGGGGACCTGACGCTTGGGAAACGCTCACGGCCCTGATCCGACGCCCCGCCCAGCGCGCGCAGGCAACAAAAAGCCCTGAGCCACGGCTGTGGACGTGTGGCTCGACGCCGGACCCTCGCGGCTCACCGATGTAGTGCGGCAGGCCGTACTTCCGCGACGCACCCTCCGACCGGACCGCGGCTCGCGGTCACGGTGCCGACCGGCCTCCGAGGCCCCGTGCGGCCTTCCCATCAAGCCCTACGAATCACCTCGTGTCATCACGCTAGGCAGATAACCGGCAAAACGTCAACTACTACAGAAATCACCCAAAGAAGGGCGTTGCGCTATGCGCGATCCCGCGTCGGATTCGCCCTCTTATGTAGCTCTTTGAGAAGACTTCTTTGCATTGATACCTTCTCGTCATGCACGAGACTCAGCAGCCCGAAGTCTCGGACGCCAGGGCGCTCAGAGGGCTCGCCCATCCCCTCCGGCAGCGAATGCTCGCCCGGCTGCAGCGCCACGGCCCAGCCACCTCCGCCGACCTGGCGGCCGAGTTCGGCGCGGACCGCGGCGCCACCAGCTATCACCTGCGCCAGCTCGCCAGGTTCGGCTTCATCCAGGAGGACACCACCCGGTCGACCGGCCGCCGCAAGTACTGGCGTGCCGTGCCGGAAGACGTGCGGCTCCCCCGCCATGCAGGGAGCGAGGAGGCGGAAACGACGGCCCAGGAGATCGGGCACCGGTGCTGGGAACGCGCGGAGCACGACCTGGCCGCATTCCTGAGCACTCCCGAATCCTTCGGTGAGTTCGGCGCCGCGGCCCTCCACTCACTGGGCGGCACCACGCTGACGGCCGGGGAACTGGCCCGGTTCACCGAGGAGTACATCGCGTTTCTCACTCGCTGGCACCGCGAACCGGATCAGGCTCCGCCGGGCAGCCGGCACATCACCGTGCTGTTCAACGCGTTCCCGACGCCGGAGGACGGTGACCGGCACGGGTCGACTCCGGCACAGCCGCACGCCGGCGGTGATGCCCGCCAGTCCCCATGAGTCATGGGCGACTTCGCCGAACCTGTGCAGGCGTCAGATCGCGCTGCGCGCGGTGCCGTGAGCGGCCTGTCCCCCAGGCGGTGGGGCGAACACCGCGCGACAGCAGATCAGTTGGTGCGATGCCTCACATGTCCGGGGCCTCTGCCGGCGGTCCCGTCGGTGGTTCGGCCACGGTGACCTGGGCGGGACGCAGCAGGTGACCGCCGACGCGATAGCCGGAACGGTGGACGGCTGCGCAGGTGGACCGGTCGACCCGGTCCGAGTGGTCGTAGGAGACGGCCTCGTGCAGGGCGGGGTCGAACGCCTCCCCTTCACGGCCGTACGACTCCAGGCCGAGGGAAGCCAGTTGGTGCTCGAGGGCATCGATGACCCGCCGGAAGCCACCCTTCACTTCGCCGGCCTCGTCGGCCTGCTGAACCGCGTCGAGTACGGGCAGGAGCCCCGCGAGCACGTTGGCCACGGCGATCTCGCGGACCGCCAGCCGGTCGCGTTGCACCCGCTTGCGATAGTTGTCGTACTCGGCCTTCAGCCGCTGCAGGTCCGCGGTGCGTTCCTTCAGCTGCGCGCGCAGCGCCTCGGTCTCGGTCCGCTCCGTCCCCTCCGTCTGCTCCGTCCGCCCGCTCGGCTGCGCCGGCGCAGGGGCGCCGCGCCGGTCGGCCGCGGGCAGTCTCCGGCCTGGGGCGGCGGGGCCGTCCTTGAGGCCGGAGCGGCCTGCGGGGGGCGCCAGTTCGACGGAATCGCCGCCTGCGCCCCCGTACCGCGGCCGAAGGGTGGTGACCGGATCGATGCGCCGCTCGTCCCGGATGAGCACCGGCCGGTCCTTGCGCTGGTGCTCGTGCGGTCGGTTCATCCCGTGCCTCCCTTCGGATGCTGCTCGTCATCGACGATCTCGGCGTCGACGACGTCTTCTTCCGCGCCCGTCGCTCCGGTGCCGGCCGGTCCGCCGTGAGCCTCGGACGCCTGAGCCTGGGCCGCCTGCGCCTGCGCGTACATGGCGCTGCCGATCTTCTGAGCGGCGGCCGCCGCCTTCTCCGTGGCCGTGCGGATGGCGGCTGTGTCGTCGCCTTCGGCGGACGCTCCCTTGAGCCTGTCCTTCAGCTCGGCCAGCGCAGCCTCAGTCTCGGCCTTCACGTCGTCCGGGATCTTGCCCGGGTTGTCCTTGATCAGCCGCTCGGTCTGATAGACGAGCTGTTCGGCCTGGTTGCGCGTCTCGGCGGCCTCCCGCCTGCGGCGGTCGTCCTCGGCGTGCTGCTCGGCCTCCCGGACCATGCGGTCGATGTCGTCCTTCGGCAGCGCGGAGCCACCGGTGACGGTCATCTTCTGTTCCCTGCCGGTACCCAGATCCTTGGCCGACACGTGCATGATCCCGTTGGCGTCGATGTCGAAGGCGACCTCGATCTGCGGAACGCCCCGGGGCGCGGGCGGCAGGCCGGTCAGCTCGAACATGCCGAGCTTCTTGTTGTACGCCGCGATGTCCCGTTCGCCCTGGAAGACCTGGATCTGCACGGACGGCTGGTTGTCCTCGGCCGTCGTGAAGATCTCCGACCGCTTGGTCGGGATGGTCGTGTTCCGCTCGATGAGCCTGGTCATGATGCCGCCCTTGGTCTCGATACCGAGCGACAGCGGGGTGACGTCGAGCAGCAGGACGTCCTTGACCTCGCCCTTGAGCACACCGGCCTGCAGCGCGGCACCGACGGCCACGACCTCGTCCGGGTTGACGCCCTTGTGCGGATCCTTGCCGGTCAGCTCGCGCACCAGGTCCGTCACCGCCGGCATCCGCGTCGAACCGCCCACCAGGATCACGTGGTTGATGTCCGAGACCTTGATCCCGGCGTCCTCGACCGCGTTGCGGAACGGGGTCTTGCAGCGCTCCAGGAGATCGGCGGTCAGCTGCTGGAACTGGGCGCGCGTGAGCTTCTCGTCCAAGTGCAGCGGACCTTCGGCCGAGGCGCTGATGTACGGGAGGTTGACGGTGGTCTCGGTCGCCGCGGACAGCTCGATCTTCGCCTTCTCGGCGGCCTCGCGCAGCCGCTGGACGGCCATCTTGTCCTTGGACAGGTCCACGCCGTAGTGGTTCTTGAACTGCTGGGCCAGGTGCTCGACGATCCGCTGGTCCCAGTCGTCGCCTCCGAGGTGTGTGTCGCCGTTGGTGGCCTTGACCTCGACCACTCCCTCGCCGATCTCGAGGAGCGACACGTCGAAGGTGCCGCCGCCCAGGTCGAAGACGAGGATCGTCTGGTCGTTCTCCTTGTCGAGCCCGTACGCGAGCGCGGCCGCCGTCGGCTCGTTGATGATCCGCAGCACCTTCAGCCCGGCGATCTCGCCTGCCTCCTTGGTGGCGGTGCGCTGCGCGTCGTTGAAGTACGCGGGGACGGTGATGACCGCGTCCGTCACGTCCTCGCCCAGGTACGCCTCCGCGTCCCGCTTCAGCTTCTGCAGCACCCGGGCCGAGATCTCCTGGGCGGTGTACCTCTTGCCGTCGATGTCGCCGGACTCCGGGAATCGCCACTGCGCGTCGCCCATGTGGCGCTTCACCGACCGGGCCGTACGTTCCACGTTGGTGACCGCCTGGCGCTTGGCGATCTCGCCGACCAGCACGTCGCCGCCCTTGGCGAAGCCCACGACCGACGGCGTGGTCCTGGCGCCCTCGGTGTTGGTGATGACAGTGGGCTCGCCGCCCTCCAGCACGCTCACCACGGAGTTGGTCGTCCCGAGGTCAATACCGACTGCCCGTGCCATGTCAGATCTCCCTCCTGCACGCGCTCACACCTGCGGCACGCAGACACCCTTCAACACCCGTGGTAAATCCTGAGTCGCCTCAAGTCAAGAATCCTTAGCGCAAACCTGTGCGGCGGGCTGGAGGACCGGCGGTCAAGGCACTGGAGAACCCGCGGTGAACAGGGCGTTCCGACGGCTGGGGCCGCCGTCCCGGCCTGCCGCCGACGGAGCGTGTACGGACGCCGCACGGGTACCCGAGCGGCGACATGGCCATGTAACCGTCGCGCTTCGGCGGGCGGTGGCGGGCCGCGGGGCCGCTCCAGGAGGAGTGCCGTGGAATGGTTCACGGACGTGGACTACTGGCTGGGCCGGCTCGGCTTTCAGCGCGGCCTGGCCGCCTTGTACTTCGTCGGGTTCCTCAGCACGGTCAACCAGTTCCGGGCGCTCATCGGTGAGCGCGGGCTGCTTCCCGTCCCGCGGTTCGTGGCGGCCGTCCCCTTCCGGCAGTCGCCCAGCATCTTCTACGTCCACTACTCGGACCGCTTCTTCGCGCTGGTCGCGTGGACGGGCGTGGCGCTGTCCGCCGCACTGGCCGCGGGGGCGGGCGACCTCGTCCCCCTGTGGGCGTCCCTGCTGATGTGGGCCGCCCTCTGGGTCATGTACCTGTCCATCGTCAATGTCGGGCAGACCTGGTACGCGTACATGTGGGAGTCGCTGCTGCTCGAGGCCGGTTTCCTGGCGATCTTCCTGGGCAACGAGCGCACGGCGCCGCCGGTCCTGGTGCTGTGGCTGCTCCGCTGGCTGCTGTTCCGGCTGGAGTTCGGTGCCGGGCTGATCAAGATCCGCGGCGACCGGTGCTGGCGCGATCTGACCTGCCTCTACTACCACCACGAGACCCAGCCGATGCCCGGCCCGCTCAGCTGGTTCTTCCACCGCCTGCCCCGGCCGGTGCACCGGGTGGAGGTCGCGGCGAACCACGTCGCGCAGCTCGGGGCTCCCGTCGCGCTGCTCACGCCGCAGCCCGTCGCCGGTGTGGCGGCCGGGGTCATCGTCCTCACGCAGCTGTGGCTCGTCGCGTCCGGCAACTTCGCCTGGCTGAACTGGCTGACCATCGTGCTCGCGCTGCCCGCGATCGAGGGAGGATACGCCGCGAAAGTCCTACCGTTGCCCGCTCCTCCCGCCTTTCCCGCCACACCGGCGTGGTACGAGGGCGTGGTGCTCGCCGTCAGCGCACTGGTGGCCGTGCTCAGCTACTGGCCGGTCCGCAACCTGCTCTCACGCCGCCAGATGATGAACTTCTCCTTCAACCCGCTCCACCTGGTCAACACCTACGGCGCCTTCGGCAGCGTCAGCCGGGTCCGCTACGAGGTCGTGATCGAGGGCACGGACGAGCCCGAGATCACCGACGGCACCGTGTGGAAGGAGTACCGCTTCAAGGGCAAGCCCGTGGACGTGCGCGGACTCCCGCCACAGGTGGCCCCGTACCACCTGCGTCTCGACTGGCAGATGTGGTTCGCCGCGCTCTCACCCCTCTACGCCCTGTCGTGGTTCGCGCCGTTCATCGGGCGGCTGCTCGACAACGACTCCGTCACCCTCAAACTCCTGCGCGGCAATCCCTTCCCCACCGCTCCTCCCACCTACATCCGCGCCCAGCTCTACAGCTACCGCTTCACCGGCCGGCGCGCCCTGCGGAAGACCCGCGCCTGGTGGGACCGCACGCTGGAGGGCGCCTACCTTCCGCCCGTGACCAAGGATCCGTGACGGCCGAGCGCCTTCCGCCCTGGCGGTTCGGCCGCGGGCGCGGCCGGCCTCAGTCGACCGGCCAGGTGTGGACGGGTGCGTTGAGATGCATGTAGTCCATGTACTGCTGCGTCATCCGCCGCAGCGCTTCGTGGTGGCCGACGTGGAACGAGTCGTCGATCCGGTGGTACATCTCCCGCTGCCACACAGCGCCGTTACGCCCGGTGACGCACCGTTGCTCGATGATGCCGAGCAGCGGCTCCCGCCACGCCGCGTCCATTCCCGAGAGCTCAAGACCCCGGTGCGCGAGCGGCAACAGGCGCCTCAGAACGAGTTCGGGCGCCGGGACCTCCCCCATTCCGGGCCAGTACAGCCGTGCGTCGATGCCGTGCCGCGCCGCCGTGTGGAAGTTCTCCTCCGCAGCCGAGAACGACATCCGTGACCAGACCGGCCGGTCCTCCTCCACCAGGGCCCGGGTGAGCCCGTAGTAGAAGGCGCCGTTGGAGAGGGTGTCGGCGACCGTCGGGCCCGCGGGGAGCACGCGGTTCTCCACCCGTAGATGCGGCTTGTCGTGCGCTACGGCGTAGACGGGGCGGTTCCAGCGGTAGATCGTGCCGTTGTGCAGGGTGAGCTCGGAGAGCTCGGGGATGTCCCCGCGCTCCAGCGTCTCCTTGGGGTTCTGCTCGTCGCAGATCGGCAGCAGCGCAGGGAAGTAGCGCACATTCTCCTCGAAGAGGTCGAAGACGCTGGTGATCCACCGCTCTCCGAACCACACGCGGGGCCGGACACCCTGCACCTTGATCTCCTGCGGGCGGGTGTCTGTGGCCTGCTCGAACAGGGTGATGCGGGTCTCGTCCCACAGTTCCTTGCCGAACAGGAACGGCGCGTTGGCGGCCAGCGCCACCTGGACGCCCGCGACGGCCTGGGCCGCGTTCCAGTAGTCGGCGAACTCCTCCGGGGACACCTGCAGGTGGAACTGCGTACTGGTGCACGCGGCCTCGGGGGTGATGGTGTCCGCGTAGGTCCGCAGCCGGTCCACACCGTCGATCTCGATCCGCAGATCCTCGCCGCGCGCGGCGAACACCTGCTCGTTCAGCAGCCGGTAGCGCGGGTTCTCCGACAGCGCCGCCTCGCCGACGTCCGACTGGCGCAGCGTGGGCAGGATGCCGACCATGATCAGATACGCGCCGACCGTCGCGGCCCGGTCGTCGGCGTGGTCGAGAGCGTTCCGGATCTCGGCCTCCCACGCGTCGGGCCCGCCGGCCGTCAGCCGTCGCGGCGGAATGTTGATCTCCAGATTGAACCGGCCCAGCTCGGTGGACCAGGCGGGGTCCGCGATCGCCTCGAGCACATCCCTGTTGCACATCGCCGGCTCGGCGTTGTCATGCACCAGGTTGAGCTCGATCTCCAAGCCGACCTGGGGCCGCTCCGACTCGAACCGCGACTCGCGCAGCATCTGCGCGAACGCGTCGAGGCACTCCTGCATCTTGATCCGGTACCGGCGGCGGTCCTCACGCGTGAACACCAGCGCCGGGACGTCCCGTCCCATCGGCCCTCCCGAGTCTCCTCGGCGGACACGTCATTACCTCCACCAGAATCCCACCGCCGGGCAGCACTGACGAGGCGGAGCCGTCGCCCGCCTCGCCCTCCAGCGGCAGCCGGCGAAGGAACGGTGGACGCGCGTAGCGCACTTCGTGCGAGGCCCTCTAGCGGGGCGGCGCGGTGGTGCGCATCATAGGTGTGCTTGTACCGCACAGCATTCCCCCTGCTCTCCTGCGCATCTTCCCTCACAGGGTTGATGCGCAGGCGCGATTTGTCATGCGCGCGCCAAAAGCGCGCCTTCCGGAAGGGAACGCACCATGGCTTGCGGAACGACCAGCCTGTGGGCCGGCGAGACCAGCTGGTTCTGTTGTGGGAACGCCTGGGGTCCGTGCAGCAGCGCGGGCGGCGGCGCCTGCGGAACCTGCAAGTCCGCCTCGTACCACGGCGCATGGCCCAACGCCTCGCAGGCGTGCTGGGACATCACCCGGCCCGACCTGTGCGGCGAGAACATCCCGCGGCGCGGCTGCGGCTCGGTCATGAACATCAGACACCAGTGCTCGGGCGCCACCGTGTGCATCACCATCACCGACTGCGGCCCGCGCACGAAGTCCTGGTGCGGCGAGGCCACCTGCTGCAACGGCGTGTGCCGCACCAACCGCGTGCTGGACCTCACGCCCGCGGCGTTCTCGGCCATCGGCAGCCTCAGCTCCGGCATGCTGCCGGTCTACATCTACGAGTGAGGGGGCGTCACGACATGACCGCTCGCCAGGGCATACCCGGCGGCGTCGGCCGCCGGCGCTTCCTCACGGGCGCCGTCGTCGGCGGCGCCACCATCGTCGGCGCGACCGCACTCGGCGGCATCGACGCCGACGCCGCCTTCGCCGCGCCCCAGCCCTCTCTCGACCCGGCGTTCGCCAAGTCCTCGTTCGTGGAGGGGCGGATCGTCCGGATCGACGGCAGCGTGCTGCACATCCTGGGCTCCCACGGCGACCGAGCGCGCGTCCAGCTGACCAACGCCACCAGCATCTGGAAGGTGGAGCCCACCACCGCTGACGCGATCGAGGCCGGCGACGGTCTCTACGCGCGTGGAGTCCCGATGCCAGACGGCAGCGTCGCCGCCGACGCCGTGTGGGTGAACATCGTCAACATGGCCACCACGATCCGTGGTATCGGGAAGAACCGGCTGCACTTCGCCCACGGCAGCCACGAGATCGTCGGCAACGTCGTCCCGGCCACCACCAACGCCTCGTACGCCGGCCGGGCCCTCACCTCCGATCTCTCCCAGCTGCGCATCGGACAGCACGCCCAGGTCCTGGGCGCGTGGCGGCCGTCCGACGACACCGTCGACGTCGTGCGCATCGCCGTCGGGACTTGAGCGGGCAGGGGGAGAGATGGACTCACTGACCTCAGGTCTGGCTCCGACGCCGGCATCGGGGCTGGTCCCCGCTCTGGTCCCGCTGGTCCTGGCCGGTCTGCTCGGATGGACCGGCGCGGTCAAGCTCTTCGGCCGCGGCACCGTCCGGCAGGCGCCCAAGACCGCGCTCGCCCGCATGCTGCGCAGCAGCGAACGGACGGTGCTCGTACTGCGCGCCGTGGGCGCGGCCGAACTGGTCGTCGCCGTCGGCCTGCTCGTCGCGCCTGCGCTGCTTCCCTCGGCGGAAGCGGGAGCAACGGCCGCGGCGCCGGGAGTCGCGGCTGCCGCCCTCGGGGCCGGGTTCCTCGGCTACCTCGCCCGGGCCCGGGCCACCGCCCCCGAATCGTCCTGCGGCTGTTCCGCGAGCGACGACGCCCCGATCACCTGGCGAGCCTTCGCCCGCGCCTCCGCGGTGCTGGCAGGTGGGGCGGTGTCGGCAGTCGGCGCTCGCGGTACAGCCGGGACAGCAGGGGGCAGTACGGCGGCGGACGGTGTGGCGCAGTCCTGGTGGACCGTGATCGAGGAACAGCCGTTCGCCTCAGTGGGCTTCCTGCTGGTGTCCTCGGCCGTGCTGGTGGGACTCTCGGCGGACCTCGACCGGTGGTGGCGGCTGCCGCTGCGCCGGTTCCGGCTGCGCCTGCTCGGCCATCCGTTCAACTCCGGCGGCGGGGAGGGCTCCGGCATTCCGGTCGCGGCCACGGTCGAGCTCCTGGAACGTTCGCTGGCCTGGCAGGCCACCTCGCCCGTCGTACGGTCGGGCCTGGTGGACCACTGGGACGAGGACGGCTGGCGCATCCTGCAGTTCACCGGCGTGTACGAGGAGGGCGACGCGGCCCGGCCGGTCGCCGTGCTCTTCGCGCTGGACGCGGCGGCGAGCACGGACACGACGGCCGAACCGGCCGTCCGGGTCGCCGTCGTCGACGCGGACACCGGCGAGGCGGTGGCCGCCGAACTGCTCTCGCCCGTGGCCCGCACCGCATTGCCACTCGTGGGCTGACGGCCTGTGTTCGCCGGCGCCCGTGCGGCGTCGGCGAACACCGCCGTCGTCGCCGGCGCCCCGCGTGGCGGCCGTTCCTGCCCCGGTACGGCCAAGGCACCCGCTCACGGCACCCCACTCAAGCGACACCGTTTGATCGATCAAAGTAGTGAGGGGTTAGCATATGAGCGCCGC
Source organism: Streptomyces sp. NPDC002577 (assembly GCF_053594815.1). Lineage (NCBI taxonomy): Bacteria > Bacillati > Actinomycetota > Actinomycetes > Kitasatosporales > Streptomycetaceae > Streptomyces > Streptomyces sp. NPDC002577. Next base: position 65,231 of record NZ_JBSFWK010000037.1, on the reverse strand, counting down.
CTAGCTCGAAAGATAAACTTGTGACTGTCATCGAGGACTCGTTCACCAACTGGAAGAACCGCGAGGAGATCGCGGAGTCGATGATCCCGATCATCGGGAAGCTGCACAGGGAGCGGGACGTCACGGTCCTTCTTCACAGCCGCTCCCTGGTGAACAAGTCGGTCGTCAGCATCCTCAAGACCCACCGATTCGCCCGGCAGATCGCCGGCGAGGAACTCTCCGTCACCGAGACGCTGCCGTTCCTGCAGGCTCTCACCACGCTCGATCTCGGTCCTTCCCAGATCGACATCGGCATGCTCGCCGCGACCTACAGCGCCGACGACCGTGGCCTGTCAGTGGAGGAGTTCACCGCCGAGGCCGTCGCCGGCGCCACGGGTGCCAACAAGCTCGAGGGCGGCGCGGGACGCGACGTCGTGCTCTACGGTTTCGGCCGCATCGGCCGCCTCGTGGCCCGCCTGCTGATCGAGAAGGCCGGCTCCGGCAACGGACTGCGGCTGCGCGCCATCGTCGTCCGCGGGGGCGGCGGCCGGGCCGGCGAGGATCTCGTCAAGCGCGCCTCGCTCCTGCGCCGCGACTCCATCCACGGCCAGTTCCAGGGCACGATCACCGTCGACGAGGCGAACAGCACGATCATCGCCAACGGCAACGCGATCAAGGTGATCTACGCCAACGACCCGTCGGAGGTCGACTACACGGCGTACGGCATCAAGGACGCCATCCTCATCGACAACACCGGCAAGTGGCGTGACCGGGAAGGCCTGTCGCAGCACCTGCGTCCCGGCATCGACAAGGTCGTCCTGACCGCGCCGGGCAAGGGCGACGTCCCCAACATCGTGCACGGCGTCAACCACGACATGATCAAGCCCGACGAGCAGATCCTGTCCTGCGCGTCCTGCACCACCAACGCGATCGTGCCTCCACTGAAGGCGATGGAGGACGAGTACGGCGTCCTGCGCGGCCACGTGGAGACCGTCCACTCGTTCACGAACGACCAGAACCTGCTGGACAATTACCACAAGTCGGAGCGACGTGGCCGTTCGGCGCCGCTCAACATGGTCATCACCGAGACCGGTGCGGCCTCCGCGGTCGCGAAGGCGCTGCCCGACCTCAAGGCGAGGATCACCGGCAGCTCGATCCGCGTCCCCGTGCCGGACGTCTCGATCGCGATCCTCAACCTGCAGCTCGCACGCCAGACCACGCGTGAGGAGGTCCTCGACTACCTCCGCAACGTGTCGCTGGCCTCGCCGCTCAAGCGCCAGATCGACTTCATCAGCGCCCCCGACGCGGTCTCGAGCGACTTCATCGGCTCGCGCCACGCCTCGATCGTCGACGCGGGCGCCACCAAGGTCGAGGGCGACAACGCGATCCTCTACCTGTGGTACGACAACGAGTTCGGCTACTCCTGCCAGGTCATCCGAGTCGTCCAGCACGTCTCCGGGGTGGAGTACCCGACCTACCCGGCCCCGGCGGTCTGACCCGGGCTGAGCGTCCGATCCTGTGTCCCGCCAAGCGGGGCGGTGGGGCGGCAACCGGTGCCTATCGGCGTCCGGTTGCCGCCCCGTCGGCATTCATCGGCCGACACGGGCAACGGCAACTGCGGAGCCATGTCACCGGCGAACCCACTGGTCGGCAACTCGCCGACAGGCAGAAGCAGATCGAGCGACAGACGCCGGGCGACGCCGCCTGCCTCATCCCCTACACTGTCTGCCTGCCCTCCGGGGTCGGGTCGAACTCCTGAAAATATCGCCATCCCGCAACCCCGTCAGACAGCATCAATCTGGGAGACCGCGCATTGAGCTGCAAGCCCCCCACCTGACGCAGCCGGCCATCCGGGTGCCGGTCGACGGCCGCCGCAGAGCCCGGCGACGACCTCTCCGAAGACCACCGGGCACGGGGCGCGCAACCGGCAGGCCCAGACAGTGAGCGCGACAGCGGCCAGGCCGTCCACGTCGGCAGGGATCGCTTGTCGGTTCCTCGCGTTCCGTTTCGAGACACCACTGCCTTCGCAAGCCCGTCACAGGAGAATCGTTGCACCACGATGAGCGCGCAGACCGGCCCGGAAGCCACGGGGAGCACCGGATACAGCAGGAGTTGAGCACGATCGCCCGAGCCGACCGATTCTACGAGGAGCAGGTGCTCGACCGGCTCAACTCGCGGATGCGTGAGTTCGTGGCGCGCCAGGAGATGTTCTTCCTCGCCACGTCCGACGCGCGTGGCGAGTGCGACAACACGTTCCGCGCCGGGCCGCCGGGCTTCCTTCAGGTGCTCGGTGAACGCTCGCTGGCGTACCCCGAGTACCGCGGCAACGGTGTCATGGCGAGCCTCGGCAACATCCTCGAAAACCCCCATGTCGGCATCCTGATGATCGACTTCGTCCGCGATCGGATAGGCCTGCACGTCAACGGCACCGCCCGCCTCGTCTCCGACGACGACATGCGCACCGTGTACCCGGCCCTCCCCCACGATCCGGTACCCGGCCGCCGCCCCCAGGCCTGGGTCGAGATCGAGGTCGAGGAGGCCTACATCCACTGTTCCAAGCACATACCGCGGATGGCCAAGCTGCCGACCGCCGGCGGCAGGGCGTGGGGAACCGACGACGTCAGGCGCAAGGGCGGCGACTACTTCGGAGCCGCGGCCGACGCCGCGCAGGACGGTTCGGACATCAGGAGACGGGTCACCCGTCAGTGGAGTCCGGATGCTTCGCACTGAGATCCGGATACTTTGCACTGGGATCCGGATCTTCGCACTGAGAAACGTCCAGGCCGGCCCTGTGCAGGGCCGGCCTGGACGTCTGATCAGCTGAGGTCGAACCGGTCCAGGTTCGAGACCTTGACCCACGCCGCGACGAAGTCGTTCACGAACTTCTCCTTCGCGTCGTCGCTCGCGTAGACCTCCGCGAGGGCGCGCAGCTCGGAGTTGGAGCCGAAGACGAGGTCGGCACGGGTGCCGGTCCACTTCAGCTCGCCCGTGGCGGCGTCACGGCCCTCGAAGGTGGTCTGGTCCTCCGAGGTGGACTTCCACGTCGTGCCCAGGTCGAGCAGGTTGACGAAGAAGTCGTTGGTCAGCGTGCCCGGGGTCTCGGTGAAGACACCGTGCGTCGAGCCGCCCTGGTTGGCGCCGAGGACGCGCAGGCCACCGACGAGGGCGGTCAGCTCGGGGGCGCTCAGGGTGAGCAGGTTGGCGCGGTCGAGCAGCAGGTACTCGGCCGGCAGGCGGTTGCCCTTGCCGAGGTAGTTGCGGAAGCCGTCCGAGGAGGGCTCCAGCGCGGCGAAGGACTCCGGGTCGGTGTGCTCCTCGGTCGCGTCCACGCGGCCCGCCGTGAAGGGGACCTCCACGTCGAAACCGGCGTCCTTGGCGGCCTTCTCGACCGCGGCGGCACCGCCGAGGACGATCAGGTCGGCCAGGGAGACCTTCTTGGCGCCGGAGTTGAACTCGGCCTGGACGCCCTCGAGGACGCGCAGGACCTGGGCGAGCTCGTCCGGGTCGTTGACCTCCCAGCCGCGCTGCGGCTCCAGGCGGATACGGGCGCCGTTGGCACCGCCGCGCTTGTCGCTGCCGCGGAAGGTGGACGCCGAGGCCCACGCGGTCGACACCAGCTGCGAGACCGTCAGGCCCGAGTCGAGGAGCTTGGCCTTCAGGGCCGCGATGTCGGCGGCGTCGACGGCCTCGCCCTCGGCCTGGGGCAGCGGGTCCTGCCACAGCAGGGTCTCCTCCGGGACCTCCGGGCCGAGGTACAGCGACTTCGGGCCCAGGTCACGGTGGGTCAGCTTGTACCAGGCGCGGGCGAAGGCGTCTGCGAACTGGTCCGGGTTCTCGTGGAAGCGGCGCGAGATCTCACCGTAGATCGGGTCGAAGCGCAGCGAGAGGTCGGTGGTGAGCATCGTAGGCAGACGCTTCTTCGACGAGTCGTGCGCGTCGGGGATGATCGCCTCGGCGTCCTTGGCCACCCACTGGTTGGCGCCGGCGGGGCTCTGCGTGAGCTCCCACTCGTAGCCGAAGAGGATGTCGAAGAAGTCGTTGCTCCACTGGGTGGGCTTGGTGGTCCAGGTGACCTCGAGACCGGAGGTGATGGCGTCGCCGCCCTTGCCGGTGCCGTAGGTGGACTTCCAGCCCAGGCCCTGCTCCTCCATGGAGGCGGCCTCGGGGTCGTTGCCGACGTGGTCGGCCGGGCCGGCGCCGTGGGTCTTGCCGAAGGTGTGGCCACCGGCGATCAGGGCGACGGTCTCCTCGTCGTTCATCGCCATGCGGCGGAACGTCTCGCGGATGTCGCGGGCCGCGGCGATCGGGTCCGGGTTGCCGTTCGGGCCCTCCGGGTTGACGTAGATGAGGCCCATCTGGACGGCGCCGAGCGGGTTCTCCAGCTCACGGTCGCCGGTGTAGCGCTGGTCGTCGAGCCAGGTGGTCTCGGGACCCCAGTACACGTCCTCGTCGGCCTCCCAGACGTCGGCGCGGCCGCCGCCGAAGCCGAAGGTCGTAAAGCCCATCGTCTCCAGCGCGACGTTGCCCGTGAGGATCATGAGGTCGGCCCAGGAGATGGACTGGCCGTACTTCTTCTTGACCGGCCACAGCAGACGACGGGCCTTGTCGAGGTTGCCGTTGTCCGGCCAGCTGTTCAGCGGCGCGAAGCGCTGCTGCCCGCGGCCGCCACCACCGCGGCCGTCGCTGATGCGGTAGGTGCCGGCGCTGTGCCAGGCCATACGGATCATCAGCGGGCCGTAGTTGCCGAAGTCGGCGGGCCACCAGTCCTGCGAGCTGGTCAGCACCTCGGCGATGTCCCGCTTCACGGCCGCCAGGTCGAGGGACTGGAACGCCTCTGCGTAGTCGAAGTCCGCACCGAGCGGGTTCGCGACAACGGGGTCCTTGGCGAGGATCTTGAGGTTCAGTCGCTCCGGCCACCACTGACGGTTGCCGCCGCCCTGAGTCGGGTGCGGGGCGCGCCCGTGCGCGACCGGGCAGCCACCGCCGCCCTCCGTCTTTGCGTCTGTGACGATCGCATCGGGGTTCTCAGACATGGGAATCCTTCCGGACTTGGGGGGATAGCGATGCTCAGGAACTGCGGGCGGTGGAACAGTCGGGGCACAGGCCCCAGTAGATGACCTCGGCCTCGTCGATCGAGAAGCCGTGGTCCTCGGCCGCGGTCAGGCAGGGCGCCTCGCCGACCGCGCAGTCGACGTCGGCGACGACACCGCACGACCGGCACACGATGTGGTGGTGGTTGTCGCCGACGCGCCCCTCGAACCGGGCCGGGCTGCCGGACGGTTCGATGCGACGTATGAGTCCCGCCGCGGTGAGTGCGTGGAGGGCCTCGTACACGGCTTGAAGAGAGATATGGCCTACACGATCACGCACCCCGGAGGCGATCGCCTCGACGCCGAGGTGGTCACCGTGCCGGACGGTCTGGAGCAGCGCGACGCGGGCGGCCGTCACTCGCAGGCCGGCACCGCGCAGCTCCTCGGCGATGGTCGGGTGAGCTGCGGTCATGACTACGAACCTACCCTCATAAACACGAAGAGTTCAAGATAAGGAGTCGTTCCAGTTTGGTGCTGCACCAGGCGGACTCCCCTGGTGACGACGTGACGCACTGTCCGGGCGGTGGCCTTGGGGCGTGTCACGGGCGGGCCAGTGGTGGCGGGACGAGGCACAGCGGGACCGCAGGGGATCGGCTGCCGACCGGCGCCGCGACTGTCGCTGCCCGGTGGCTGCGGGTGACGGGTGACGCTCTGTGCACGACCACCGCTTCGGGCGTCATCGGCGACGGCTCCCGTGGGCCCTCTCGAAGCGCGCCATCAGCAAGTCGGGCGTCCCGGCCTCGTTTCTCACCAGTTGTTCACCTGCCCGGCCTCCTTCCGGTGGAACGACACCCCATAGATCCGCATCTGTCCAGATGCCGGACGCGCTGGCTGCCGGCACCGGTCCACAGAGACGGCGATGAGGATGTCTCCCCACGGGAAAGGCCAACCGACCCATGACCCAGACGGCCCAGGCCGCCCCGCCACCGCAGGCCGCGCCCGCCTTCCGCGCGGACCGCGACACCCTTCGTGTCAGCGCAGGCGCTTCCCCCGCAGTGCCGCAGCCATGGCACCGTGTCCTCACGCTTCTCGCCGTCATCAGCATGTTCATCGGCACACGCACCGTGTGGGGCGGCGACATGTCCACCCACCCGCCGGTGGCCGCCGTGGTCTCCCTCTGCTACGCCGGGATCCTCTCCTTCGGCGTGCTCACTCTCGTCGTGCGCAGCGCCAAGAACCTCTCCCGCATCGACTTCGGCGTCCTCGTCCTCGGCATCGTCATCATGCTCTGCGGCTACGTCGCCGACCACGCCGGCAGCGACGAGGCCGTCCTCACCACCCAGGCCGCCCACGAACTCATCCGCGGTCACCTCGTCTACGGCCAGTCCTGGCCCTGGCTCTTCAACGGGCACCCGAGCGTGGCCGTCACCCCCACCGCCGACGGTGGCATGGACACCACCTACGGCTATCCGCCCCTCGCCGTCCTCCTCACCGCCCCGGTCTACGCCGTTCTCCACGCCACCAGCGCGGCCACCCTGGTCAGCACCGCCGCCTGCATCGTGGGCACCGTGGCGCTGTGGGTACTCCTCCCCGCCCCCTGGCGTTCCGCCGCCACGGCCGTCTGCCTCGGCTTCGGCCTGATCCCCAACTACGCCCGCCTCGGCTACCCCGCCATCGTCGCCCTGGCCCTCCTCGTTCCCGTCGTCGTCCGCTGGCCCTCGACCGGCGCCGGCGGCCGTCTCGGCCGCTCCGGACTGGTCCGCGCCGTCTGCCTCGGCGCCGCCTGCGCGGCCCAGCAGCTCCCCTGGTTCCTCACCCCCTTCCTTGTCGCCGGCATCTACGCCGTGCGCCGTGGCGAGCTGGGCCACCGCCAGGCCCTGGCCGTCACCGCCCGCTACACCGCCACGGCCGTCCTCACCTGGCTGGCCGTCAACGCCTACTTCATCGCCCAGGATCCCCGCGCCTGGCTCTCCGGCATCGCCCTGCTCCTCACCCAGGGCGCCATCGTCCACGGCCAGGGCGTCGTCGGTATCTCCTTGTACTTCACCGACGGCAGCGGGCTGCTCGACTACTACTCCTACGCGAGCACCCTGCTCGCCGCCGCCCTGCTCGCCCTCTTCGTCCTCTTCATCCGCCGTCTCGGCCCCGCCGCCACGGTTCTGCCCTGGTGCGTCTTCTACTTCGCCACCCGCTCCCAGGACGGCTACTACCTCCTGATGACCCCCCTCTGGCTCGCCGCCGCCGTCACCGCCCCCGCCGCCTCCTTCGCCCGCGCCTGGCAGCCCCGTATGTCCGTCGTCCGGCACAGCCGCCCCCGTGCCGCCCTTCTCACACTCGCCCTGCTGGCCCCCGCGCTGACCTGCACCGTGGTCGCGGCCGCGGACCCCCCGCCCCTCCGCTTCACCATCTCAGCGGTTCACACGACCGATCGCGCACATCGCACGGTCACCCGCATCGCCTTCGCCGCCGCCAACAGCACCGGCCGCGCCCTCGTCCCCCACTTCTCCATCGGCATCGGTCAGGGCATCTCCCGCTACTGGACCCTCGTCTCCGGTCCCACCACCCTCGCCGCGCACCACACCGCGCGGTACGTCATCGCCCCGCCCGGCCACACCGCCCTCCAACTGCCCTCCTCATCCCGCAAACGCGTCCGGCTGTGCGCGTTCACCGCCGGCCCCATGACCCTGAGCAGCGCGGATATCCCGAGGTCGGCGGGGACGAAGGCGGGATGAGAGGCACATCGGCGGCCCACCTGCTCTGCCCGAGGCACAACGCGCCGCCGTGGCAGCCGTCCTTGTCAGACCGGGTTGCGGCCGATGAAGAACTCGCGGAAGGGGTCCATGTTCGGTTCGAGTCCGGCGTCGATCAGGCCTTTGCGCAGGGCGGTCATCTGGGCGTCGTGGATGCGCTGGGTGGGCTGGCGGAGCGAGCCGCCGTTGTAGCCCTGAAGCCAGCCCTGGAACTTCCACACCTGCCGGTTGATGAACGCACCGCCGTGCAGCGCCGGGGCGAGACCCGCCTTGATCTTGCGGGCGGGGTGCAGCTGCCAGTAGACGTCGGCGGCGTCGTCGTACTCGCCCTCCCGCAGCAGCTGGAAGACGCGCGGGATCATCGTGCCGTAGTACTCGTGGTCGCTGGTGGCGGAGAACTGGAGCGGCATGATCTGCGCCGGCGCGATCGGCTCGCCCTCGATGGGCGTCGAGATGACCACCTCGTCGCCGAAGTGACGGTGGCACTCGATGACGCTCTGGATGCTGGGGAAGCCGCCCTCGGCCTTGATCGCGGCGATGTTGGGGCAGTCGTCGATGAGGCGGCGGATCAGGCGTACGGGGATGTCGGAGGGGTGGATGCGCGGGCTGAAGCCCCACAGGTACACGGGGAAGAGCATGACCGCCACGTTCGTCGCGTCGCAGACGGCCTTGGTGTAGTCGTAGATCTCCTGCTCGGTCTCGGGGTAGAAGTTCGGCGGGTAGGAGAGCAGGACGAGTTCCGCGCCCGCCCCCTCCGCCCCCTTCACGGCCTCGATGTTCTGCTCCAGGGTGCTCCAGCTGGCGTGGTGGGTGAGCAGCAGCCGGTCGCCGGCCTCGTCCTTGATGATCTGGAGGAAGTCCAGGTACTCGGGGAGCTGGATGGCGACTTCCGAGACACCGAGGGTGCCCGCGAAGCCGTGTTCGACGGCGAGCCGGGTGTCGTGGCGGATCGCCCTCTCGTTGATGCGCTTGAGGTCGCCGGTGAAGGACGGGATGGTGCAGTTCACGACGCCGACGAGGTTCTCGCGCGCCCATTCCCGGGCTTCGGATCGGGTGTAGCGGGCCATGAGGTGCTCCTGCTTCGATGAGGGAGTCGGTCAGGGGTGGGTGGTGTGCGCGCCTTCCCAGGCGAGGTACTTGAGTTCCAGGAACTCCTCGATGCCGTAGACCGAGCCCTCGCCGCCGATCCCCGACTCCTTGATGCCGCCGAAGGGCGCGACCTCGTTCGAGATCAGTCCGGTGTTGATGCCGACCATGCCCGCTTCCAGGGCGGCGCCGACTCGCCAGATGCGTTCGGCATCCCGGGCGAACAGGTAAGCGGCGAGGCCGAATTCGGTGTCGTTGGCGCTGCGGATCGCGTCCTGTTCTTCGGTGAACCGGATCAGCGGCGTCACCGGGCCGAACGTCTCCTCACGGGTGACGGCCATGGCGGCGGTGACGCCGGTCAGGACGGTCGGCTCGTAGAAGAACCCGCCTCGCGCATGGCGATTTCCGCCGTGCAGGACGACGGCCCCGTGGGCGACCGCGTCCGCCACGTGGGACTCCACCTTGGCCACGGCGTCGGCGTCGATCATCGGACCCTGGTGGACGCCGTCGTCGAAACCGTCACCGACGACGAGGTGCGCGACTTGCTCGGCGAGCTTCGCGGCACAGATCGCCGTACCGAGACTGCGGGACGAGGATCTCGCCGTGATGCGGGCCGCGCACGAGCAGTTGGGCGCGGCACTGGCCGGCGCACACCCTCAGCGCAAGTTCAACGAACTCAACCGCCGCTTCCACATGGCCCTCTACCAGCGCACGGAATCCCCGGTCCTGGTGCGCGACATCGAGAGCCTCGCCGACCAGGCCGAGCGCATCCGCATGCACTTCGATCTGCGGCACAGCCCGGCCGGGAAGCACCACGCAGTCATCCTGGAGGCCTGCGAACGCCGGGACGCGGGCGCCGCGGCCGCCGCCACCCGCGACCACATCCTCGCCGCGCACCGGCTGGTGATGGGCGAGGACTACCGCGTCGAACCCGGCTCCTCACTCGCAACGGTGCTGGCGGCCTCGGGGGTGACGGACCTGACCGGGGCAACGCCGGCAACCCCGTAGAGCTCGGACGTCAGCCCGTCGGGGTGCGCGTGCGCATTGTTGCAGGGACGGGGCAAGTACGGGCCCTGCCACGGTCCCGGCGGTCATCTCGTCAACCGTCGACGATCAGCGCGAGCCCGTAGGCGGCGACCGCCAGGCACGCGCCGAAGCACAGCACCGCTGCCACGATGGCGGTCGGCCGGTTGCCGCCGCGGGCGCGCTCTCCGCCGTCGCCACCGGGCCAGACGGCGATGCCGAGGGAGAACAGCACGACCGTGAGCAGCGTGATCCCGAGGCTCACGCCGAACACGCCGCCGAGGTCGCCCCAGTTGATGTCCATGCCTCCCGCCTCCTTTCGCTGCTGGACGCGACAGCCGCCCGGCTCTCACGCCGCGGACTGCTCCGCCCGCTCGGGCAGTCGGGCGGGCAGTTCGTTGACGTTGTCCGGGGTCACGGGGCGGCGGCGCGACAGGGCCCAGAACCCGGCCGCCGAGGCGACCGCGGCGGCCGCCACCAGGGCCACCCCTACGGTGCCTTGACCGGCGATCCAGGCCGACGCGCCGCCGACGGCCCCCGCCGCGGGCAGCGTGAACAGCCAGGCCAGTACGATGCGCCCCGCCACGCCCCACCGCACCCGGGCCATCCTGCGTCCCAGGCCCGCGCCCAGGATGCTGCCGGTGCACACCTGCGTGGTGGACAGAGGGAATCCCATGTGGGACGAGGCGAGAATCACGGCCGTCGCGCTCGTCTCGGCCGCGAAACCCTGTGGCGCCTCGATGTCGGTGAGCCCCTTGCCCATGGTGCGGATGATCCGCCAGCCGCCCACGTACGTGCCGAGCGCGATCGCCAGCCCGGCGGTGAGCACCACCCACCAGGGCGGCCCGGAGCCGTGGGCGAGCAACCCGGCGGAGATAAGGGCCAGGGTGATGACACCCATGGTCTTCTGCGCATCGTTGGTGCCGTGGGCGAGCGCCACCAGCGACGCCGAACCGATCTGCCCCCTGCGGAATCCGTGCTGCGCCCGGCCAGGGGCCGCCCGCCGGGTGATGACGTACGCGAAGTAGGTCGCCAGTACGGCCACACCGCTGGCGATGAGCGGCGAGAGGACGGCAGGGATCAAGATCTTCTCTACGATCACCCCGAACTGAACCGCGGATCCGCCGGCGCCGACCCACACCGCGCCGATCAGCCCACCGAACAGCGCGTGCGACGAACTCGACGGCAGCCCGGCGAACCAGGTCAGCAGATTCCAGAGGAGTGCGCCGACGAGCCCGGCGAAGACCATCACCAGGGTCACTCTTGCGTCGTCCACGATACCGCCGGAGATGGTCTTGGCGACCGCCGTGGACAGGAACGCGCCCGCCAGGTTCAGTGCCCCCGCGACGGCGACGGCCACCCGCGGTCTGAGGGCCCCGGTGGCGATCGACGTCGCCATCGAGTTGGCCGTGTCGTGGAACCCGTTGGTGAAGTCGAAAGCCAGAGCCGTCAGAACGACCACGACAAGGAGGAACGAGACCGTACCCACTGGGAGACCTCCCAAGGCACGCCAGACGCCGCGCCCGCCGTGCTGTCCCACGCCTGGACGCGCCCTTGCCTTCCACGCTAAGCGGCGCCTTCAGGGGTCGCGACCGGGAAGGGGCGGCACACGCCGCTCATGGTGACTGCGCGCACACCCCGGCCAGAAACTATGGTGTCCCGCCACATGTGCCTCTGACCTGGGCGTTCCTACGGTGTGCGACACGAAATCGTCCCCGTACCTCGCCCGGAAGTGGTGACCATGGCCGCCTCTGCAACCGCTCCGCCAGCACCTTCGAACCTTCGGCGCATCGTCGCCGCCAGCCTCATCGGCACCACCATCGAGTGGTACGACTTCTTCCTCTACGGCTCCGCCGCCGCTCTCGTCTTCAACACGGTCTTCTTCCCCGAACGCGATCCCCTCGTCGGCACGCTGCTGTCCTTCCTCACGTATGCCGTCGGCTTCGCCGCCCGGCCACTGGGCGCACTGGTCTTCGGGCACTACGGGGATCGGCTCGGGCGCAAGAAGCTGCTGGTGCTGAGTCTGCTGCTGATGGGCGGGGCCACATGTGCGATCGGCCTGCTGCCCACCCATGCCACGGTGGGCAGCGCGGCGCCGGTGCTGCTGACGCTGCTGCGGCTGGTGCAGGGCTTCGCGCTCGGCGGCGAGTGGGGCGGCGCCGTGCTCCTGGTGTCCGAGCACGGTGATGCCAGGCGCCGTGGGTTCTGGGCGTCCTGGCCCCAGACCGGCGCTCCTGCCGGCCAGTTGCTGGCCACCGGTGTGCTGTCGCTGCTGACCGCGGTGTTGTCGGACGCCGCCTTCACGTCATGGGGCTGGCGCATCCCGTTCCTCCTGTCCGGTGTGCTGGTGATCACCGGTCTGTGGATTCGTCTCTCTGTCGATGAATCTCCCGTTTTCAAGGCAGCGCTTGCCCAGGCCGAGGCGCGCAACGCCGCGCACTCCACCGAGGTGGAGAAGCTGCCGCTGGTCGCCGTGCTGCGCCACCACTGGCGGGTCGTCCTGGTCGCCATGGGCGCACGCATGGCGGAGAACATCAGCTACTACGTCATCACCGCCTTCATCCTCGTGTACGCCACGACGTCCGCCGGCATCTCCAAGCAGACCGCGCTCAACGCCGTACTCATCGGATCCGCCGTGCACTTCGCGGTGATTCCGCTCTGGGGTGCCCTGTCGGACCGCGTCGGCCGCAGGCCCGTTTATCTGCTGGGCGCGGCAGGAGTCGGGCTCTGGATGTTCCCGTTCTTCGCGCTGATCGACACCGGCGGTTTCGTGAACCTCCTTCTCGCCGTGACCGTCGGACTCGTGCTGCACGGCGCCATGTACGCGCCGCAGGCCGCCTTCTTCTCCGAGATGTTCGCGACGCGGATGCGCTACTCGGGCGCCTCGATCGGCGCGCAGTTCGCATCCGTTGCCGCCGGCGCCCCCGCACCGCTCATCGCGACCGCACTGCTCGCGGACTACGACAGCTCCACCCCCATCGCGCTCTACGTGATCGCGGCAGCAGTACTGACGCTGATCGCGGTCGGCGTGGCGAAGGAGACCAGGCACCGTGACCTGGCGCAGGTGGAGCCCGGCAGCGATCAGGAGGCTGCCGTGGCATCGCCTGCCGATGCCCGGACCGCATAGACCGCGAAGACCGCATCAAGGCGCGGTTTCCGTTCGACCCCCGCACGCCCCGGCGCGTGCGGGGGTCACGGTATGACGGCGGCTGACAACCGGTGTAGTTTCAAGGCGAGTTGGATCTCGAGAGCACGGGCCGGGTTCTGCCATTCCGGGCCGAGCAGACGGGCGATGCGCTCCAGGCGCTGCGCGACGGTGTTCACATGGACGTGCAGTTCCTCCTTCGTACGGGCCGGGCTCATGCCGGAGGCGAAGTAGGCGTCGAGGGTGCGGAGGAGATCGGTGCCGCGCCGTGCGTCGTAGGCGACGACCTCGCCGATGGTGCGGTCGACGAAACCGGCGATGTCCCGGCTGTCGGAGAGCAGCAGGCCCAGGAATCCGAAGTCTTCGGCGGCGGCACCTTCGCCGGGTCTGTCGAGCAGACGCAGCGCGTCGAGGCAGCGCTGCGCCTCCGCATACGCGGCCACGACCGTGTCCGGCTGCGCGGCGAGGTCCTCGACCGGGGCGGAGGCACCGACCGTGACCGCCTCATGGACGGCTGTGCCGAGGTGTCTGGCGGTGCGCCGGGCCAATTCGGCCGCGGTGTCGCCGTGTCGGAGTGGCAACAGGAGAACCGTGCCGCCGTCGCGCGCGGCCGCCAGTCCGTGCCGCGTCGCAGCGAGGTGGGAGGCCGCGGCCCACAGCCGACGGCGCCCGGCGGCCCCCTCTTCGGCATCTGCGGCCGGGGCCTCCAGGCGGGCGGCGAGGACCACGTGCGTTGCGTCGAGGTCGGCGCGCAGGCGGACTGCACGCTCCCGCAGCACGCGCGGGTCCCGATCCCGGGCATCGAGGAGGTCGTCGAGGAGTTCACCGCGGACGCGCTGTTCGGCTTCGGATGCCGAGCGGCGGGCGAGCATCAGCAGTGACGTGACCATGGCGGCCCGTTCCAGGGTGCGCTGGTCCACGGGGTCGAGCCCGGGGTGGCCCCGCAGCACCAGCGCGCCGAGCAGTTCACCGCCCGCGGCGACAGCAGCGATCCAGTCATCACCATGGCGTACGGCGTGGCCTTCGGCTCGGGACGTCTCGAGGGCCTCGGCCGGAGCGGTGCCCGTGTCGGCGAAGTCCACGGTGCCGTCCAGGACCTGGGAGACCGCCGCGGCCACGTCGTGCACTCCTCCGCCCCGCAGCACCAGTTCGGCGAGCCGGTCGTGCACATCGGAGGCGCGCTCGATCACGCCGCTGCGGTCGCGGATGATCTCGTTGGCCCGCTCGAGGTGTCCCAGCGCTTCCCGCGTCTCCGTCAGCAGGTTCGCCGTGTCGATGGCCGCCGCCGCAAGGGCCGCGAACGAGCCGAGCAACGCGATCTGTTCCCGTTCGAAGACACGGGCGCGGCGATCCGCGGCGAACAGCACTCCGATGACGTGCGCTCCCAGCATGAGCGGCACACCGAGGATGGCCACGAGGCCCTCGTCCCGCACACCGGTGTCGATGGCGTGCGTGTGCTGGAAGCGTTCGTCCTTGAAGTAGTCGTCGGTGACATACGGCCGGGCGGTCTGGGCCACGAGGCCGCCGAGCCCCTCCCCCATGCCCAGCCGCAACTGCTGGAACCGGGCCGCGACGGAGCCTTCGGTGACCCGCATGTAGGTGTCGCCTCTGGCCGGGTCGTTCAGGCTGAGATAGGCGACGTCCGTGCCCAGCAGCGAACGGGCCCGGTACACGATGGCCTGCAGGACCGCATCGAGATCACGCAGACCCGCGAGGTCGTGCGCGGTCTCGAAGAGCGCGGACAGTTCGGCCTCGCGGCGCCGCCGCCCCTCTATCTCCGAGCGCACGCGCAGAGCGAGCAGTTTGGCCTGCTCCAGGGCGGCGATGCGCTCGGGCGGCAGCCCGTCGGCGCGGGCGAGCAGCACCGGCTGCTCGTACGCATCGGCGGAGGCTCCTCGGGCGAGGAGCTCCAGGAACGGTGCCTCCGCGCCGACGGTGGTGCCTTCGGCGGAGTGCAGTTGATCGCGAGACATGTCCAAAAGGATTACCTGCCGCACGTCCGGGCCCGCCAGCCCTGTGGATAACCCGCTGGCGTTCGGATGTTCGAACCGCGGACGGATCAGTGCACAGGACGACCGCGGGACGCGTACCAGCGTGTCGGTCGGCCCGGCCGCTGCCCGGTTCAGCCCCCCGCCACCGGTCGGCTGCGCCGACCACCGAGGGCCACCGGCCGCCCGCACGGACCACCGAGGCCGCGGTCAGTGCGCCGTCCACCCGCCGTCCATCACCAGCGACGCGCCAGTGACGAAGGACGCCTGCGGGCTGCACAGATAGGCGACGGCCTCGGCGACCTCGGCGGGTTCGATGAGCCGCTTGACGGCGCTGTCCTGCAGCAGGACCTCGGTCAGCACGCGCTCCTCCGGGACACCGTGTGCGGCGGCCTGGTCGGTGAGCTGCTTCTCGACCAGTGGGGTGCGCACATAGCCGGGGTTCACACAGTTCGAGGTGACACCGTGGGGGGCGCCTTCCAGGGCCGCGGTCTTGGAGAGCCCTTCGAGACCGTGTTTGGCGGCCACATACGCGGCCTTGAAGGCGGAGGCCCGCAGCCCGTGAACAGAGGAGACGTTGACGATCCGGCCCCATCCTTGGCCGTACATATGGGGCAGTGCACCGCGGATGAGACGGAACGGTGCCTCCAGCATCACCGTCAGCACCGTATGGAAGACGTCGGGCGGAAACTCCTCGATCGGCCGGACGAGCTGGATGCCGGCGTTGTTGACGAGGATGTCGGTGCCCTCGGCGACCTGCTCTGCTGCGTCCAGATCGGTGAGATCGAGGACCCGCGGCTCGATACCGCCGGGCAGCTCGTCGGCCTGACCTGCGAGTTCCGCCAGGCCGGCGTCGTCGCGGTCCACGGCTCTCACCTTGGCCCCCGCTGCGGCCAGCCGCAGCGCACAGGCGCGGCCGATGCCGCCAGCGGCACCGGTGACGAGTGCGGTGCGGCCGCCGAGGTCGAGGGGCTGGGCTCCGAGGGCCTGAGCGGGGATGCCGTGGGCGAGGGGCGCGGTCATGCCCCGACCCTAAGCAGGACCCCCGCCTCAACCGATGTGACCTCGCCACATACTTCGCCCCTAGGTCATAGGGTCGAACCATGTGGGGTCATCAGCCAGCGCCTGCTTGATCCGCAGCAGCCCGAACTCGTTCAGCTCCGGCAGCGCGTCGACCGCGAACCAGCCCACCTCCAGCGACTCGTCGTCGTTGACCCGCGCCTCTCCGCCCACCGCCCGGCAGCGGAAGGTGATGTCCATGTACTGGCACGTGTCGCCGTTGGCATACGTGACCGGTTCCAGGGCCTGGACGAGGACGACGCGCTCGGCGACGCACCGTACCGCCGTCTCCTCGTACACCTCGCGCACGGCGCAGGCCGCCGGCTGCTCCCCCGGGTCCGGAATGCCGCCGATCACCGACCACTTCCGGGTGTCGGAGCGTCGCCCGAGCAGCACTCTCTCCTCGTCGTCGAGGACGATGGCGGTGACGCCGGGGAGCCACAGCAGCTGTTGTCCTGCGGTGGCCCGGATCGTGCGGATGAAGTCAGGAGTAGCCATGCGCCGACCCTAGCGGCCTGCCGTCCGATGCCCGTCCTCGGCTTCGGTTCACCGCGAGAGTTCGCTGCGACGGCTGCGCACCGCCGTTGCCCCGGCCCAGCCGAGCCCGCCGGCCGCGATCAGCACCAGCAGGACCTCGGGGAGCACGCCCATCCGCGTCGCCGGCGTCTGCGAGGAGCGCAGCGGAACCTTCTCGACGAGCGAGTCCGCGGTGAACATCGCCGTCTTCCGGACGATCCGCCCGTCCGGCATGATCACCGCGCTGACGCCGCTGGTCACCGGCACCGCGACGGTCCGGCTGTGTTCCACCGCGCGGATCCGCGACATCGCGAGCTGCTGGTAGGTCATCTCGCTGCGGTCGAACGTGGCGTTGTTGCTGGGCACTGAGATCATCTGCGCGCCGTGAGTCACCGTGTCGCGCACCGCCCAGTCGAAGGCGGCCTCATAGCAGGTGGCCAGGCCCACCTTGGTGCCCGCCATCGTGAACACGCCCGGCTTGGTGCCCCGGCTGAAGTCCTGCCGCACCATGTCGACGTCGCTGCTGAAGTTCCTGATGAAGGAGCGCAGTGGTATGTACTCGCCGAAGGGCTGGATCTGCCGCTTGTCGTAGGTCTCGGTGGGGCCCTTCTGCGGGTCCCACAGGATCTGCTCGTTGTAGAGCTTGCCGTTGTCGGTCTCGACGACGCCGCCGACCGAGATGGGCACGCCGATCGCGTTGACGGCCCCGTCGATCACGGCGCGCGCGTCGGCGTTGCGGAAGGGGTCGATGTCGGAGGAGTTCTCCGGCCACAGCACGAAATCGGGCTGTGCGGCCTTGCCCGCCCTGACCCGTTCGGCCAGCCGCTCGGTCTCGCGCGCGTGGTAGTCGAGCACGGCACGGCGCTGGGAGTTGAAGTCGAGCCCCGCGCGGGGCACGTTGCCCTGGATCACGGCGACGGTCGCGTACCCGTCCTCAGCCGTGTCGCTGACGAGCGGACGCGCGGCGAAGGCCGCGGCGACCGGTACGACCACGGTGAGCACGGCCGCCGCCGCAGCGCCACGGTGCACGGTCCGGGCCCGGCGGGCCCCGGCCAGCTGACGGACCATCTCGTACAGGCCGAAGCCGCACAGTACGACCCCGAAGCCGAGCACCGGCGTGCCGCCCACGGCGGCGAGGGGCAGGAACACCCCGTCCGCCTGCCCGAATGCGATCTTGCCCCAGGGAAAGCCGCCGAACGGTACCCGCGCGCGTGCCGCCTCACCGGCGATCCACAGGGCGGCCGCCCACACCGGCCAGAGGGGCAGCCGCGACACCGCTGCGATGCCGGCACCCACCAGAGCGACGAAGACCGCCTCCGCGGCGACGAGCGCCAGCCACGGTCCGGAGCCGACCTCCACACCGGTCCATACGAGCAGCGGAAGCAGGAAGCCCAGCCCGAAGAGGTAACCGAGCCCGAGCCCCGCCTTCCAGGTGCGGCCCCGCAGGCACCAGCCGAACACGGCGAAGGCCGGCAGGGCCAGCCACCACAGCGTTCGGGGCGGGAAGCTGACGTACAGCAGCACTCCGGAGAGTGCTGCCGTAGCGGCCGGGACGAGCCGACGCACGATGCGCGATGCGCGCGAGGCGGGCTCAACTCGCGGTTCGAGCTGGTCCGGCTCGTCTATGGAGGTGGCGGTGACGGTCACGCGGGCGAGTCTACGGCGCGTGACCTCGGCCCCCGCAATGCGGGCGTACCGGCCTCCGCGGCCCACTTCCGCCCTATTGATGCATCGTTCCTGCGCAACGTGTCCACAAAGGAGTGCCTCAGCCGTTACCGTGTTCGCCAGTCCCCGGCACGTGGCCGATTCCGGCCGTGGCAGCCGGGGCCCGTCACATGTCGGGGGGCGACGGGTGGGTGCTACGGGGATGGCGGCGGCCGGTGGTCCGCCCGGTGTGCGCGAGCGCCGCAATGTCTCGGACGCGGCCGGCATCGTCCTGCTGGCGGCGTGCGCGGTGTGGTCCCTGGTCACCGCGGCCATCAGGCAGGGCAGGCCCGAAGGTGTGCTTCTCGCCGTACTCGCCGTGACCGCCGGGTATGCGTGCGGTCGCATCACGGGGGCGCTCCTGCCGGTCGCCGCGCCCTGTGCCGCTGCTCTCGCCGGTCTGCTTCTCGCCGCAACCGTTCCTCAGGCCGCCCCGGCCCCGGACCTCGCATCGCCGCTCGGTGATGCCGGTGCCACCGCCGCACTGCTCGCGCTGTCCACCGGCGCCGCCTGCTCAGCGGCCTGGGCCGCCGAGCCACCTGTGCTGCGCATGGCTCTGCGGTCGCTCGCGGCCGGGATCATGGTGTCCGCTGCGGCGCTGGGGTCGACGGCCGGGGTCGCGGCCTGTGCCGGTGTACTGCTGTACTCGCTCGCTGCCGGCCGGATGCGGCGCAGGGGGCTGGGTCTCGTGGGTCTCGGGGCCGCCACGGCCGTGGTGGCAGGCCTGTTCTTGGCCGTCACCGAGGACGTCCTGCCGGATGGGCTCACCGCCTCCCTGGAGGGGCAGCTCACCCCGCACCGGGTTCTGCTCTGGCGGGACGCGCTCGACCTCGCCGGCCGGCAACCGGTCCTGGGTGTGGGGCCGGGCCGCTTCGGCGAACTCAGCCCCACGCTCGCCCAGACGCTGGCCGCGGACGGCACGCCGCACTCTGCGCCTCTGCAGCAGGCGGCCGAGCAGGGAGTGGTGGGGCTGGGTCTGCTGGCCGCGGTGTTCTGCTGGGTGCTCTACGCGTTGTGGTGGTCGCCGCGTGCCACACCGGTCGCCCTCACGGCCGGTGCCGCTCTGACGGCCCTGGCCCTCACGGCCCTCGCCGGCAACGCACTGAGCTTCACGACGGTGACGGCGGGCGGGGGGCTGCTCGCCGGGCTCGCGACGTCCCGGCCGTGGGGCGATGAGCTGGCGCACGGCTTCAACGACGTGCAGGAACGTTCCGGAAGCGACAGCAGCTGTACGGAGAGTCGCTGAGTCGGTCAGAGCGTGGGGCCGGAGGGGGTCGGGCGCAGCCGGGCGCGGATGACCCGCACCGCCGCCTCCGCGTTGTCGACGGTGATCGTGAAGGTGTGCCCGTCACCCAGCCTGAGCACCACGGCCTCACCACGCCGCACGATGACACCGGTGCCCTTCTCCGGGCGCCATCGATAGCCCCAGCCGCCCCAGTGCCGTGGGGTCACCCTGGGTACGAAGTCGGCCCGCTCCACGTCGGCAAG
Source organism: Streptomyces sp. NPDC002577 (assembly GCF_053594815.1). Lineage (NCBI taxonomy): Bacteria > Bacillati > Actinomycetota > Actinomycetes > Kitasatosporales > Streptomycetaceae > Streptomyces > Streptomyces sp. NPDC002577. The sequence continues at coordinate 45,463 of NZ_JBSFWK010000037.1, read as the reverse complement.
CGGAATGCGCCGGCGGGGGACGCCGATGTGGCCGCACCGCACCTCGAGGAAGTCCTGGTCGACCTTCACGGCCACATGGACGAACGCCACGGTGCCGAAGAGTACGAGGAGTCCCACGGCGATGCAGCCGACGACGGACATGACCAGGGCGGTGACACCCGACGTCCACGGGGAGGCGACGGCCAGCTGGATACCCAGTGCCACACAGGCGAGGCCCGCTGTCGCGAGTAGCCACTGTGCTCGGTTGGTTGCGCGGCCGGTCCAGATCTCGGGCGGGGGGCCTGCGCTGCCCCGCTTGCCGTGGGGGTGGTCCCTCATGGCATGAGACTACTCATGTTCCGGAAGGAAGGCACAGGGTTGCGGAGCGTGACCGTCGCCGGTCTCCGTCAGGAGGCGGGGCTGACGGCCGCGAGCAGCCTGCCTTCGGCGTAGGTCAGGGCGGTCGCGGGCAGTGGCCCCTCGCGGCCGCTGAGCAACACGGTCAGACTGCCGCTTGCGGTCGATGAGAGGGCGGGACGCTCATCGATCCTGCGCAACGCCTGGGCGGCGACGGCGTCTGCGGAGCCGTACAGGACGAGCGGCGGCATGTCCGGTTGCTGGAGGGCCTCACGGATGAGGTCCTCGAGGAGTTCGTAATGGGTGCAGCCCAGGACGACGGTCGTTACATCGGTAGGGGTGAGCGCCGCGGCCGCGGCGATCGCCTTCTCGATCGCGGCCTCGTCGGCCTCCTCCACGGCGTCGGCGAGGCCGGGGCACGGTACCTCGGCGACCTCGACGCCGGAGGCGAAGTCGTTGATCAGGCCCCCCTGATAGGGGCTTCCCGTGGTGGCGGGCGTCGCCCAGATGGCTACGGGGCCACCACCGGCGGCCGCCGGCTTGATCGCCGGAACGGTTCCGATAACGGGAAGATCCGGCTCAAGGCGTGCGCGAAGAACGGGCAGAGCGTGCACGGAGGCGGTGTTGCAGGCCACGATCAGCGCGTCCGGACGGTGTGCAGCGGCCGCCTCCGCGGCGGCCAAGGCGCGGTCCGCGACGCCATCGGGTGTGCGCGGTCCCCAGGGCATTCCGTCGGGGTCCGTGGACAGCACGAGATCGGCGTCGGGCCGCAGACGGCGTACCGCCGCAGCTGCCGCGAGCAGTCCGAGTCCCGAGTCCACAAGCGCGATCTTCATCCGGTCACCTTAGACGATCGGGTCCCGATACCCGCTGTGGTGGGGCAGACTGCGGCGCGTGACCGCCCTTGTGTGGACCGCCGTCGGATCACTGGCCGCCTGGCTGTGGCTGCTGCTCGGGCAGGGCTTCTTCTGGCGTACGGACGTGCGGCTGCCGCCCCGTGAGGGCCCTCGGGAGTGGCCCGCGGTGGGCATCGTCGTACCCGCGCGGGACGAGGCCGCCGTACTGCCCGAAAGCCTGCCGTCGCTGCTCGCCCAGGACTATCCGGGGCGCGCGGAGGTGTTCCTCGTCGACGACGGCAGCTCGGACGGAACCGGAGAGCTCGCGCGTGCCCTGGCGGAGCGGCTCGGCGGGCTGCCGCTCACCGTGTCGTCGCCCGGCGAGCCGCCGCCCGGCTGGACGGGCAAGCTCTGGGCCGTACGGCACGGCATCGGGCTGGCACGCGCGCGTGCACCGGAGTACCTGCTGCTCACCGACGCCGACATCGCGCATCGGCCCGACAGTCTGCGGGAGCTCGTGGCTGCGGCGCGCACGGGCGGGTTCGATCTGGTGTCCCTCATGGCCCGGCTGCGCGCGCAGAGCCTCTGGGAGCGGCTCGTGGTTCCGGCGTTCGTATACTTCTTCGCCCAGCTCTATCCGTTCCGCCGGATCGGCAGAAAGAACTCCCGGACGGCGGCCGCGGCCGGCGGATGTGTGCTGTTGCGGCTCGACGCCGCCGAGCGGGCACAGGTGCCGGACTCCATACGGCATGCCGTCATCGACGACGTCTCGCTCGCCAAGGCGGTCAAGGGCAGTGGCGGCCATGTCTGGCTCGGTCTGGCCGACCGGGTTGACAGCGTGCGCCCATACCCGCGCCTCGCCGACCTCTGGCGGATGATCTCGCGCAGCGCCTACGCGCAGCTTCGGCACAATCCGCTGCTGCTGCTCGGAACCGTCGCCGGTCTGGCACTGGTGTATCTGATGCCGCCTGTTGCGCTCGTCGCGGGGATCCTCGGCGACGACGCGGCGGCGATCGCGGCCGGCGGCACGGCGTGGCTGCTGATGGCCACGACGTACGCGCCGATGCTGCGCCACTACGCCCAGCCGCTGTGGCTCGCGCCGCTGCTGCCCGCCGTCGCCTCCCTCTATCTCCTGATGACCGTCGACTCCGCAGTGCAGCACTACCGGGGGCGAGGAGCGGCCTGGAAGGGCCGCACCTACGCGCGTCCCGGGACGGCGCCCGAAGCCGCGCCCGAGCAGCGCTGAACGATTCACGCTGAACCATTCGTGAAGCGGAGGCACCCGCAGGGCGGCCCCGGCCGGAACACGGGCCCAATTCCCATCCCGACAACCGACGCCTGCGCCTGCGCCTGCGCCTGCGGATTCGAACCTCTAGGCGTTCACATGAACTCGCACGAGGTTCCATGGGGTCAACCGCCGGTAACCCACCGGGAACTGGGCCGTTACACGATTCCAACCCCGAAAGGCGACCGTTTTTGGCAAGTTCGCTCGCATTGGGGATCAGCGGCCACTGCCGACACGGAAAACAACCCTCTTATCGGTCTCCCCAACCAGCACATCGTGGGCTTAACTTATGTGCCATGACCTCCCCCCGCTCCACTTATGGCGGCGGTTACTACTCCGCGCCGTCCTTCCCGGACACTCCCATCTACGACTCGCTCGTCGCAGAGCGGGGCACACCGCAGATCGCGCCGATCCGTGTTCCCTCCGCGTACGACACGGGCAGCCATCTGCCCGCGCTGCCGGCAGCGCTGCCCGCGCTGCCGTCCGCCCCCTCTCCGCAGCCGGCTCCGCCGTACGGCTACGCGGCCCAGCAGCCCGCCGCCCCGCTGCAGCAGGCCCCCGCGCCGTACATCCCGCAGCAGCCGAGCGGTCCGCGCAGCTACCCGGGACCGCAGGCCCCGCAGCGCCCCGTGCAGGGCGCGGGTTACGAGGCGATGCGGCCCGCGCAACCCCGCCCGGCCCCGGCGCAGTACCAGGATCCGTACAACCCCCAGCAGCGCGGCTACTGATCCGCGCACACGTGGGGTTGTCCGTGCCGGCTGACAAGATGGCCCCATGGTGAACTGGGTACTCGACTCGATCCACATCCACCCGCTGAAGGCCGCCCGGGGACACGCGGCGCGTGAGGCGGTCGTGGAGCCGTGGGGGCTCCGCGGCGACCGGCGGTGGATGCTGGTCGACGAAGCGGGCAAGTTCGTCACGCAGCGCCAGCATCCGCGCATGGCGCTGGCCGCCGCCGAGCTGCTGCCCGGCGGCATACGGCTGTCCGCACCCGGACGGGAGCCGCTGACCGTCCCCGCCCCGGAGCCGGCCGGCAGCACGAGCCTGGTGGAGATCTGGCGGGACAAGGTCGAGGCGGTACCCGCCGACGCCTCGGCGCACGCATGGTTCAGCGATTACCTGGAAGCGGACGTGCGCCTCGTCCACCTCGACGCCCCGGCCACGCGCCGTCCCATCGACCCCGAGTACGCCCGGCCCGGCGAGATGGTGAGCTTCGCCGACGGCTATCCCCTGCTGCTCACCGCGCTCTCGTCGCTGGACGCCCTCAACTCCCTCATCGCGCAGGGAGATCACGCCGACGAGGGCCCCCTGCCCATGAACCGCTTCCGGCCGAACGTCGTGGTACGCGGCACGGCTCCCTGGGCCGAGGACGACTGGTCGCGCGTAGCCATCGGCGATGTCCCGTTCCGGGTGGCCAAGATGTGCGGGCGCTGCGTCGTGACCACCACGGACCAGACCACCGCCGAACGGGGCAAGGAGCCGCTGCGCACCCTCGCCCGCCACCGCCGCTTCGGCGACCAACTGGTCTTCGGACAGAACCTGGTGCCCGAGTCCGCCGGCACGATCCGCGTCGGGGACGCGGTCGAGATCCTCGACTGACCGGCTCCGGTACGGGGAACCCACCTGCGGGCCACGGTCGTTAGCCCTGTGTAAAGGCGTCGTTGAGAGGGACGGGGTGATCTCGCTCTCTCTTTCGCAGCATGGGCACGTGGTCCGTGCCGTTCGGGGTTATCACGGACGGGGAAGGGGGTGCAGGACTGTGCGGGCAATCGCAGGCTTCTGGCGTTGGCGACACAATCCGCTGCGCCGCAGGACCGACCTCGTCGAGGCGTGGGTGGCGCTCGCGGCCGCAGTGCTGATCACCGTCGCCGTGCCGGTCATCGGTGTCGTGACCGGAGATCTCTCCCGCCGCGCTCTGCTGCAGTCGGTTCAGGAGCAGCAGCTCGAGCGCCACCGGATATCGGCGACCGTGGTGAAAAAGGTGGCGCAGCCGCCTTTCGACCCCGACCCGGAAACGGCGCAGGGCCGTGGCTACCAGAGCCGGGTGATCGCCGACTGGACGGCCCCGGACGGCACTGCACACCACGGCACCGTCCTGGCCGACCTCAAGGAGCCGCACGTCGGCGACCGGTTCCCCTTGTGGACCGATGTCCACGGCGCGGTCGTAGGCCGCCCCCTGGACACCGCGACCGCCACGACACACGGGGTGCTCGCCGGATTCGGCGCGGCCGCGGCGGCGGCCGGCCTGGTCGAGGGCACGAGGCGCCTGATCGTGTGGCGCATGGTCCTGCGTCGGTATGCACGCTGGGACAAGGCGTGGGAGAAGACCGGTCCGGACTGGGGCAGGACGGGCACCGGCAGCTGACAGAGCCGGTCTTGGGTCAACTCGCCCTCCCCGCGCACGCTACGGTGGACCGGCCGAACACTTCGGCACCCTTCGCAAGGACCCGCGTACGACGAGGTGGGGGCAGAGCAGACCCATGGCACAGGGCACGGTCCAGGTGACGCACACCGGCACGTCGCGGTGGCGGCGCCGCACAGGCGAGTACGCATCCCTCGCCGCCGCCCTGGAGGCCGCCGGGGACGGCGACGTCCTCACCGTGGCTCCCGGCACCTACCGGGAGAATCTCGTCGTCCTGCGCGCCGTGACGCTGCGCGGCCCCGAGGGGTCCCCCGGCTCGGTGCGCATCGCGCCGGCCGACGGTGTGCCGTTGACGGTGCGTGCCTCCGCCGTGGTGCAGCACCTGCACGTGGAGGGCCAGGACTCCGCCGCGCCCGCCCTGCTCGTCGAGGACGGCGCCCCGGAGCTCTCGGACGTCCGCGTTGTGACGCGATCGGCCAGTGGCATCGAGGTGCGCGGGGGCGCGCGCCCGGCCGTGCGCCGCTGCACGGTCGACAATCCTGCGGGCATCGGCATCGCCGTGCTGGACGGCGGCGGTGGCGTCTTCGAGGAGTGCGAGGTCGTCTCGGCGGGCCAGTCGGGCGTCGCGGTGCGCGGGGGGGCCTATCCACGCCTTGAGCGCTGCCGGGTGCACCACGCCTCGGGCGCGGGTCTCTCGGTGACGGGTGAGGACACCGGTCTCGACGCCGTGGGCTGCGAGGTCTACGAGATCAAGGGCTCCGGCGTCCAGGTCACGGGGCATGCGACGGCCAGTCTGACGGAGTGCGATGTGCACCGTACGACCGCCGACGGCATCACGATCGACACCGACGCCGTCCTCACGCTCGCCGACTGCCGGATCCACGAGATCCCCGAGAACGCGATCGACTTGCGCTCCCGCTCCGTGCTGACTCTGACGCGTTCCAGCGTGCGCCGGTTCGGCCGCAACGGCCTGTCCGTATGGGACCCGGGCACGCGCGTGGACGCCAACCAGTGCGAGATCCACGACAGTACGGGCGACTACCCGGCCGTCTGGGTCAGCGACGGCGCGACCGCCGTCCTGGACTCCTGCCGGGTGCACGACGTACCGGACGCGCTGTTCGTCCTCGACCGCGGCTCGCGCGTGGACGTCGTCGACAGCGACCTGTCGCAGGTGCGCAACACGGCGGTGTCGGTGAGCGACGGGGCGAGTGCGCAGTTGGACGACTGCCGTATCCGCGAGGCCGCCACAGGCGCGTGGTTCCGCGACCACGGCAGCGGCGGCACCCTTTCGGGGTGCACCCTCGACACCACGCAGACCGGCGTGATCGTCACCAAGGGCGCCGACCCGACCATCGAGCGGTGCGCGGTCACATCACCCGCCGAGGCCGGCTTCTACGTCTCCGCCGGGGGCCGCGGCACCTTCGACGGCTGCCGGGTCAGCGACAGCGGCGGCTACGGCTTCCACGTGATCGACGGATGCCGTACGACGCTGCGGAAATGCCGTACCGAGCGCTGCTCGCGCGGAGGTTACGAGTTCGCGGACGGGGGTGCTTCCCACGCGTCAGGCGGCACGGGAGGGCCGCTGGTCGAGGAGTGCACGAGCGACGAGAGCAGAAGCCTGCGGCGCGCGGCCCGGGAGGCCGCCGTGCAGACGGCGACGCAGCCGGGCAGCGGCCTTCTCTCTCCGATCCCAGGCCAGCGCACCACCGAACAGCGGCCGGCCGCCCCGGAACAGCCCGTCACCGCACGGGAGTCGAAGGCGGTACTGGGTGAACTGGACGCACTGGTCGGCCTGGAGAGCGTCAAGCGCGAGGTGCGTGCCCTCACCGACATGATCGAGGTGGGCAGGCGCCGGCAGCAGGCAGGTCTGAAGGCGGCATCGGCCAGACGCCATCTCGTCTTCACGGGGTCCCCCGGCACCGGCAAGACGACGGTCGCCCGGCTCTACGGCGAGATCCTCGCGTCGCTCGGCGTTCTGGAGAAGGGCCACCTCGTCGAGGTGTCGCGCGTGGACCTCGTCGGGGAGCACATCGGATCGACGGCCATCCGCACGCAGGAGGCGTTCGATCGGGCCCGCGGCGGCGTGCTGTTCATCGACGAGGCCTACGCACTCTCCCCCGAGGACTCGGGCCGCGACTTCGGCCGCGAGGCCATCGACACACTCGTGAAGCTGATGGAGGACCATCGCGACGCGGTGGTGGTGATCGTCGCGGGCTACACGGCGGAGATGGAGCGCTTCCTCTCCGTCAACCCGGGTGTGGCCTCCCGCTTCTCACGGACGATCACCTTCAGCGACTACGTTCCCGAGGAGCTGCTGCACATCGTGGAGCAGCAGGCCGAGGAGCACGAGTACCAGCTCGCCCCGGGTGCGGCCGAGGCGCTGCTGAAGTACTTCACGGCGATCCCGAAGGGGCCGGCGTTCGGCAACGGCCGCACGGCGCGGCAGACCTTCGAGGCGATGGTGGAGCGGCACGCGGGACGGGTCGCCCAGCTCGCGGAGCCGAGCACGGACGACCTCACCCTGCTCTATCCGGAGGACCTGCCCGAGCTCCCGTGAGGGTCGTCGGCGGCGATGGCCTGAGCGGGGACGCCCGGCTTGAGCCGGGCCAGCAGCCGCGCGCGTTCCTCCGCGAACGCCGGATCGGCCTGGTAGTCGGAGTGCCCCAGGATGGGCGCCGGAAGCGGATGCTGCTCGGTGCGTCCGTAGGCGAGCGGGTCCTTGAGGGCGTCGCGGTCAACCTGGGGGGCGCCTGCGGTGTGCACCCGGACCGGACCGCCGATCGGATCGGTGGCCCGGTAGAGGTTGCGCCAGCAGTCGACCTCGCGGTGCAGGCTGGTCAGCGCTGCCGGGCCGAAGTGGGCGGGGAACCAGCGTCCGTAGAGCCGCTCCAGCGGTGAACCGTAGGTGAGGAGGGCGACCCGTTTGCGTACCGCGGGCGTCAACTGCCAGGCGGCCGCGGCCGCGAGGACGCTGCCCTGCGAGTGGCCCGAGATGACGAGCCTGCCGCCGGTGGTGCGTGTCCAGGTGGCCATGCGCCAGGTCAGGTCCGGCACGGCGCGCTCGGCGTAGCACGGCGGCGCGAAGGGGTGGGCGGCGCGCGGCCAGAACGTACCCACGTCCCACAGGATGCCGATGGTGCGGCGGGCCGAGGCGTCACGGTAGGCGCGGCGGCCCCAGGTGACGAACAGGATGAAGCCGAGGCCGATCAGCCAGGAGCCGAGTGCCTGCGCGGTCTGTGCGGCACCCGCGACGAAGGCGCCATGGCCCTTCGCCGCCTCGCCGGGTACCTCGCCGGCGGTCCAGGCTCCGGCGAGCGCGCCCGCGCCGAGCAGCAGGGTCACGGCGGAGGTGATGCCGACGACGACGGGCACGCGGTCGGTGAGGGCGGCACGCGCGCGTGTCCCCGCGATACGCCGGGTGCGTGCCGCGTCCCCCGGCTCGCCCGGGTAGTCGCGGGTCACCATGGGGATGTCCCGGCGTGTGCGGCGCCAGGTGAGCACGGCCAGCCAGCCGCACAGCACGGCGAGCACGACCAGCAGCGGCGGGATCACGGAGGCCTGCCAGGTGAGCAGCACGGGCGGGCCGTCGATGGTGCCGCCGGCGCCGGGCGTTCCCGCGCCGTCCAGCCAGTCGCCGACCCGCTGGGCCACTCCACCGGTCATCACCCCGCCCAGGGCGCAGGCCAGCATGGCCACCGCCGGTCCGCCCAGTCCCCGCATGGCGGTGCGTGTGTCCGGTGCGGCGCGGAAGAGTGCGTGGGCCACCACGGCCAGGGCGACGACGAGGAGTCCCTGGACCAGGACGATGCCGCCGAACGTCGCGTCGCCGGGCAGACGGCCTGCGGACCGCCAGCCGGGCCGCGACCACCCCGCGTACAGCGCCGCGAGGAGCAGCAGGGCGAGCGCGCCGCCGGGCAGCCAGCGGATCAGGGCCTTGTCCAGGTGCTCGTCGGCCCGGTGCTCGCTGCGGCCCCTTCGGCACACCACCCACACCACGACTGCCGCTCCCACGAGGAGGGTTGCGTCGAGGACGCGCCCGAGTACGTCGAGCAGTGCCGGCCCGCCGGACTGCCGGTCGAAGCGCGCGGCGGACGTGCCGACGGCCGCCGCCACGGTGAGCAGACCCGCCGCGGTGTGCGCCGCGCGCAGCCGGGCCACCAGGCGGCGCCCGTACCAGAAGCCCGGCCGGCCGAGAGCGGTACGGCCGGTGTCCTCCTCCGGGTCCGGCTGGTGGGGCAGCGGCTGCTGGGACTCGTACGCACTCCAGGTGCGGTGGGAGAGGTACCAGAGGAGTCCGGTGAGCGCCGCGGGTGCCACGGCCGCGAGTGCCAGACGCCGCCCCGGCTGACTCCACCAGCCGTGGCCGGACACCTCGGGTGACAGGAAACCGAGCCATGAGCGGTCCGCGGCGCACGCGCGCGTGCCCGCGCACTGCCACGCCGTCAGATCGAGGGCGACCTCACAGGCGGCGGCGACCAGGAGCACGGTCAGGGTCAGGCCGGTCAGGCGCACGAGCAGGCCGTACAGGCGCACGGTCCGCTTGTGGTGGTGGGCGGTGGGGCGCATCCAGTGCGCGAGGTTGACGACCATGAACGGCAGCAGCAGAAGCCACAGGGCCCGCGAACCGTTGCCGGAGGTGAGGTTGCACCAGACGTACGCCTCGGGGACCGGCTTGCCGCGGTAGTCCTCGGGGCGCTGTTCGGCGTCCGCGTCGTCGCTGCGCCGGTAGACCGCGGCGGTCTCGTCGCCGGTGATGCGCACGGTGCGCGGATCGTCGAGCATCGCCTCGGGGGTGGTGCCCCCGACTCCGTGCACCAGCAGCTCAAGGGCGGTCTCGCCCTGTGTGGTGCGATCGCCGGGTCTGATGCGATCGTCTGTCGCGGTCCGCTCGTCCGCCGTGATGCCCTGTCCGGCGGCGGTCTCCTCCGCCGCGGGACCCTGTGTGGCACGCTCCACTGTTCCGCTTCCCCCATCCTGCGCGTATCCCCCGGGCAGACGTGCGCCCGGGGCAGACGTATGTCCGCCGCAGGGCTTGTGTCATGTACCGGGTTATGCCATGTGCGGATTGAAGGATCCCGGTTCGGGAACGCTTGCGCACGCCTCGTCACGGAATCTCCCCCATCCGGTGACCTTGATGTACGGCAATCACGCAGGCAGTGGCATGGCTGTCAGTGGCTCGTGCAAGGATGGGGCGTCCTGATATGGGGATCGACGAGACGAAAGGACCGGAGCGGGCGTGAGTGAGAACCAGAACCTCCTCGCGGAGCAGCGCCGCGCCCTGATCCTTGACGAGGTGCGCCGACGTGGCGGTGTACGCGTCAACGAACTCACCCGCAAACTGGGTGTTTCGGACATGACGGTCCGCCGCGACCTCGACACCCTGGCCCGCCAGGGCGTGATCGAGAAGGTCCACGGCGGCGCGGTCCCGATCGTCGAGGCGAGTACGCACGAGCCGGGTTTCGAGGCGAAGTCGGGCCTGGAGCCGACCGCCAAGGAGGACATCGCACGGACGGCCGCCACCCTTGTCTCGCCGGGCTCGGCGATCGCACTGTCAGGCGGCACGACGACGTATGCGCTGGCCCAGCACCTGCTGGAGGTGCCGGATCTGACGGTGGTGACCAACTCCGTGCGGGTGGCCGATGTCTTCCACTCGGCGCAGCGCAGTTCCGGCCAGACCCAGGGCGCGGCGACCGTGGTCCTGACCGGGGGTGTGCGCACTCCGTCCGACTCGCTGGTGGGCCCGGTCGCCGACCAGGCCATCGCCACGCTCCACTTCGACATGCTGTTCCTGGGCGTGCACGGCATATCGGTCGAAGCGGGTCTGTCGACGCCGAACCTCGCGGAGGCGGAGACGAACCGGCGGCTCGTCCACTCCGCACGGCGCGTCATCGTGGTCGCGGACCACACGAAGTGGGGCACGGTGGGCCTGAGCTCGTTCGCCGAGCTCGAGCAGGTGGACACACTCGTGACGGACTCGGGACTGCCGCCCGAGGCGCGCGCAGAGATCTCCGAGCATCTGAACCGGCTCTTGGTGGCCGGCGAGACAGACCTCGCCGCGGACTTCTGAGAGCCGCGGGCTCCTGGGAGCCGCCGGCCGCTGGGAACCGCGGACCCCTGAAAGCTGCGCTCCCTTGAGGATTACTGCAGACATCTGACGCGCCGTCAGCTATGGTGGCCCAGCCCTGCCGGCCACCCGCGCGCGACGGGGCGATCGGCTACCGCCGGGGCTCCGTCTCCGCTTGGGGGTTCGTCTCATGGCACGATGCCTCACCGCCGTGAACCTCGAGTTCATCGAGTCCGCTCCGCTGCGTCTGGTGTTCGCCCGTGAGATCTCCGCGCCGCCTGACGTGGTGTTCCGCGCACTGGCCGAAGACGTCGCGGGCTGGCCCGAGTGGTTCACGGCGGTCACGTACGCCCGGCCCACCGAGGACAGCTCGGGACGCGAGGTCCGGCTCAAGGGCGGCACACGCTTCCAGGAGACGGTCGTCGCGGCGAAAGCACCCGAGGTGTACGCGTACCGCGTCGACGAGACGAACGCGCCCGCGGTGCGCGCCCTGCTCGAGGAGTGGCGGCTCGCTCCGGCCGGGACCGGTACGCGTGTGCAGTGGACGTTCGCCGCGGAGGGCAACGCACCCTTCCGGTTCGCTCTGAGGCTGGGTCGGCCCGGACTCGCGCGTGCGTTCCGTGACGCGGTAACGGCACTCGACCGCCGGCTGGCGGCTGCGAACACCTGAGCGCCAGATGGTCGAGGAGCGTCGACCCCGTCCCCGCGCCAGCCCCCTCCGGTTCAGTCCGGCCAGACCCCGGTCTCGAGCAGCGAATCGATCGCCGTCACGTATGGCTCGATGTCCAGGCCCTGCGCCGCGAGCCACGCGTCCGAGTAGTACTTGTCGAGGTAGCGGTCGCCCGGGTCGCACAGCAGAGTGACGACGCTGCCGGTCCGGCCCTCCGCCACCATCTCGGACACGATCTTCAGCGCACTCCACAGGCCGGTGCCGGTCGAACCGCCCGCCTTGCGGCCGATGGCGCGCTCCAGCGCCCTTACGGCGGCGACGCTGGCCGCGTCCGGCACCTTCATCATCCGGTCGATGGCGCCGGGCACGAAGCTCGGCTCCATGCGGGGCCTGCCGATGCCCTCTATCCGGGACCCGGATTCGCAGGTGACACCGGTTTCACCGGTCGTCCAGCCCTCGAAGAAACAGGAGTTCTCCGGGTCGGCGACGCAGATGCGCGTGTCGTGCTGCATGTAGTGCACGTAGCGCGCGAGGGTCGCGGAGGTGCCGCCGGTGCCGGCCGTCGCGACGATCCACGCCGGCTCCGGATACCGCTCCAGGCGCAGCTGACGGTAGATCGACTCGGCGATATTGTTGTTGCCGCGCCAGTCCGTGGCCCGCTCCGCGTAGGTGAACTGGTCCATGTAGTGGCCGCCGGTCTCCACCGCGAGGGCGGCCGACTCCTCGTACATCGTCCGGGGGTCGTCGACGAAGTGGCACTGGCCGCCGTGGAACTCGATCAGGCGGCACTTCTCGGCGCTGGTCGTGCGTGGCATCACCGCGATGAAGGGGATGCCGATCAGCTTGGCGAAGTAGGCCTCGGAGACCGCGGTCGAGCCGCTGGACGCCTCGATGACCGGGCGGCCCGGCCGGATCCAGCCGTTGCACAGCCCGTACAGGAACAGCGAGCGCGCGAGGCGGTGCTTGAGGCTGCCCGTCGGATGCGTCGACTCGTCCTTCAGATAAAGGTCGATGCCCCACTGCTCGGGCAGCGGGAAGCGCAACAGATGCGTATCAGCCGACCTGTTTGCATCTGCCTGCACCTTGCGTACGGCCTCTTTCAGCCAGGTGCGGTACGCCGTGTCGCTGCGGTCCACGTCGAGTGTGGCGCGTGGGCTGCCGGTCAGGTGCTGCTGGGTGGTGCTCACCGCGGGGCCTCCTTCACCTCGTGCCGACCCCGGTTCGCGCCGGCTGCACGGTTCGATCATAGGCACCTTCCGTACGCTTCTCACCTGCATAAACGCGACTTTGGGGAGCCCAAAGGGAGGCCTGGAACGGGATGCCGGACGGCTGTGCGGACGGGCTCACGGACGGGCCCCGGGCAGCGGGGGCGCATCCGCCGAATGCTCCCGGCGAAGAATTCCCACGCTCCGCGAGCACTGGTGCTCGACGACAGGCGCGTGCAGACTGCACGGCGGCACGGGTCGACACGGCCGAAGCACACGAGGGGGCGGGGAGCATGGCAGAGCCCGAGTTCACGGCCACGGGCGTGCGGATCGGCAAGGGGCTGCGCTCGCTCACGCGAGCGGGGCGGATCCGGATCACCGACGGCAGGCTCGAGTTGCTCACCAGCTACGGCAGCGAGATCGACAGCGCACCGGTGCAGGCCGTGCGCGCCGGCAAGCCCTGGCTGGGCGACGACGACCGCGCGTTGGCCGACATCAACGGCACGCGCTACCACCTGACGCTCGCCGAGGACGACCCGGCCACCGGCAAGGGCGGGCCGCCCGCCGCACGCCGGTTCATCGAGGCGGTACGCAGGGCCGGTGGCGGCCGGGCGTAGGGCCTGTCGCCGAAGCAGGCGGGCACGGCGCGAGTTGCAAGCAGGCACCCCCTGAGTCACTCTGGTCTCAGTCTCAATGCTCACTCAGGGTTTACCGGCGACTACGCTCCGAACCAGCCGTCGGCAACACAGCAGGCGACCGTGATCCGCAGCCGCCTTGCTGGATCCGTTCTTCGTCTTCTTCCGGACCTCAATTCGGGGAGTCGCAGCCGTGATCAGTCAGCCAAGCAGGCACTGCACGGTGGAGCTCCAGGCCCTGCCGTCGCGGATCGGCCAGGTCCGCAGAATCGTCTCGGCGCAGTTGCGCTACTGGCATCTGGACGCCCTGATCGACCGGGCGGCGCTCGGTGTGACCGAGCTGCTGACCAACGTCCACCGGCATGCACAGCCGGACAAGATGTGCACCGTGGAGCTCGAGCTGCTGCTCGACCGCCTCACCGTCTCCGTCCATGACCACGATCCGAGACTCCCGCAGATCCATGACGCGGAGTCCTTCGCCACCAGCGGCCGCGGCCTCGCCATGGTCGCCGCGGTGAGCGACAGCTGGGGCGCTCGCCCGCACGGCGAGCAGGGCAAAGTCGTGTGGTTCACGCTTCCCGCCGCCTCCCCGTCCACCCCGTCGGTGCTCGTGCCTCCCTCTCCCCTGTACGAAGCCACCACCTGCCCCCTGTACGAAGCCACCACGACAGATCCGTTGCTGGCGGACCTGGAGCCGGTGCCCGACGAGGAGCGCGTACCGGAACATGCTCCCGCCCGGTCGGCCGTTGTCGGCTGACCGGGCGGTGACCCGGGCGCAAGGTCGTGGGCCGGCCAGGCGGTGCCGCGGGGCCCGAGGCCGTCGGTCCGCCCGCCCTCCGGCCGAGCCGGAGGGCGGGCGGCGCCGTCACTGCGTGGCGATGGCCCGCAGCACATCCAGCCGTGCCGCCCGGCGCGCCGGCCGCAGGCCCGCGAGGGCTCCGGCCCCGATCCCCACCAGCGCCACGATCGCCAGCCGCAGCGGCGGCACTGCGAAGGTGAACGTGCTGTCGCTCGCCCCGTCTGACGCCTCGACGAGGACCCAGCCGAGGAAGCCGCCGAGCGCCAGCCCGCCCACGGTGCCGAACGCGGCGACGAGCACCGACTCCCAGCGGACCATGGAGCGCAACTGGGCCCGGGTCTGGCCGACGGCCCGTAGCAGTCCGAGTTCGCGGGTGCGCTCGTGCAGGGCGAGCGTGAGGGTGTTGGCGATGCCGAGCAGTGCGATGAGTACGGCGAGGGCGAGCAGTGCGTAGACCAGGGTGAGCATCATGTCGATGCCGCCGGCCGACGACTGCGCGTACTCGTCCCGGGTCTGCACCTGGGGATTCCCGTACTCCGCGGCGACCTTCTTCACCGCGGCCGTGCCCTCGGCCCTGCTCACGCCGTGCTTGAAGGAGACGGCGATCAGGGTGTCGGAGTCCTGTGCGCGGTGTGGCGCCCAGGCCTGGCGGGTGATGACGTAGTCGCCGGCGAGCTCCGACTGGCCGTAGAGGGCGCGGACGGTGAAGGCCTGCTTCTTGCCGTCGGCGAAGGTGAGTTCGGCCCTATCACCCAGGCCCAGATGCTGCTTGCCCGCCTCCTTCTCGGTGATGGCGATGCCGTCCGTACCGAGTCCGTCCAGCGAGCCGTGGACCGTGCCGAGGTCGAAGACCTTGCCGAGTGCGGCCGGGTCGGTGACGGTGAGGGCGCGGCCCTTGCCGTCGACCTCGGCGACGCCGCGGCCGAGGCCGACCGCCGTGGCTACCTGCGGCTGCCTCGCGATCGCGGGGGCGAGCTCGGGGCTGAGTCCGCTGCCGCCCGCACCGAACGAGGGCATGCTGACGGCCACGTCGCCCGCGAAGGACCGGGAGACCGTCTGGTCCATGGTGGCCTTCAGCGAGGCGCCGAAGACGGTGAACAGCGAGACGACCGCGACGCCGATCATCAGCGCGCTGGCGGTGGCGGCGGTCCGCTTGGGACTGCGCAGCGCGTTGCGCCTGGCCAGGCGGCCCGGAACGCCGCGCAACCGGTCGAGCGGGCCGCCCAGGATGCGCACCGCCGCCGAGGCCGCGACAGGCCCGAGGACCACGAACGCGACGAGCGCCAGGACCGCACCGATACCGGCGAGCCACGGCGATGCCCACACCCCGACGAGTGCGAGGGCGACCGCGGCCAGTGCGATGCGCGCACCGACGATGGCCCGTCCTCGTGAGGCCCCCGAGTGGTCGACGGCGGTCTCGCGGAGCGCGGCGAGCGGCGCGGTTCGTCCGGCGCGCACGGCGGGCAGTACCGCGGAGGCGAGGCAGACCACGATGCCGACCGCGAGCGGCAGCAGCATGGACAGGCCGCTGATCACCAAGGAGCCGTCCGGGAACGGGAATCCGAGGGCCGGGAACAGCGCCTGCAGCCCGGCGGCGATGCCGATGCCGCCCGCCAGCCCGGCGGCGGACGCGACGACGGCCACGACCGTCGCCTCGGCGAGCGTCGAGACGGTGACCTGGCGGCGCGCGGCGCCGAGGGCGCGCAGCAGCGCGTTCTCGCGGGTGCGCTGGGCGACGACGATCGCGAAGGTGTTGTGGATGGAGAAGGTCGCGACCAGCAGCGCGATGCCGGAGAACACCAGCAGGAAGGTGGTGAAGAGGTTCAGGAACTGTCCGGAGGCCAGGTCCGTGTTCTCCTGCGCCGACTCCTGTCCCGTGATGGCCTCGACTCCCTGGGGGAGTACGGGGGTGAGGGCGTCGACCAGCTGCTGCTGGCTGGTGCCGGGTCCGGCCCGCACCAGGATGCTCGCGGCCTCTCCGGGCTTCGGCGTGAGGTACTTCTCCGCATCGGCCTGGGTCATGGCGGTGAAGGTGACCTGCCCCATGCCGTCCGCGCCGCCGAACGTCGCCAGGCCGACGATCTTCACCGGGACGGGGTCGGGGGTCCTCAGGGTCGTCGTGTCACCGATCTTCAGGCCGCCCGCCTTGGCGGCGCCGCGGTTGACGACCACCTCTCCGGGCTTCGACGGTGCACGCCCTTCGGCGAGTCGGTACGGATTGAGCTTCGCGTCGTCGATCCAGTTGCCCGCGAGGGTGGGCGGCCCCTGACCGCCGATCGGTTTGCCGTCGGAGCCGACGAGCTGACCTGCGCCCTGGATGTCGGCCGCGGCGGCCGCGACACCGGGCGTCTTCTCCACCTTCGCGACGAGCGAGGTGTCGACCGGCCGGCGCACGCCCTGGCCCCGGCCGGGTGCCGTGATGGTGTCGGCGCCGCGGACGACCGCGTCGGTGCCGCTCGCCGCGTTGACGAACATCGTGCCGAAACTGGCGCGCAGGGTGTCGCCCATGACGAGCGTGCCCGTCAGAAAGGCGACACCGAGCAGCACGGCGAAGAAGGTCCCGGCGAACCGCCGCTTGTGGGCGCGCACCGAGGACAGGCTGATCCGTACCGCGGCGGACGTGGCACTCATGACGGCACCCCTTCCGGGGAGCCGCTCGCTTCGAGCGCCCTGGTGTCGAAGGCCTTCATACGGTCGAGGACCCGGTCCGCAGTGGGGTCCTCCATCCGGTCGACGAGGCGGCCGTCGGCCAGGAAGACGACCTCGTCGGCGTGCGCCGCGGCCACCGGGTCGTGGGTGACCATCACGACCGTACGGTCCATCAGGCGCACCGCCCGCCCGAGGAGGCCGAGCACCTCCTCGCCGGCGCGCGAGTCGAGGTTGCCGGTCGGTTCGTCGGCGAAGACGACGTCGGGCTGCCCGGCGAACGCGCGTGCGACAGCGACGCGTTGCTGTTGCCCGCCGGACAGCTCGGCGGGCCGGTGGTGCAGCCGGTCGCGCAGCCCGACGACGTCGACGAGCGCGTCGATCCACTCCTCGTCGCGTTCGTCCGCCCTCCTGCCCGCGAGGTCCATCGGCAGCGTGATGTTCTCGGCGACGGTCAGCGTCGGCACCAGGTTGAACGCCTGGAACACAAAGCCGATCCGGTCCCGCCGCAGCAGCGTCAGACGGCGGTCGTCGAGCGTGCTCAGGTCGGTGTCGCCGATGAAGGCGGAGCCCGAGGTGAGCGTGTCGAGCCCGGCCGCGCAGTGCATGAGCGTGGACTTGCCGGAGCCGGAGGGCCCCATGATCGCGGTGAAGCGCCCGGCCGGAAAGCCGACGCTCACCTCGTCCAGGGCCCTGACGGCGGTGTCGCCCGAGCCGTAGACCTTCACGGCGTCGAGGACCCGGGCAGCGGTCCGCGTCTCGGTCACGGTGGTCGTCATACCGCACCGCCCTTGCCACCGCTGCTGCGCCCGAACTGCTCGTCCAGAACCGACAGGCGGCGCCAGTACTCCTCCTCGTCGATCTCGCCGGAGGCGAAGCGGCGGCCCAGCAGCGCGATGGGCGAGTTTTCGTCGGCAGGACCGGCGGGAGCCCACGGGCCGCGTCCGTCCATGGGCTGCCACGGTCGGCGGCGACCGCGCCACACGGTGCGGCGCAGGACGGTGACCACGCCGATCACGACGACCGCCCAGATCAGCGGGAAGAACAGGACCAACGGGCCGGGCCCGCCGCCCCAGTGCGCCAGGGTCTGCATACGAACTCATCTCCTCGGTAGCGGTGCTGTCGCTGCGTGAGCCGTCGCTGCGACTCTTCGAGACTCCCTCCGGAAGGGGCATCAAGTCGTCGTACGGCCAGCGGCAGTACGCGTACCTCTGCGGGAGTAGACGGAGCTCGGTCCGCTCCTCCCCCGGGCTTCCACCGAACGGCTTTCCTCTGTACCTACTGGTATGTACAGTCGCTGTATGAGCACTCAGGACCGGCTGATCGAGTCCACCCGTGAGCTGCTGTGGGAGCGCGGCTATGTGGGGACCAGCCCGAAGGCCATCCAGCAGCACGCGGGTGCCGGCCAGGGCAGCATGTACCACCACTTCAAGGGCAAGCCGGACCTGGCCCGCGCCGCGATCCGGCGCACCGCCGACGAGATGCGGGCTACTGCCGAGGGTGTACTGAGCACTCCGGGGTCGGCGTACCAGCGCATCGAGGCGTATCTGCGGCGCGAGCGCGATGTCCTGCGCGGCTGCCCCGTCGGGCGGCTGACGATGGACCCGGACGTGATCGCCAGCGATGAGCTGCGCGCGCCCGTCGACGAGACGCTCGACTGGCTGCGCGGGCGGCTGGCCGGGATCGTCGAAGAGGGCAGGGGGCGGGGCGAGTTCGCGCCTTCGCTCGACCCTGAGGCGGTCGCCGCGACGATCGTGGCGACGGTCCAGGGCGGATACGTCCTGGCCCGCGCCTCCGGCTCCCCCGCGGCCTTCGACGCGGGCGTCCGCGGGCTGCTCTCACTGCTCGCACCCGGCTCCACCGGCTGATCCCCTCAGGAGGCACGCGATGCACGCCATGCAGTACGAACTCACGCTGCCCGCGGACTACGACATGGACATCATCCGCACCCGGGGGACCGGCAAGGGCCCGCACATGGACGACTACCCCGGCCTTGGCCTGAAGGCGTTTCTGATGCGCGAGCGCGGGGTCGCAGATTCGCCGGTCAACCAGTACGCGCCGTTCTACCTCTGGAACACCCCCGAAGGCATGAACTCCTTCCTCTGGGGACCCGGATTCCAGGGCCTCGTCGACGACTTCGGCCGGCCGGTGGTGCAGCACTGGACCGGCCTCGCGTTCGAGCCGGGAGCGGCCGACGGCTCCGCCGCGCAGGTCGCCGTACGCCGGCGGCAGCACCTTCCCGACGCGGAACCGATCGCCGGCCTGATCGACGAGGCCGTACGGGAGACCGAGCGGCTGGCCCGGCTGGACGGCGCGGTGTGCGCGGCGGCGGCCGTCGACCCGCGCCACTGGGAACTGGTGCACTTCTCGCTCTGGGAGCACGACACGCCGAAGGCGCCGGGCGAGGTGTTCCAGGTGCTGCACCTCTCCGCGCCGGAGCTGCACCTGCTGCCGAGGGGACGGCAGTGGTGAGCGCCCCCGTTGAGCGGTGCACACTCGGCGCGGACGGTCGCGCCTCAGCCCTGCTGCCCCAGCGCCGCCAGCGGATCGTCGAGCACCGGCTGCCACGCCAGTTCGGCCGCTCCCACCAGGCTGTTGTGGTCCAGCGTGCACGGCAGGATCGGTACGCCGCCGCTGCGGCCCCACAGGCTGCGGTCGGCCACCACGGCGCGCAGGCGCTCCGGGTCCGCGTCCAGCAGGGCGCGGTGCAGCCCGCCGAGGATGATGCGGTCGGGGTTGAGGATGTTGACCAGGCCTGCGAGTCCCAGGCCGAGCCGGTCGATCAGCGCCTCCGTGGCCATGCGGACCGTCAGGTCGGCGTACTGCGTGCGGATCAGGTCGAGCGACTGCTGCAGCAGCGACACCTCGGGGCCGGGCGTGCGGCCGGCCGCGTTGAGGAACGCGAGCGGGTCGGCCTCGACGTCGAGGCAGCCGCGGCTTCCGCAGTGGCAGGGACGGCCCTCGGGGTTCACGGTCAGATGGCCGACCTCCAGCGCGAGGCCCGAACTGCCGGTGTGCAGCCGCCCGTCGAGGACGAGCGCACCGCCGACGCCGCGGTGCCCGGTGGCCACGCACAGCAGATCGCGGGCGCCGCGGCCCGCCCCGTGCCGGTGCTCGGCGAGCGCGGCGAGGTTGACGTCGTTCCCGGCGAACACCGGCCCGGGGATGTCCGCTTCGCGGATCTTCGTGGTGAAGATGTCCCGGACCGGGGAGCCCGGAGGCCAGGCGAGGTGCAGGGGATTGAGCGCGGTGCCCTCGGGTTCGGCGACGGCGGACGGCACGGCGAGCCCGGAGCCGACACAGCGACGGCCGGTCTCGCGCAGCAGTTGGGCGCCCGCTTCGACGACGGAGCCGAGGACCTTCGCCGGGTCCGGGTCGATGATCTCGCAGCCGGGGGCGGTCGCGACGATGCGGCCGCCGAGCCCGACGAGCGCCGCCCGGAACCCGTCGGCGTGCACCTGCGCGGCGAGAGCGACGGGCCCCTCTTCGGCGATCTCCAGCCGGTGCGAGGGCCTGCCCTGCGATCCGGTGGCCGCGGTGGGGCGGGCGTCGACGCGGATCAGGCCGAGGGCTTCGAGTTCCGCGGCGACCGCGCCGGCCGTGGCGCGGGTGACGCCGAGTTCGGCGGTGAGCACGGCCCGGGTCGGGGCACGGCCGGTGTGGACGAGTTCCAACGCGGGACCGAGCGCGCCGCGCCCTCGCTCCAGCCTGTTGCGCGTCGATGTTTCTCCCGCCTCTGAATGGGCCTCGTTGCCGTTCATGAGGGCGAGTCTCCCATGATCAGTGGATGCAGCAGCCATCGGGCGCCGCGGTCATCCCCTCGCAACAGGACTGTCACGCCGGCGGCATCTCGCGCCCGCTCACCCGCAGGGTGATGTTGAGCCGCCCGTGCAGCCCGAGTTCCAAGGGGCCGCTGCCGGGCTCGACACGCGGCACCCCGTGGTACGCGAGCCGCGCGGGCCCGCCGAAGACGAACAGGTCCCCGCTGCGCAGCTCGACGTCCGCGTACGGCCGCCCTCGCGACTCCGCGTTGCCGAAGCGGAAGACGCACGCATCACCGAGGCTCAGGGACACCACCGGGTCGTCGGCGTCCTCGTCGCTGTCCCGGTGCATCCCCATCCGCGCGCCCTCGTCGTAGAAGTTGATCAGAGCGATGTCGTACGGCGATGAGCATTCGCCGACACCGAGTGCCTCCTTCACGCCCTGGCGGGCGAGGTCCCCGAGCCATGGCGGGAACGGCTTCACGGGCGCGCCGTCCCCGTCCTCGACGGTGCGGGCGTAGCCGTACGGGTACCAGTGCCAGCCCAGGCACACCTGCCTGGCGCTCATCGTGCCGCCGCCCGGAGTGTGTACGGTGCGCAGCCCCGCGGGCGGGCGCGCCCACGCGCGGCAGGCCTCGAGCAGCTCGCGCTGGCGCTCCGGAGGCAGCCAGTCCGGGACGTGCACGGCACCGGGGGCCACCTCGGAGCGGGTCCGGGGGAACAGCTCAGCGCTCATCACCAGCCATCATGGCACCGCGCAGGGCTCGCTCCCGGGTGGCTGTACCGATCCTCTGCCCCGGTTACCGATCCTCTGTCCCGGTCCGCTGTTCCGGCCGGTCGGTGCCGGGGCCGCCGCGTACGACGGTGATCAGCTGCGTCACGGTACGCACCATGGCCTCACGAGCCACAGCCAGATATTTCCGCGCATCCACCGCGTCGGGGCGGACGGCGAGGTACTCGCGGATGGCCCTGGTCATCGTGAGGTTCAGCGCCGTGCCCACGTTGACCTTCGCGATGCCGCCGGCGACGGCCGCCGACAGTTCCTCGGCGCGCACTCCGGAGGAGCCGTGCAGGACGAGCGGCACACCCGCGGACGCGGCGAGGCGCTTGAGCAAATCGTGGTCGAGGATCGCGGTGCGGGTGGTCATGGCGTGCGAGCTTCCGATGGCGACGGCGAGCGCGTCGACGCCGGAGCCGGCCACGAAGGCCCGTGCCTCGGCAGGGTCCGTACGGACTCCCGGGGCGTGGGCGTCGAGCGGCGCCCTCCCGTCCTTCCCGCCCACCTCCCCCAACTCCGCCTCGACCCAGAGCCCATGGGCATGGCCCCAGTGGGCGGCGGCGCGCGTCGCGGCGAGGTTCTCCTCGTACGGCAGGCGCGCCGCGTCGTACATCACGGAGCTGAAGCCCGCTGCGGGGGCCTGCCGCAACAGGTCGTCGCTCTGGACGTGGTCGAGGTGGAGCGCCACGGGAACCGGCGAGCGCTCGGCGGCGGCGGTCGCGGCGCGGGCCAGCGGAAGCACCTGCCCCTGGCGGAACGTCACGGCGTTCTCGCTGATCTGCAGGACGACGGGCGCTTGCACGGCTTCGGCTCCGGCGATGACGGCTTCGACGTGTTCGAGCGTGATGACGTTGAAGGCGGCGACGGCGGTGCGCGCGGCGGACGCCGACGCGACCAGTGCACCTGTTGCGGCAAGGGGAATGGCTGCTCGCTCCTCTCGGGTACCTGTGGTGCGGTAGCGGTCGCGGGCGTCAGGGGGCCGTGAGGATCACCGAGCGGGAGAGATGACGCGGCCGGTCCGGGTCCAGAGCGCGGGCGGACGCGACCGCGACGGCGAGCCGCTGGGCGCGTACCAGCTCGGCGAGCGGGTCGAGGCCGCCCGCCACCCAGGTCCCGCCGGTGGCGCGCACCTGCTCTTCGAGGCCTTCGGGGGCCGCACCGAGCATCCAGGTCGCGGTGCCCTTGGTGGTGACGGCGATCGGGCCGTGCCGGTACTCCATGGCCGGGTAGGCCTCGGTCCACGACAGTGAGGCCTCGCGCATCTTGAGGGCGGCTTCCAGGGCGAGCCCGACGGTCCAGCCGCACCCGAGGAAGGTGAACTGGGTGCAGTCGACGAGCCCTTCGGGCAGCGGCTCGGCGAGCGCGGTGCGCGCGTCGCCGATCACTGCTTCGGTGTGCAGGCCGTGGTGGGCGCGGAGCAGCGTGAGCGCCGTGGTGGCGAACCGGGTCTGCACGACGGACTGTTCGTCGGCGAAGTCGAGTACGACGACGTCGTCGGCCGCCTGCGTCACGGGCGTCCGCGGGTCCGCGGTGATCGCGGTCGTGCGGGTGCGTCCCCGCAGCCGCGCGAGGAGGTCGAGTACCTCGGTCGTGGTGCCGGACCGCGTCAGGGCGACGACCCTGTCGTAGGCGCGGGCGCGGGCGGCCGGAAACTCGGAGGCGGCGAAGGCGTCGGTCTCGCCCTGGCCCGCCTGCTCGCGCAGCGCCGCCGCGGACTGCGCCATGAACCACGAGGTTCCGCAGCCGACGATCGCGACCCGCTCGCCGGAGGCCGGCAGCACCGGGCCTTCGCGGACGGCCAGTTCGGCGGCGCGCTGCCAGCACTCGGGCTGGCTGTTGAGCTCGTTCTCGACGTGGCTCACGCCGTCCGCCCTCCCCAGCGAATCCTGCACGGGACCTGGTTCCGCAACATATCGACGAGTTCCGGGCGTCATCAAGCATGCCGCCCGCGTCCTGTCCGTCGAACAGGGCGGCGCCGACGGTCGGCGGCCCCGCGCGGCGGCGTCTGAAGCGGCGTCAGCCCGGCTTGGCCCGCAACGACGCCGACGGAGGCCACCGCGCAGGACACCTCTTCGCTCAGGTGGACTCGCGGACGACAAGGCGGCAGGGGACGGTGTGCACGCCCGGGGCCGGACCGGAGTCGATGGCCTCAAGGAGCTTCAGTGCGGCGATCCGGCCGATCTCGGTCAGGTCCATGTCGATCGTGGTGAGGGGCGGGCGGCTGGCCAGGGCCATGGTGTCCCAGTTGTCGTACCCCACGACGGCGATCTCGCCGGGCACGTCCAGGCCCCGCTCGCGCAGGGCGTCGGCCACGCCCCGGGCGATCTGGTCGTTGCCGCAGAAGAAGGCGTCCGTGTCCGGCGCCGTTCGCAGCACCGCGTCGGCGGCGCGCCGTCCCCATGCCTCGCTCCACTCACCGAAGTGGACCCGGCCGGTGGCGAGAGCGAGCGAGGAGCACTCCAGCTGTTCGACCGCGTGGCGGGCGCGGTCGCGGGCGGCCGCGTGGTGTTCGGGTCCGGTGACGTGGGCTATCCGGGTACGGCCGGTCGCCAGCAGATGTTCGACGGCGAGGACGGCGCCGCCTCGGTCGTCCGAGACCACCGAGATGTCCGACGGGTCCGTGGAGGGTGAGAGCGCGTACACGGTGGGGATCGACTCGATGCCCTTCAGGGGAGTACGCGGATCCGTCCGGCGGCCGGTGACGATGACGCCGTCGACGCGACGGTCGACGAGATTGCGCAGGTGGTGCTGCTCCCGGATCGAGTCGCCGCGGGTGTCGCACAGCAGCACCGAGATCTTCCCGGCGCCGAGCGCGTCCTCGGCGCCCAGCAGCACGGGCGTACTGAAGCGGCCGATGCCGTCCGTCGTCATCAGCCCGACCGTCCAACTGCGGCCGGTGTGCAGGCTCTGCGCGTGCTGGTTGGGCCGGAAGCCGAGCGCCTCCACAGCATCCAGCACCCTCTGCCGGGTCTCGGGCCGCATCCGGCCGCTGCCGTTCAGCGCCTTGGACGCGGTGCCCACACTGACGCCGGCCAGGGCGGCGACGTCGGAGAGCTTCGCCCGGCCTGCGGAGGGAGAACGCGGAGGAGCATCGGTCACGGGCAATCCTTTTCTCAATGTCAGCCTCGACGGCACCGACCTCACCGAGGACGGCACCGGCGCCGTACATGGTCGCAGTCACCGGCGTCGAGTGCCAGCCCTTGAGCAACCGGAAAAATTTCGCGCACGCCCCTTGACCCGGCTCCTCCGCCTGCCCTCTACTTTCCCGGCAGGAAAACGATTGCTCAATTGGTTGCCCAACACGCACTTCTGAGGCGGTACGCCACCTCCGCGCAACGGGCCTCGGCCACCGCCCGCGCGACGGCCGCTCCCTCATCCACGTACCCGCCCTTGATCACCCGGAGAGCCATGCCCCGCACACGCTCCGCCCTGCCCTCCACGGGCCCGGTCCGCCTCGGCCCCGACGCCCGTGCCGCACTGCGTCCCGCCGCTGCCGAGGTGAACTCCGGCTTCTGGCACGCGCGACGCGAGGTGAACGCACGCACCTCCATTCCGCAGGGCCCCGGGCTGCTGGAGTCCGCGGGTAACCTGCACAACCTGCGCCTGGTCGCGGGCACCGCGCAGGGCGAGCACCGGGGCGACTTCCCGTTCGTGGACTCCGACGTCTACAAGTGGCTGGAGGCCGCATCCTGGCAACTCGCCCAGCAGGAGACGGAGTATGACGGCGGCGGGGGCGATCCCGAGACCCACCGGCTGGCCGCCGACGTGGACCGGATCATCTCTTTGGTCGCCGGCGCCCAGCAGCCCGACGGCTACCTCAACACCTGGTTCCAGATCCGCAAGGGCGGCGAGCGCTACCAGGACCTGCGCTGGGGCCACGAGCTGTACTGCGCGGGACACCTGATCCAGGCGGCGGTGGCCCACCACCGGGCCACCGGCCGCGACGAACTCCTCGACGTCGCGCGCCGCTTCGCCGACCAGATCGACTCGGTCTTCGGTCCCGTCGGCAGCGGCAAGCCCATCGACGGCATCGACGGCCACCCCGAGGTCGAGACCGCCCTGGTCGAGCTGTACCGGGAGACCGGAGAGCAGCGTTACCTGGACCTGGCGGGCTACTTCGTCGACCGCTACGGCCACGGCCTGCTCGGTGGCGCCGCCTACTGCCAGGACCGCGTGCCGCTGCGCGAGGCGACCACGGTCGAAGGACACTCCGTACGCCAGCTCTACCTCCTGGCCGCCGCGACGGACCTGGCCACGGAGACGGGCGACGCCGGACTGCGCGCCGCCACCGAGCGGTTGTGGCAGGCGATGACCGCAACCAAGACCCATCTGACCGGCGGCCTCGGCGCCCACCACGACAAGGAGGACTTCGGCGATCCCTTCGAGCTGCCCAACGAACGCGCCTACTGCGAGACCTGCGCCGCCATCGCCTCGGTCCAGTGGAGCTGGCGCATGGCCCTGCTCACCGGCGAGGCCCGCTACAGCGACCTGATCGAACGCACCCTGTTCAACGGCTTCCTCGCCGGCGTCTCCCTGGACGGCGAACGCTGGCTCTACGTCAACCCGCTGCAGGTCCGCGACGGCCACACCGACACCGGCGGCGACCAGTCCGCCCGCCGCACCCGCTGGTTCCGCTGCGCCTGCTGCCCGCCGAACGCCATGCGCCTCCTGGCCGGCCTCGAGCACTACCTGTCCTCGACCGACGCCGACGGGCAGGGCCTGCAGATTCACCAGTACGTCACCGGCCGCTACCGCGGCGACCTCGGCGGCACCCCCGTCGCCGTGGCCGCCGAGACCGACTACCCCTGGCACGGCACGATCACATTGACCGTCGAGGAGACCCCGCAGGACCGGCCCTGGACCCTGTCTCTGCGCATCCCCCAGTGGTGCCGTGATTTCCGGGTCCGGTGCGGCACGCGGACGTACGACCAGACCGACGCCCCCGTCACCGACGGCTGGCTGCGCCTGGAGCAGCCGTGGGCACCCGGCGACCAGGTCGTCCTGGAGCTCGGCATGGAACCCCGGCTCACCGCGGCCGACCCCCGGGTGGACGCCGTCCGAGGGTGCGTGGCCATCGAGCGCGGGCCGCTGGTGTACTGCCTGGAGCAGGTCGACCACCCCGGCGGCGGACTGGACGACGTCGTCATCGACACCACGCAGCCGCTCGGCGTGAAGCACCGCCCCGACCTGCTCGGCGGCGTCACCACCGTCGTGGCCGCCGGCCACCGCCGAGCGATCCCCGACGCCGGCTGGTGGCCCTACCGGCCCACCGCAGACACCGCAGACACCGCCGACCGCACGTCCTCGTCCGGCGAACCCGTCGAACTGACCGCGATCCCGTACCACACCTGGGCCAACCGCCAGGACGGCAGCATGCGCGTCTGGCTGCCGACCTCCTGAACCCGGCCTCGGCCTGCACCCGCTCCTGCTTCCGGCTCTTCGCTCCCCGCTCTCTACCACAGCTTTCCGGGGGCTCGGCGCCCGCGCGCCTCCGCCCGTCATCCCTCAGGCCCACCCATGACAACGAGGTCACCCCGATGAGAAGCACCCGCCGTACTCTCCTCGCCGCCTGTCTCGCCGTCGGCACCCTCGCCTCCCTCACCGCCTGCGGTGGCGGCGGTTCGGGCTCCTCCGGCTCCTCCGCCGGCAAGTCCGCGACGTACACGTTCTGGGACCCGTACCCGCAGTTCGACGCGTCCTCCGACTGGGGCAAGCGCGTCGCGGCGTGCGGCACCGAGGCCGGCGTCAAGCTCAAGCGCACCGGGTACGACACCACGGACCTGGGCAACAAGGCGCTGCTGGCCGCCCAGCAGGGCAACGCCCCCGACGTGATGCTCGTGGACAACCCTGTCGTCTCCACGCTGGTGGAGGCCGGGATCCTGACCAAGACGAGCGACCTCGGCCTGGACACGGCCTCGATACAGAAGAACATCATCGGCGCGGGCACGCTCGACGGGACGTCCTACGGCGTACCGATCGGCGCCAACACCCTGGCTCTCTACTACAACAAGAAGGTCCTGTCGGCCGCGGGGGTCGACGCCGCCTCGATCAAGGACTGGGCGTCGCTGACCGCCGCTCTGAAGAAGGTCAAGGCGGCGGGCAAGAAGGGCATCACGTTCTCCGCGATCGGCACGGAGGAGGGCAGCTTCCAGTTCCTGCCGTGGTTCTGGGGCGGAGGCGGCGATCTCACCAAGCTCAACTCCCCCAAGGGTGCTGCCGCGCTGTCGCTGTGGAAGCAGTGGGTCGACAAGGGCTACGCGCCCAAGGACGTCCTGCAGAACACGCAGACCACCAGCTGGCAGGAGTTCGCCACCGGGGACTACGCCTTCGGCGAGAACGGAACCTGGCAGCTGGGCAACGCCGAGAAGGCCGGTTTCCCGTACGGGATCGTCAACATCCCGGCGCAGAAAGGCGGTTCGGCCCCGGTGCCGACCGGTGGCGAGTTCGTCACGGTCCCCGTGCAGCAGGACACCTCGCGCTACGACGTCAGCAAGAAGATCGTCACCTGTCTGACCAGCGACAAGAACCTGCTGCCCACCGACAACACGCTCATGTACGTCGCCCCCACGACAGCGGTGCAGGAGGAGCAGGTCAAGGCGAACCCGAAGCTCAAGCCGTGGGTGGACGCCGTGGCCGCGGCGCGCGGACGCACCAGCGGCGGCCTGGGCACGAAGTACCCCACCATCTCGCAGCAGATGTGGACGGCGGTGCAGGCGGCCCTGTCCGGCGGCAAGAGCCCGCAGGCCGCTCTCGACGCGGCGCAGACGGCGGCCGGCAAGGGCTAGGCGCTATGGGTCTGAGGCAGCGGCGCGGCGCCGCTGCCTCAGGCACCGTTCCGGACACCGCCATCCGTATCCAGGAGTTCGCATGACCATCGCCCGAGTCGACCGCCCGAAGCGGTCCCCGGCCGTGTCCGGCACGACGGGCACCGCCGGCCGGCGGGACCCCGCGTCACGCCGTAGGCGCCGCAGGAGCCAGTGGACGGCGCTGGCGTTCGTCGCCCCGCTCGTCGCCTACCTGGCCGCCTTCTACCTCTATCCGCTCTACCGCAATCTCGATCTGAGCCTGCGCAACTACACCGTCCGGTCGTTCGTGGCGGGCGACGCTCCGTTCTCCGGCTGGGACAACTTCTCGCAGGTCCTGAACGATCCGACCTTCGACCCCGCGCTGCGCAACACGATGGTCTTCACCTTCGTGTCGATCGCGTTCCAGTACACGGCCGGCCTGGCCCTCGCGGTCTTCTTCAACCGGCACTTCCGGCTGGCCGCGACCCTCAGGGCACTGTTCCTCGTCCCGTGGCTGCTGCCGCTCATCGTGTCGGCGTCGACCTGGTCGTGGATGCTGAACAGCGAGTCCGGCGTCGTCAACTACGCCCTCCACATCGTCGGCGTCTCGCCGGTCGACTGGCTCACCTCGCCGCACTGGGCGCTGACCTCGGTCATCATCGCCAACGTCTGGATCGGCATCCCGTTCAACCTGGTCATCCTCTACAGCGGCCTGCAGAACATCCCCACGGAGCTGTACGAGGCGGCCGCGCTGGACGGGGCAAGCGGCTGGCAGCAGTTCCGGCGCATCACCTTCCCGCTGCTGCGGCCGGTCTCGGCGATCACGCTGCTGCTCGGCCTGGTCTACACGCTCAAGGTGTTCGACCTGATCTGGATCATGACCAAGGGCGGTCCTGGCGACTCCTCGTCCACCCTCGCGACCTGGTCCTACCGGCTCGGATTCGGCACGCTGCTCCCGAAGTTCGGACCCGGAGCAGCGGTCGGCAACATCCTCATCCTCATCGCCCTCGTCTTCGGCCTGCTCTACATCCGCGTCCAGAGGAGGCAGGAAGCATGACCTCCGCCCTCCCCCAAGCAGGGGGGATCCGCGTCGTCCGGCGCTCGCGCCGCAACACCGTCATCGGCGTTGTGCTGACCGCGCTGATGCTGTTCCCGGTGTACTGGATGCTGAACGTGTCCCTCACCCCGCAGCAGGACATGCGCAAGACCCCGCCCGACCTGTTCCCGCTGCACCCCACGTTCGAGGGCTACCGGGCTGTCCTGGACGACCAGATGCCGTACCTGGGCACGAGTCTGCTCATCGGCCTCGGCACGGTCGCGGTCACCCTCGTCCTCGCCGCCCCGGCCGGCTACTCACTGGCCAAACTGCGTCCGAGCGGCGGCGGCATCCTCAGCCTGGGCCTGCTGATCGCCCAGATGATCCCCGGCATCGTCATGGCGATGGGCTTCTACGGGATCTTCCTCAATCTGGGCCTGCTGAACTCCTGGTGGGGGCTGATCATCGCGGACTCCACCATCGCGGTGCCCTTCGGCGTCATGATCTTCACGGCGTTCATGTCGGGCATCCCCGACGAGCTCACCGCCGCCGCCCGCATCGACGGCGCGAGCACGTGGCGCACCTTCTGGTCCGTCATCCTGCCGGTGAGCCGCAACGCCCTGGTCACCGTCTCACTGTTCAGCTTCTTGTGGGCCTGGTCCGACTTCGTCTTCGCCAACACCCTCGACGGCGGCGGCGAGCTGCGCCCGATCACCCTCGGCATCTACCACTACATCGGCAACAACAACCAGGAATGGAACGCGATCATGGCCACCGCCGTCGTCGCGTCCATCCCCGCCGCCGTCCTGCTCGTCCTCGCGCAGCGGTACGTGGCCGCCGGGGTCACCGCGGGCGCGGTCAAGGACTGACTCCCTTCGACCGCCGTCGACCGCACTCCATGAGGCACACTCACCCGCATGGAGACCTTCGAGCACATCAAGACGCTGGAGGCGGACGGGCGGTTGCTGGCCCTCGCCGCGGAAGAGGCCGGACCTGACGCCAAGGTGCCCACCTGCCCAGGCTGGCAGGTACGCGATCTGCTGCGGCACACGGGGATGGTGCACCGCTGGGCCACCGCGTTCGTCGCCGAGGGGCACACCGCGTACCGGCCCGACGGCGACCTGCCGGATCTCGACGGCGATGAGCTGCTGGCATGGTTCCGCGCAGGCCATCGAGCGCTGGTCGAGACGCTTGCGACCGCTCCGCCCGACGTGGCCTGCTGGAGCTTTCTGCCCGCCCCGTCGCCGCTGGCCTTCTGGGCCCGGAGGCAGGCGCACGAGACGGCGGTGCACCGGTTCGACGCGGAGGCGGCGCGGGGCGGGACGCCCGCGGAGATCGGGACCGACTTCGCCACTGACGGCATCGACGA
Source organism: Streptomyces sp. NPDC002577 (assembly GCF_053594815.1). Taxonomy (NCBI): domain Bacteria; kingdom Bacillati; phylum Actinomycetota; class Actinomycetes; order Kitasatosporales; family Streptomycetaceae; genus Streptomyces; species Streptomyces sp. NPDC002577. The sequence continues at coordinate 14,896 of NZ_JBSFWK010000037.1, read as the reverse complement.
ACTGCTGCGCGGCTTCCACGCCCGTCGCAAGAGCGCGGTCCGCACGGACGAACCGCGCGTGCTGCGGTTGCGTGCCACCGACACGGACGCGGTGTGGACCGTGCGGCTCTCGGCCGAGCCCCCGGTGACCGAGACGGACGACGTGGGCGAAGCCGACTGCGAGATCTCGGGTCCTGCCGCGCGCCTCTATCTGTCGTTGTGGAACCGGCTGCCGTTCCCCCGCGTCGTCGGCGACGGCTCTCTCGCGACGCTGTGGCGCGAGAGGTCGGCCGTCACCTGAAACTGACGGACGCGGGGTCGGAGTCGCCAGGGATCAGGCGAGAGGTCAGGCGGACCGGCCCTCCGTCAGCATGCGCGTCAGCACCGCCCGCTGCAGCGGGCGCACCTGGGTGTGCAGGTCGCGCCCCTTTGCGGTCAGCGCGACGCGCACCCCGCGCCGGTCCTCCACGCACATTCCTCGCTCGACCAGGCCGTCCTTCTCCAGGCGGCCGATGAGCCGCGACAGGGCGCTCTGGCTGAGATGGACCCGCCCGGCGATCTCCTGCACACGGTACGAGCAGCCGCCGTCCTCGGCCGCGCCCTCCGCGAGTATGTCGAGGACCTCGAAGTCACTGGCGCCCAGGCCGTACTGATGGAGTTCGCGGTCGAGTTCGCACATGGTGCGTGCGTGCACGGCGAGTATGTCCCGCCACTGATCCACGAGCCCCAGCTCGGCCTTCTTCGCCGCCATGACCGCACCGTAGCAGAACAGAGGCGTTTGTTGCATCGGAATTAAATGCACTTGCATCAGATGCATGTGCATGTACTGTGCTGCGTATGACCTCTCCGCTCACAGCTTCCGCGGCGCAGGAGCGCTGGACCCCACGCCTGTGGGGAACCCTGCTGGTGCTCTGCGCCGCGATGTTCCTGGACGCCCTCGACGTCTCGATGGTCGGCGTCGCTCTGCCGTCCATCGGCTCCGAACTCGATCTGTCCACCTCGACCCTCCAGTGGATCGTCAGCGGCTACATCCTGGGGTACGGCGGACTGCTCCTCCTCGGCGGACGCACCGCCGACCTGCTGGGACGGCGCCGCGTCTTCCTCGTCGCGCTGGGCGTCTTCGCACTGGCCTCGCTGCTCGGCGGGCTCGTCGACTCCGGTCCGCTGCTGATCGCCAGCCGGTTCATCAAGGGCCTGAGCGCCGCTTTCACGGCGCCCGCGGGACTGTCGATCATCACCACCACCTTCGCCGAGGGCCCGGTGCGCAACCGCGCCCTCTCCATCTACACGACCTGCGCCGCGACCGGCTTCTCCATGGGCCTCGTCCTGTCCGGTCTGCTCACCGAGGCGAGCTGGCGCCTGACCATGCTGCTGCCCGCCCCCATCGCGGTCCTCGCCCTGCTGGCCGGGCTCAGGCTGATCCCGCACAGCGAGCGCGAGGAGAAGCACGGCGGCTACGACGTCCCGGGCGCCATCGTCGGCACGGCGTCGATGCTGCTGCTCGTGTTCACCGTCGTCCAGGCGCCGGAGGCGGGCTGGGCGTCCGCCCGCACCCTGCTCTCGTTCCTCGCCGTCGCCGTGCTCCTCGCGCTCTTCGTGTCGATCGAGCGGCGCAGCGCAAGCCCGCTGATCCGGCTCGGGGTGCTGCGCTCGGGCAGCCAGATCAGGGCGCAGCTGGGCGCGATGGCCTTCTTCGGCTCGTACGTCGGGTTCCAGTTCCTGGTCACGCTGTACATGCAGTCGCTGCTCGGCTGGTCGGCGCTGCAGACCGCGCTGGCCTTCCTGCCGGCCGGGGCGCTGGTCGCGCTGTCGGCGACGAAGATCGGCGCGGTGGTCGACCGGTTCGGCACCCCACGGGTCATCGCCACCGGCTTCACCCTGCTGGTCGTCGGGTACGCCCTCTTCCTGCGGATCAGCCTGACGCCGCAGTACGCCGCGGTGATCCTGCCGTCGATGCTGCTGCTCGGCGCGGCGTGCGCGCTGGTCTTCCCCTCGCTCAACATCCAGGCGACCAACGGCGTGCACGACGACGAGCAGGGCATGGTGTCCGGACTGCTCAACACCTCGGTCCAGGTGGGCGGCGCGATCTTCCTCGCCGTGGTGACGGCCGTGGTGGCGGCGAACGGCCACGGGGGCTCATCTCCGCAGGCCGTACTGGACAGCTTCCGCCCGGGCCTGGTGGTCGTGACCGCGATCGCGCTCGGCGGACTGCTGATCACGCTCACGGGGCTCCGTGTACGGCGCTCGCAGCAGACGGTGCTCGTCGCGACGTCCGTACAGGAGGGGAACTTTGAGCGGGAGGAGCGGGAGGCGGCGGAGGAACGCGTCCCCGTCCGCGACTGACATCCACGGGCAGACCGCCCGTCACCGGCACACCGTCATCCACCAGCACGCGCGCGTGCCCGGCGCTCAACGTCCCTGTGCGCCAGGCACGCGCGCGTGCCCGTCTGCCGCACATGCCGTACATGGCGTAACTGCCGTACGTGCCGTGTGGTCAGCCCAGCCACCCGGGCCGTACCAGACCCGACTCATAGGCCAATACGACGAGTTGGGCGCGATCCCGGGCGCCCAGCTTGACCATGGTGCGGCTGACGTGGGTCTTGGCGGTGAGCGGGCTGACAACGAGACGACGGGCGATCTCCTCGTTCGACAGGCCGATGCCGACCAGCGCCATCACCTCCCGTTCGCGCTCGGTGAGCGGGGACAGCGACTCGGCGGCGGCGGGTTCCTTGGAACGGGCCGCGAACTCCCCGATCAGCCGTCGCGTCACACTCGGCGACAGCAGCGCGTCGCCGTGCACCACCGCGCGGACCGCACGCAGCAACTCCTCCGGCTCGGTGTCCTTGACCAGGAAGCCGGAGGCACCGGCCCGGATCGCCTCGAAGACGTACTCGTCCAGTTCGAACGTGGTGAGCATGACCACCTTCACCGCCGCGAGGTCCGGATCGCCGGTGATGCGGCGGGTCGACGCGAGCCCGTCGGCCAGAGGCATGCGGATGTCCATGAGGGCGACGTCGGGGCGCAGCTCGCGCACCATGCACAGCGCCTCCTCGCCGTCCGCCGCCTCCCCCGCCACCTCGATGTCCGGCTGCGCGTCGAGCAGCGCCCTGAAACCGGCCCTGACCAGTGACTGGTCGTCGGCGAGCAGTACGCGGATCACCGGTCCTCCTTGAGCGGCATCGGCAGAACGGCGGACACCCGGAAACCGCCGTCGGGGCGCCTTCCGGCTTCGATCGTGCCACCGAGCCCTGCCGCACGCTCCCGCATTCCGGCGAGGCCGTTGCCGCTTCCGCCGGCGTCCGCACCGGTGGCGGGTCCGTCGTCGTCGACGCACAGCTGAAGTGCCCGGTCCTCGTACCGTACGAGCACGCGCGCGTGCCGGGATCCCGAGTGCCGTACGACGTTCGTCAGCGCCTCCTGGACGATGCGGAAGGCGGCGAGATCCGTGCCGGGCGGCAGCGGAACGCGCCGTCCCTCCGCTGCGACGCCGACGGTGAGACCTGCGCCCGCTGCCTGCTCGACCAGTTCGGTGAGGCGATCGAGCCCCGGAGCCGGGGCGCGGGGCGCGTCTCCGGGCGTCCGCAGGGTGTCGAGGACCTGGCGCACCTCGCCCAGCGCCTCCTTGCTCGCGGCCTTGATGGTGGTCAGCGCGGTGCGGGCCTGCTCCGGGTCGGAGTCGAGCAGCGCCAGGCCCACGCCCGCCTGGACGTTGATCACGGAGATGCTGTGGGCCAGTACGTCGTGCAGCTCGCGGGCGATCCGCAGCCGCTCCTCGTCCGCCCGCCGCTTGGCGGCCAGCCGGCGCTCGGCACGCTCGCTCTCCCACTGCTCACGGCGCACTCGGGCGAGCTCGGAGATCGCCAGGACGGCCACCGTCCAGGTGAACACGGCCAGTTCCTGCCCCCATGTGGTGGGCCCGTCGTGCTCCGGGGGCAGCCAGCGGTAGAGCCAGTGCCCCACCAGCAGACGCACCGCCCACAGCATGCCGAGCGCCGTCCACGCCGCCCGGCGGTGCCCGGAGACGATCGCGCTGAAGCAGCCCACGGCCACGGCCAGGAAGATCGGCCCGTACGGATATCCGGCGCCCACATAGACCATCGCGACCGCCGCCGTACCGAAGGTCACCAGCACCGGGCGCCGCTGCCGCCAGAGCAACAGGCCCGTCGCCCCGATCAGCAGCACCAGGGCGAGGGCGTCCAGGCCGGCGCGTTCGCCTGCCTGTTCGCGCGCCGCGAAGTGGGATCCGACGAGCACGAACACGGTGAGGAGCAGCGTCGAGCGCCAGGGCCACCGCGTGCGGCGTACGTCCTCGTCCTCGCTGGCGGGGGCATGGGGGTTCCACCACGGCGGGCCCTGCCGCCACCACGCCGGTGGCCCGTTCCGGTACCACCGCGCGGGCCCGTCGCTCGCCCACGGCGGGCCGCCGGATCGCCCTGCGCGCTGCTCCTCCATGCCTGCCACGCTAGACGCCGACAGCGGCCCGGGGCGTCAGCCATGCGAGGTGATCACACGTACTCCCGCCGGAGTACCTCCGGCTCGGGTACCGCGGCCTCGCGCATCCCGAACCGCCGGTGCAGACGGCGCAGCGGCCGCTCCTCGGACGCGCTGCTCGCCTACGAGGAGGCGCGGCGGCGCGACGCCGACGCGATGGGCGCGGATCCGGGGCCCGCGCTGCGCTCACTGCATGCTGCATGCGCGAATCCTGTGTCAGGATCCGGCCCTCCTGCCACCGGATGCCGTCCCCGTCCCTTTTGCCGGAGAGCGACGAGACGCGGGGGCTCCGGAGGCCCGCCCGTGGTTCAACAGACCGACTGAATGGGCGAGCTGGGTGACGGCGTGCGCGAAGAACACCGCACGGTCCTCGACGACCCGGTGGAACTGCCCGAAGACCTCGAACCCGATCAGCCCGTACAGCTGCGCCCACGCGGCCACCAGCGCGGCAACCACCTCCGGCGGCAGGTCGGGCGCCAGGTCCGCCGTCATGCGTTCGGCCTCGGGCCGCAGTTCGGCGGGGAGCGGAGGGCGGGCGATGCCGCGGCCCTCCAGGGCGTCGCGGACGACACCGATGAGCAGCAGCCCGACGCGCGACGCGGCGGGAACGGTGGAGTCTGGCGCGGAATAGCCGGGCACGGGTGAGCCGTAGATGAGCGCGTACTCGTGCGGACGGGCCAGCGCCCAGGCGCGCACCGCCTCGCAGACGGCGGTCCACTGCTGCACCGGCTCGGCGTCTGCGGCCTTGGCGTGCGCCGACTCCGCCGCCTCACCGAGGGAGTCGTAGGCATCGATGATGAGGGCGGTCAGCAGATCGTCACGGCTGGGGAAGTAGCGGTAGAGGGCGGAGGACACCATTCCCAGCTCACGGGCCACGGCGCGGAGCGACAGCCTGGCGGCGCCTTCGGCGGCGAGCTGTCTGCGCGCCTCGTCCTTGATGGCGGCGGTGATCTCGGTACGCGCCCGGGCACGGGCCCCACGTGCGGTGCTCATGGACGGCAGTGTGCCACGTTTTCGGAGCACTGCACACGTACGAGAGCAGCGCTCACTTCCGCGAGCAGCGCTTCCTCATGAGAGCGATCCACTGATTCGAGATCGCCGAACCAAAAAGAGAGCGCCGCTCTTGCCTTGGATCACCGATCCCGTGCACACTGCTCTCAAGCGAGAGCAGTGCTCTCTAAACGGGTGGAGGTCACCATGGCACAGCAGCACTACATCAAGCCCGGCGCCTTCGAAGCAGGCATGAACCGCTTCATCGGCTGGATCGCCCGGCGCGGCATCAGCCTCCTCGGCCACGCCGAGCTGTCCGTACGCGGCCGCAAGAGCGGTGAGTGGCGCCGCGTCCCGGTCAACCCGCTGCCGTACGAGGGTGGCCCCTACCTGATCTCGGCCCGCGGCCACTCCGAGTGGGTGCGCAACATGAGGGCAGCGGGGGGCGGCCTCCTCCAGGTCGGCCGCCGGACCCAGGAGTTCACCGCGGTGGAGCTTCCCGACGAGGAGAAGCCCCTGATCCTCCGCACCTATCTGAAGAAGTGGGGCTGGGAGGTCGGCCGCTTCTTCGGCGACGTCAACGCCGACTCCACCGACGAGGAACTGCTCGCGGCGGCGCACAAGCACCCCGTCTTCCGCATCACGGTCAAGAGCTGACGAGGAAGGGCCGCGGCCAACGACAGCCGAGCCGGACAGGGCCTACGCGGACGCCTACGCGGACGGGTCCAGCGCGGTCAGGGCGCGTCCTGCCATCGGATGGGTCCGCACGAGCTCGGCCAGCGAGGTCGATCCCCGGGTGATGCCCGCGAACGCCTTCCAGGCGGGCCTGAACCCGGTGATCGCCGCGTGGAACAGACCGGGCCGGCGCTCGAAGACGGTCAGCAGGCGCCTGCCGACGTTCATCTCGACGCCGAGCCCCGCCTTCACGGCGAAGGCGTAGTTGAGCGCCTGGCGCCGGGTGTCGACCGCGTCGTGCGCCTCGGCGATGCGTACCGCCCACTCCCCCGCGAGCCGCCCGGAGCGCAGTGCGAACGAGATGCCCTCACGGGTCCACGGTTCAAGGAGTCCCGCCGCGTCGCCGCACACCAGGACGCGCCCGCGGGAGAGCGGGGAGTCGTCGCTTCGGCAGCGGGTCAGATGCCCGGAGGAGATGGCGGGTTCGAAGCCGGCGAGCCCGAGGCGCGCGATGAAGTCCTCCAGGTACCGCTTCGTCGCGGCGCCCTCACCGCGCGCGGAGATGACGCCGACGGTCAGCGTGTCGTCCTTGGGGAAGACCCAGCCGTAACTCCCGGGCAGCGGCCCCCAGTCGATGAGGACGCGGCCCTTCCAGTCCTCGGCGACGGTGGGCGGAACGGGGATCTCCGCCTCGAGCCCCAGATCGACCTGGTCGAGCTTCACGCCGACATGGGCTCCTATGCGGCTGGCGCTGCCGTCTGCGCCGACGACGGCACGCGCGAACAGCGTCTCGCCGCCCTGCAGCACGACGGCGACGGTGCGCCGGTCCGGTACGGCCGGCCCGTGCTGCTCGACCCGGGACACCGTGACGCCCGTGCGCAGCTCGGCGCCCGCCTTCTGCGCGTGCTCGACCAGCTGCTGGTCGAACTCGGGGCGGTTGATCAGGCCGAACAGCATGTGCCGTGAGCGGCGGGTACGGGTGAACCTGCCGTCCAGGGAGAACGTCACCGCATGCACCCGGTCCCTGAAGGGCAGTTCGAAACCGGGCGGCAGCGCGTCGCGCGAGGGGCCGATGATGCCACCGCCGCACGTCTTGTAGCGGGGCAGCTCGGCCTTCTCCACGATCAGCACGCGGCGGCCCGCGACCGCTGCCGCATAGGCCGCGGAGGCGCCCGCGGGCCCGGCCCCGACCACCACGACGTCCCATACCTGCCGAGCGTCGTCCGCTGAGTTCTCGCCCGAGTTCTCGCTGCTCACGATGGTCTGCCGCTCCCGATCCAGCTGTCTGCCGCACTTTCCCCCGCATCCTACGGCCGACACCGCCGACAACCGCTGTGGGAGGATCGGCAATGCGTTCGCCGTACACCCAGCACGCGCGAACCACCCAGAACGAACCACACCGAATACGCACACAAATGCATGCGTGCCTGCAGACGTCGTAGATGCCTGCAGCTCCATGCACGCAATGTCGCACCTACGAGGAGCGTGCCCATGTCGCCGAATCCGATCGCCGAGACCGTCGCCGCGCTGATGCCGCGAGCGAAGGAGGAGCTCACCGAACTGGTGGCCTTCAAGTCGGTGGCGGACTTCGAGCAGTTCCCGAGGAGCGAGAGCGAGAAGGCCGCGAGCTGGGTGGCGGACGCACTGCGCGCCGAGGGCTTCCAGGACGTGGCACTGCTGGACACCCCCGACGGCACGCAGTCGGTGTACGGCTTCCTGCCCGGCCCCGAGGGCGCGCCGACCGTTCTCCTGTACGCGCACTACGACGTGCAGCCGCCGCTCGACGAGGCCGCGTGGACCACGCCGCCCTTCGTCCTGACCGAGCGGGACGGCCGCTGGTACGGACGCGGAGCCGCCGACTGCAAGGGCGGCGTGATCATGCATCTGCTGGCGCTGCGGGCGCTCAAGGCGAACGGCGGCATCCCCGTCAACGTCAAGGTGATCGCAGAGGGCTCGGAGGAGCAGGGCACGGGCGGCCTGGAGCGGTACGCCGAGGAGCACCCGGAGCTGCTGGCGGCCGACACGATCGTCATCGGCGACTCGGGCAACTTCCGCGTGGGCCTGCCCACGGTCACCTCCACGCTGCGCGGCATGACCATGGTCCGCGTCCGCGTCGACACCCTCGAAGGCAACCTGCACTCCGGCCAGTTCGGCGGCGCGGCACCCGACGCGCTGGCCGCGCTCGTGCGGGTACTGGACTCGCTGCGCGCGGCGGACGGGTCGACGACGGTCGACGGGCTCAAGGCCGACGCCTCGTGGGACGGACTGCAGTACGCGGAGGCCGACTTCCGCAAGGACGCCAAGGTGCTGGACGGCGTCGCGCTGATCGGTTCCGGCACGGTCGCCGACCGGATCTGGGCGCGGCCGGCCGTCACCGTCCTGGGCATCGACTGCCCGCCGGTCGTCGGTGCCACGCCGTCCGTGCAGGCGAGCGCGCAGGCGCTGATCAGCCTGCGCGTACCGCCGGGCGTGGACGCGGCCGAGGCGACGAAGCTGCTGCGGGCCCACATCGAGGCGCACACGCCGTGGGGTGCACGCGTGCAGACGGAGCAGATCGGCCAGGGCCAGGCGTTCCGCGCGAACACCGCCAGCCCCGCCTACAGGGCGATGGCGGAGGCGATGAGCGTCGCGTACCCGGGCGAGGAGATGCAGTACGCGGGCCAGGGCGGCTCCATTCCGCTCTGCAACACGCTGGCCGGGCTCTACCCGGAGGCGGAGATCCTGCTGATCGGCCTGAGCGAGCCGGAGGCGCAGATCCACGCGGTCAACGAGAGCGTGGCGCCGGAGGAGCTGGAGCGGCTGTCGGTCGCGGAGGCGCTGTTCCTGCGCAACTACGCGGCGAGTTGAGATGAACGGCGGGTCCGCGTGAGGGCACGGCGAGGCGACTTGCCGATGGGGCCCCTCGGCAGCCGGGGCCCTCGCGGCCGCGGGCGTCCCTCGGCAGCGCCCGCGGTCCCGCGGCGCGCAAGGGGTCGCCCCGACCGCCCCGCGCGTCAGCGTCAGCCCACCGGCACCCCGGCCTCCAAGTAGAGGGCGGCGCCGCGTTCCCGCGCCCGCAGGGCCCAGCGCAGTCGCTCATAGCGGACGGGCGGCAGGAGTGAAGCCGCTTCCTCTTCGGTGACGAACCGCCAGTCACGCAGTTCGGGGCCCGGCAGGAGCACCTGCCGGGCCTCTTCGCTGTCGAGTCGGCCGCCGTCGTAGAGCAGTCGGAGCCCGCCGTACCCGGGCGGGGCGGGCGGCTCCCAGTCCACGACCAGCAGTCGCGGCACCTCCTGCAGCCGGATGCCGGTCTCTTCGGCGACCTCGCGCATGCCCGCGCGCGCGGGCGCCTCACCGGATTCCACGACGCCTCCGGGGAACTCCCAACCGGGCTTGTACGTGGGGTCGACGAGCAGCACACGGTCCTCCTCGTCGAAGAGCAGTACGCCCGATGCCACGGTCTCGGCGGTCGGCTCGGGGGTCTGCACGATGTCGCAGACGGGCGCGTCCCCGGTGCGCACGGCATCGGCTATGCGGACTGCGGTTTCGTACGGGGTGAGCGGGCCGTTGTCGACGAGATGCGCGTCGGAGGTGAGCCAGGAGCCGAGCGCCGCCTGGTACGGCTCGATGTGGTCGTAGGACCACTGGCGTATGCGTATCTCGCCGTCGGGTATGTCGGGCGGTACGTCACGGCTGGCTATGCGCGTACGAAGGATCGTTTCGGCCGGTGAGAGCAGCACATGGCGCACCGGAATCCTGCGGGAGGCGAGCCCGCCGAAGATCTCGTCGCGGTACTCCTGGCGCAGCAGGGTCATGGGGACCACGAGGACCCCGCCCAGTTCGGCGAGCAGCGCCGCCGCCGTGTCGACGACGAGCCGCCGCCAGATCGGCAGATCCTGGAAGTCGGTGACCTCGGCGAGGCGTTTGGGCGGCAGGAGATACGACAGTTCCCCGCCGATGAGCTCGGGGTCGAAGAGCGTGCTGTTCGGGATCAGGTCGATCAGTTCCCGTGCGGTGGTGGTCTTTCCCGCACCGAACGCGCCGTTGATCCAGACGATCACGTTTCCCCCTCTTCTGTTGGCCCCCTGTGGCTTGCCCGCTCAACCCTGCCACGGAAACCAGCGCCTGATGAGGACTGCGGGGCCGCGCGATCACTTCCCGGATCCGGCCGGTAGCTGAGTGTTCCCGAAGCCGGTCGTTGGCCTTAGGCTTGCTCCATGTTCCCGAGCCCACAGCCTTCTGGTTCCGTGCGGTCTGCCGCCGCGGTGAACGAGCAGATCCGCGAGTTGTGGCTGCGCGCAGGCGGCACGCTGTCCGCCGAGGAGCGCGTGGAGTACGAACAGTTGGTCGTCGAATGGGCCGCAGCCGTCCGCGTGAGGGTCGGCGAGGCCGCGTAGCCGCGCCCGGATCGCGTGCGGCCATGAGCGGTCTGGGCTTCGTCGCGCTGGGCATGGTGCTCATCGCAGCGGGGGCTTTCTGGAGGGGACGCGCCGTCCGCCCCTTGTCCCGCAGACGGGCCCGTGAGGCGCTGGCACGCGACTACCGGAAGCATCTACTCCGTTCCGCCGACATGGCGATCTCGGCGGCACGCCGCCAGGCCGCTCGCGGCGAGCCGGTCATCGTCCGCATCGACGACGTGATCGGCGTCGCGACCCGCCACTTCGGTCACGCCTCCGTACCGCGCGAACAGGCGGCCGCCGCGCTCCGCCGGCGCTACGAGGCGGGAGGCTGTCGCCGGGACTGCATGACGGACGCCTTCGACTGACGGCCGCCGGGTTCCTCGCGCCCGGACCTCGCCTGCTGCACTTCAGTGCCGGGCAGCAGGCGCGTGCGTGTTCTCGCAGGTGGTGAATCGGTCAGCCCGTTCACCCGGGCCGGAGCGCCTCAGCCGCCGACCCCTGCACAGCCGCCCCGGCCCTCGAGCCGAGGACCGCCGCGGCCGCGCCCACCAGACCGGCGTCGGTGCCCATCAGCGCGGGCACCACCGTCAGCTGCTGTACGAACGAGAGGGTCGCGTAGTCCCGAAGGGCCTTGCGGAGGGGATCGAGGAGGAGTTCGCCGGACTTCGCCACTCCGCCGCCGATCACCGCGATGTCGATCTCGACGAGGGTGGCGGTGGCGGCGATTCCGGCGGCCAGTGCCTGGGCCGCGCGCTCGAACGACGCGAGGGCCACCGGATCACCGGTGCGCGCGGCCTCGGCCACGGCGGCGGCCGAGGTGTCGCCGTCGGGACCGGGCCGCCAGCCCGACTCCAGCGCCCGCCGTGCGATGTTCGGGCCGCTCGCGATCCGCTCCACGCAACCGCGCGCCCCGCAAGGACAGGGATCACCGTCGAGATCCACGCTGATGTGCCCGATGTGGCCCGCATTGCCCGTCGGGCCGGAGTGGAGTCTGCCGCCGAGGATGAGGCCTCCGCCGACCCCGGTGGAGACGACCATGCAGAGCGCGTTGTCGTGACCGCGGGCGGCACCCTGCCAGTGCTCGGCGGCAGCGATGGCGACCCCGTCCCCGACGAGTTCGACGGGCAGTCCGCCGGCAGCCGCCCGCACCCTTTCGACGAGCGGAAAACCGCGCCAGCCCGGGACGTTGACGGGACTCACCGTGCCGGCGGAGGCGTCGACCGGGCCCGCGCTGCCGATGCCCACGGCCCCTGCCCGGGCCCACAGCGGGGAGGCCGTGAGCTCGCCGAACACCTCTGCCACGGCCCGCATCACCGTCTCGCCGTCCTCCTGCGCCGGCGTCGGGCGCTGCGCGCGCACAAGGATCCGGCCGTCGCCGTCCACCAGGGCTCCGGCGATCTTGGTTCCGCCGATGTCGAGGGCGGCGGCGAGGTCGGTCTGCATCTGTGTGAGGTCTCCTGTGAAGGACGGGGAGCAGAGAGTGAACGATATGCGGCGACGGATAGTCTCTACCGCTTCTGACAACGTTGTCCAGGGCCTATGCTCGTCGGCACATCTTTGTGCGGCACACCATCGTGCAGGATGCATCCGACCGCAGTACGCATCCCCGCGTACGACACCCATCCCCGCATACGACATACCCGTGCTCCTCGTGGACGACAGGACAGGACAGCGCAGACGTGGCCCACACCGCCCGACGACCCGACAGCCGCTACGGCTCCCGTCCGACCATGAAGGACGTCGCCGCGCGCGCCGGAGTCGGTCTGAAGACGGTCTCGCGTGTGGTCAACGGCGAGCCGGGCGTCACGCCCGACACCGAACGCCGCGTCCAGGAGGCGATCAACGCGCTGGGCTTCCGGCGCAACGACAGCGCGCGCGTCCTGCGCAAGGGCCGTACCGCCAGCATCGGCCTCGTCCTGGAGGACCTCGCCGACCCGTTCTACGGCCCGCTCAGCCGCGCCGTCGAGGAGGTCGCCCGGGCCCACGGCGCGCTGCTCGTCAACGGTTCGAGCGCCGAGGACCCGGACCGCGAGCAAGAGCTGGCCCTGGCTCTGTGCGCGCGCCGCGTCGACGGGCTGGTGGTCATCCCGGCAGGCGACGACCACCGCTATCTCGAGCCCGAGATCAAGGCGGGCGTCGCCATCGTGTTCGTGGACCGGCCCGCGGGGAAGATCGACGCGGATGCCGTGCTCTCCGACAACTTCGGCGGCGCGCGGAACGGCGTCGCCCACCTCATCGCACACGGACACCGTCGGATCGGCTTCATCGGCGACCGTCCGGGCATCCACACCGCGGCCGAGCGGCTGCGCGGCTACCACGCGGCCATGGCGGACGCGGGGATCCCGGTCGAGGACACCTGGATATCGCTGGGTGCCACCGATCCGCAGCGGGTCCGGCTCGCCGCCGACGAGATGCTCGACGGCCCGGAGCCGGTGACCGCGGTCTTCGCGGGCAACAACCGCGTCACGGTGACGGTGGTGCGCGTACTCTCCGAACGGCCCCGTCCGGTGGCCCTCGTCGGTTTCGACGACTTCGAGCTCGCCGATCTGCTGCAGCCGGGCGTGACCGTCGTGGCGCAGGACCCCGCGCAGCTCGGGCGGACGGCCGCGGAGCGGTTGTTCCAGCAGCTGGACGGTGTGCTCCTCGCCCCCGAGCGCACCGTGCTCCCGACCCGGCTGGTAGCACGCGGCTCGGGCGAACTGCCGCCGGCCGGCTGATCGCTGACGCCAGGTCGGCGCCCGCGCGGCCGCACCGGCAGGGGTACTACCGGCCGGACTCCGTCAGATCGCCGCGCCGCGGCGCCGCGTACCCCTCCAGATCGGCGCGGGTCAGACCGGTCAGCCGGGCCACCTCGTCGGTGTCGAGGGCGCCGCAATCCAGACCGCGCAGCAGATACCCGCTGAGGGCCTTGGCCGTCGCGGGTTCGTCCATGACGTCCCCGCCCGCCCGGTTGGCGTACGCGGCGAGGCGCGCCGCGGCCTGCGCGAAACCCTCCCGGTAGAAGGCGAACACGGCGGCGTAGCGAGTCGGAATGTGGCCCGGGTGCATGTCCCAGCCCTGGTAGTAGGCGCGGGCCAGGGCGCGGCGGGTGAGGCCGTAGTGCAGCCGCCAGGCGTCGTGGACCTTCTCGGTCGGGCCGACCGGCAGCAGGTTGGTGGAGCCGTCCGAGACGCGGACGCCGGTGCCCGCGGCTGCGACCTGCATGATCGCCTTGGCGTGGTCGGCGGCCGGGTGGTCGCTGGCCTGGTAGGCGGCGCTGACGCCGAGGCACGCGCTGTAGTCGAAGGTGCCGTAGTGCAGGCCGGTGGCGCGGCCCTCGGCGGCGTCGATCATCCGGGCGACGGTGGCGGTCCCGTCGGGGGCGAGGATGGCCTGGCTGGTCTCGATCTGTATCTCGAAGCCGATCCGGCCGGGCTCCAGGCCGCGGGCCTTCTCGAACTCCTCCAGCAGCCGGACCATGGCGGTGACCTGCTCGGGGTACGTCACCTTGGGCAGCGTCAGGACGAGCCCGTCGGGCAGGCCGCCGGCCTCCATCAGGCCGGTGAGAAAGATGTCGAGCGTGCGGATGCCGCGGTCGCGCACGGCGGCCTCCATGCACTTCATGCGGATGCCCATGTACGGCGCTGCGGTGCCGTTCTCATACGCGTCGGCGACCAGCCGTGCCGCGCGGGCGGCATCCTCGTCCTCCTCCGTACCGGGGCGCGGCCCGTAGCCGTCCTCGAAGTCGATGCGCAGGTCCTCGATGGGCTCGCACTGGAGCTTGGCGCGGACGCGGTCGTACACGGGGACGGCGAGCTCGTCGCTCAGACCGAGGACTGCGGCGAACGCGGCGGCGTCCGGGGCATGTTCGTCGAGGGCCTTCAGCGCCTGGTCGCCCCAGGAGCGGATGGTGTCGGCGGCGAAGACGTCAGCGGGCACGTAGACCGTGTGGACGGGCTGGCGGGTGCCGGGGTCGCCGGGGTAGCGGCGCTGCAGCTCCGCATCCACCGGGGCGAGGGAGGCGCTGATCGCCTCGCTGACCGCGCCGGCGAGGCTCGTGGCCACCTTCTCCTGCTGCCCCATGTCCACACCCTCCGTCGACACTTTTCCGAGTCACGGAATCAACAATCCGTAGAGCGAAGCTATCCAGGGCACTTCCCGCTGGTCAACACCATCTTCCGCTCGTCCGGACGGGCTGAGCGAGTGGGCCACAGGCCCGGCATGCGACGAGGCCCCCGCGACCGACGAACGCGGTCGCAGGGGCCTCGCGAGGTCCGAACTGATCAGCCCTTGCGGGTGTTGATCTCCTCGGTCAGCTGCGGGACGACCTCGAAGAGGTCGCCGACCACGCCGTAGTCGACCAGGTCGAAGATCGGGGCCTCGGCGTCCTTGTTGATCGCCAC
>NZ_JBSFWK010000036.1:0-96807 GCF_053594815.1 Streptomyces sp. NPDC002577 | reverse complement strand
GAGACGGGGTATCAACATATCTGGCGTTGATTTTTGGCACGCTGTTGAGTTCTCAAGGAACGGACGCTTCCTTTGTACTCACCCGAGAGACTCTCAGGCTTTCCTCCGGGCGCTTCCCTTCGATCTTGCGTTTCCGACTCTATCAGATCTTTCCGATCCGATTTCCTCGGTGCTTTCCAGGTTCTCGCTCTCGCGTTTCCCTTTCCGGCGTTTTCAGACTCTAGCAGGTCTTTTTCGACTCTCTGACCACAGTCACCTGCGGACATGCAGAATCGCATCCAATTATCTGGATCTGACGCTGTAGATGTCCCCGGGCTGCGACGTTGGCACGTCCTCTCGCCCCGGCGGGTCTACGACTCTACATCCGTGCGCGGAGCACATGCAAACCGATTGGAGGGACCGCTCAGGTCCGGCAACCAAGGCCTCTCGTGCGGAACCGGCACTTCTTATGACCTACCCTGCTGAACAGTGTGCCGCCCGGGGTCAGCCCAGTGGCGGCGCGGTCGACTCTCCACTCCTGGGAGGCCTCCCCCATGACCAGCGTGACGTCCCCTCTTGCCGGTCGCGTCATAGGACTGTCTGCTGTGCCGGATCCCGTGTTCTCCGGCGCGATGGTGGGCCCGGGCACCGCCATCGATCCCGTGCGCGAGCCCTCCGAGGCCGTCGCACCTGTGGACGGCATCGTCGTATCGCTGCACCCCCACGCGTTCGTCGTCGTCGACGAGGAGGGGCACGGCGTGCTGACGCACCTCGGCATCGACACCGTTCAGCTCAACGGCGAGGGCTTCGAGCTGCTCGTCAGCAAGGGCGACACTGTGCAGCGCGGTCAGTCCGTGGTGCGATGGAACCCAGCGGCGGTTGAGGCTGCTGGTAAGTCCCCGGTGTCCCCCGTCGTAGCACTCGAGGCCACGACAGAGTCTCTCTCCGACGTAGTAGAAGACGGCGACGTAAAGGCCGGCCAGCCCCTCTTCAGCTGGAAGTGATGTCCGCTCCGACTCGGAGCGACGGCTGCGCCCTCGTAGGCGCCGGATACAACAACCACCGCGGCGGGGCAGGGTCCGCCGCTCTATCGGAGACGGTGACATGGAGACAACGCTGCGAGGCGTCGGCGTCAGCCACGGTGTAGCTGTCGGCGAGGTTCGGCACATGGGGACGGCGGTGCTCGAGCCGCCCGCCAAGCAGATTCCCCCGGAGGAGGCGGAGCGCGAGCAGGGGCGCGCCCGTCAGGCCGTGGAAGCTGTGGCGGCCGACCTCAACGCTCGCGGCAATCTGGCCGGCGGCGAGGCTCAGGCGGTCCTCGAGGCCCAGGCCATGATGGCCGAGGACCCGGAGCTCATGGCGGACGTGGAGCGGCGCATCGCGGTCGGCAGTACGGCCGAGCGCGCGATATATGACGCGTTCGCTGCTTATCGGGCGCTGCTGGCCGGGGCCGGCGAGTATCTGGCCGGGCGCGTGGCGGACCTCGACGATGTGCGGAATCGTATCGTCGCGCGGCTGCTCGGTGTTCCGATGCCGGGTGTGCCGGACAGTGACGAGCCGTATGTGCTGATTGCCCGGGATCTCGCGCCGGCTGACACGGCGCTGCTCGACCCGACGCTGGTGCTCGGTTTCGTGACCGAGGAAGGCGGGCCGACCAGCCACAGTGCGATTCTTGCGCGGGCGCTCGGCGTTCCGGCTGTCGTCGCTCTTCCGGGTGCGGGTGAGCTGTCCGAGGGCACTGTGATCGCAGTGGACGGCAGCACCGGGGAGATATTCGTCGAGCCGAGCGCGGAGAAGCGCGCGGCGCTCGAGGCCGCGGCGGCCGAGCGCAAGGCCGCGCTCGCCGCGTCCAGCGGTCCGGGGGCGACCTCCGATGGGCACAAGGTGCCGCTGCTGGCCAACGTCGGCGGTCCCGCCGATGTGCCGGCGGCCGTGGCGGCCGGTGCGGAGGGTGTGGGTCTGTTCCGCACTGAGTTCCTCTTCCTCGACGACAGCAAGAAGGCGCCGTCCGAGGAGAAGCAGATCGAGGCGTACCGCCAGGTGCTCGAGGCGTTTCCCGAGGGCCGTGTCGTGGTGCGCGTCCTGGATGCCGGCGCCGACAAGCCGCTGGACTTCCTCACGCCGGCCGACGAGCCGAACCCGGCGCTGGGCGTACGCGGTCTGCGGACGCTGCTCGACCACCCCGACGTGCTGCGTACGCAGGTGACCGCGCTGGCCAAGGCCGCCGAGGGGCTGCCGGTGTATCTCGAGGTCATGGCGCCGATGGTCGCGGACCGCACCGACGCCAAGGCGTTCGCTGACGCGTGCCGGGAGGCGGGGCTGCAGGCGAAGTTCGGCGCGATGGTGGAGATTCCGTCGGCGGCGCTGCGGGCGCGGTCGATTCTCCAGGAGGTCGAGTTCCTGTCGCTGGGGACCAATGACCTCGCGCAGTACACATTCGCCGCTGACCGTCAGGTGGGTGCGGTGTCGCGTCTGCAGGATCCGTGGCAGCCCGCGCTGCTCGACCTGGTCGCGCTGGCGGCCGAGGCGGCGAAGGCCGAGGGCAAGAGCTGTGGTGTCTGCGGTGAGGCGGCATCGGACCCGCTGCTCGCCTGTGTGCTGACCGGTCTGGGGGTCACCTCTCTCTCGATGGGCGCGGCTTCCCTTCCCTATGTGCGCGCGACGCTGGCCAAGCACACGCTGGCGCAGTGTGAGCGGGCCGCCGCGGCGGCCCGCGCCGCGGACAGTGCGGAAGAGGCGCGGACGGCGGCTCAGGCGGTGCTGTCCGGCGAGTAGCCGATCAGGGGCATCGGGCGAGCAGTCGGTCCGAGACTCCCGATGGCGGTTGTGAGGGCGCTCCACCTGCGATCCTGCGGGTGGGGCGCCCTTCGCCGTTCAGTGCCGGTGGGCGTTTCCGGAGTCGTCCCCGCCCAGGTCCGGAGGTGCGCAGTAATCGACGCCTGATTCGGGGCCGACGAGGTCCCCGGATTCGACGTCGGTGCAGTAGGCGTCGAAGACTTCGGCCGCGGTGAGAGGCTGCAGGCCGCCCTCTTGGAGACGCCAGCCGTAGACCTTGTCGCTGGTGCCGTTGCCGCTCGTACGCATGACGAGCCCCCCGGGACTGTCCGTGGCGATGCCGGCGGCGAGGACCGTGGTGAATTCCAGGGCCTCGGTCTCGTCCAGCCGCGTGGCGCCGTCCGGGTTCCCTTCAGCACTCAGTACGGCGAGGAGTGGTTCCGTTTCGGTGGCGACGCTGCAGACGAGGTGCCGGTGACCGGGCGCTGCCGTGTCGAGGGCCTTTACGAGCAGCTCCGAGGCGCGCACGAAGGCGGCCCTTCCGATGTCCTCTCCGCAGGAGGCGCAGGCGCCGATGCCGGCCAGTAGCGTGGTCGCATACTCCCAGGTGGTCTGTCGAAGGGCCTCGTCGACGAGGTCCGGCACCAGGTCGGCGAGGGGCTGGCCCTCGTAGGGGACGGTTGCGCCGGTGGCCGCGAGTTCCGCGGTGAAGCGGGTGCGGCTCGCGGGTGTGTCGGCGTCCAGGCCGGTCTCGGCGCAGAATCCCTCGTACTCCTCGGGGTCGAAGAGGGCGACGGATGTGTGCCGGCCCTGGCCTGCCAGCATTCTCAGGAGGGCCTCGACCTGCTGGAGGTAGGTCTTGTGGTCGTCGAAGGTGAAGGTGCGGTAGCGCCGCATCGCCGTGAAATCGTGCTCGTCGGCCAGCAGGCCGATGGTGCCGGCGACTTCACGGTGCAGAGCGTGCGATGTGGTGCCGTGCCGGGTGCGCCCCATGGTTCCCCCTGTGTGCGGTGATTCGATGATTACTCACCGTAGTGGGCGGCACTGACAACGCCGGTCGGCAGGCCGGATGCTCAGCCGCGCTCGCGGGCCAGGTCCGCGTAGAAGCGGAGGAGGTCGAGGCTGTCCACGGAGCCCGGGTTGACGGCCTTGTCCAGGGGCGTGCCCTGGAGCAGGCGCTTGACGGGGACCTCGATGCGTTTGCCGGTGAGGGTGTGCGGGACGCCGGGGACCTCGATGATCTCGTCGGGGACGTGGCGCGGCGAGAGCTGCTCGCGGATCGTCTGCTTGATGCGCGCTCGCAGGTCGTCGTCCAGGGTGGATCCGGGCGCGAGGTGTACGAAGAGCGGCATCCAGTAGCCGCCGTCGGGCTGTTCGATGCCGATGACGAGGGACTCGCGGATCTCGGGGAGGCGCTCGACGGCTTCGTAGATGTCGGCAGAGCCCATGCGCACGCCCTGGCGGTTGAGGGTCGAGTCGGAGCGTCCGTGGATGATCACTGAGCCGCGGGAGGTGACGGTGGTCCAGTCTCCGTGGCGCCAGACGCCGGGGTAGGTGTCGAAGTAGCTGTCGTGGTAGCGGCTGCCGTCGGGGTCGTTCCAGAACCGGATCGGCATGGACGGCATCGGGTTGGTGACCACGAGCTCACCGACTTCGTCGGTGAGCGGTTTGCCGTTCGGGTCCCAGGCCTGGAGGTCGGTGCCGAGGCAGGGTGCCTGGAGTTCGCCGATGTACACGGGCAGCGTGGGGACCGCTCCGGCGAAGCAGGAGCAGACGTCCGTTCCGCCGCTGACGGAGGCGATCCAGAGGTTGTCCCGCACCTCGTCGTGCAGCCAGCGGAATCCGTCGGGCGGCAGCGGGGAGCCGGTGGTGGCGACGCAGGTGATGCGGGAGAGGTCGAAGTCCTGCGAGGGGTGGACGCCGGCCTTGCGGCAGGCCATGACGTACGCGGCGGAGGTGCCGAAGAGCGTGGCTCCGGTGCGTTCCGCGACGCGCCACTGGGTGGCCGTGTCGGGGTGGCCGGGGCTGCCGTCGTACAGGACGATCGTGGTGCCGGTGAGGAGGCCGGAGACGAGGAAGTTCCACATCATCCAGCCCGTGGACGTGTACCAGAAGAAGCGGTCGTCGGAGCCCAGGTCGCAGTGCAGACCGAGCTGCTTGTAGTGCTCCAGGAGGATGCCGCCCTGGGACTGGACGATGGCCTTGGGCAGACCCGTGGTGCCGGACGAGTAGAGGACCCAGAGCGGGTGGTCGAACGGGACCTGTTCGTACTCGGGTGTCACGTCGGCGCTGGTGAGCGCCGACCATTCGAGGGCGCCCTCGGGGGCGTCGGTGCCCAGCAGCGGGATGTGGACGACGGCGCGCAGCGTGGGCAGTTCGCGGCGCAGTTCGGCGACCGTGTCCCGGCGGTCGTGCTCCTTACCGCCGTAGCGGTAGCCGTCGACCGTGAAGAGGACGACGGGCTCGACCTGCTGGAAGCGGTCGAGGACGCTGCGGGCGCCGAAGTCGGGGGCGCAGGAGGTCCAGACGGCGCCGACGGCAGAGGTGGCGAGCAGGGCGACGGCGGCCTGCGGGATGTTGGGCAGGTAGCCGCTGACGCGGTCGCCCGGGCGTACACCGATGGCGCGCAGCTCGGCGGTCAGGGAGCCGACCTGTCGGCGCAGCTCTGCCCAGGTCATCGGGTGCGGTTCGTGGTTCTCGTCCACGGCGAGGACGGCCGGCTCGTCGGGGCGCGTGTCGGCGGTCCGCAGCGCGTGCTCGGCGTAGTTGAGGGTGGCTCCGGGGAACCATTCGGCGCCGGGCATGGAGCGGTCGCCCAGCACGCGCGCGTAGGGCGTCGAGAAACGGATGTCGAACCACTCGGCGACGGCCTTCCAGAACGTCTCCAGTTCGTCGACGGACCAGCGGTGCAGTGCGGCGTAGCCGCCCTCGGCGGGTGCTCCGTGGTGCTCGGCCGCCCAGGCCTGGAACCGGGTGATCTGCGCGGAGGCGATGAACTCCTGGTCGGGCTGCCAGAGTGGTGTGGCGTTCGCTGAGGTCATGGGGCGGCTCCCAGGCTGATCGCGTCGTATGCGGCTGTGGCGCACGGGCGGCGTGTGCGCGTAAGGCGACTGTTACGGACGATGCCATGTGATCGACTTCCGCACCAGGGCTCGTCCCACATAGTCGTGATCGTGAAGATGTGCCGCTACCACAGGTGAACGGGAGTTGAACGCCTCACGCGCGCGTGGGTCGCGGTGGCAGGGTGATCACTATGGACGGTCGTGGCCTCGTGCGTTCGGTGAAGGCGGTCGGTGTGGTGGGGGCGGCGCAGGGGGTCCGCGCGGTGCGGGCAGCGTGGCGCAGGCGGCGTACCGACGCTGCGGAACTGCCGGCGCGGCGGGCCGAACGGGCCCGCGTCCCCGGGCCCGTCACGGGCGTCGCCCCAGGGCCGGGCGGCGGGGTGATCCGGTTCGAGCGCTCCGAGCTGCGGGTCATGGTCACGGCGGCCGGTGCGGTGTTCTGGGGCTGGGACGGGGCCGGCCCGGAACCGTCGTACGCGCTGGCGGGCCCCTGTCCGGAGCCGGATCCACGAGCCGTCCTGGAGCCGGACAAGGACGGGGGCTGGCGGGTGGTGGCCGAGCGGGTCATGGTGCTCGTCTCGCGGCACGGCGCCGTCGAGGTACGCACCCCGGGCGGCGTCTTACTGCGCCGGGACCTGCCGCCCCGCTGGTGGGAGCCTCGCGAGGGGGGCGTCGCCCGCTGGGTTCAGCGGTCGGAAGTGGCGGCGGACGCACGGTTCTTCGGATTGGGCGGTCGCGCTTCGGGACCGCGGCTGCGGGACGGGGCGTACCGGTTGTGGAACACCGATCCCGGCCAGGCGTTCGGGCCAGCCGAGGACCCGCTGTACATCACCATGCCGGTGCAGATGGTGGTGGCGGACGCGGGCACGCACCTGGCCTTCCACGACTCCACGTGGGACGGCACGGTGGTGCTGCACGAGGGCGAGGAGGGTGCCGGCTCCGGGCACGACCGGCCTGGTTCGTGTGAGCTGCGGATGGACGGCGGTCCGCTGCGCTGCTGGGTCGTCGTGGGCGCCCCCGCGCGCGTGCTGCACGTCTGGACGCAGCTCACGGGCGCGCCCGCGGTGCCGCCCGCGTGGGCGCTCGGGCACCATCACGCGCGGTGGGGCTTCGGCAGCGAGCAGGAGGTGCGGCGGATCGTCGCGGGGTACCGGGAGCGGGGGCTGCCGCTCGACGCGGTCCATCTGGACATCGACCACTACGACGGGCACCGGGTTTTCACCGTGGACCGGGAGCGGTTCCCGGAGCTGCCGGTGCTCGCCGACGAGCTGCGCAGGGACGGCACCCGGCTCGTGTCCATCGTCGACCCGGCGGTGAAGGCCGAGCCCGGCAACGTCGTGTACGACGCCGGGACGGCTGCGGACGCCTTCGTGCGGGACGCTTCCGGGCGGCGCGTGCTGGGCGTCGTATGGCCGGGGGACGCGGTGTTTCCGGACTTCACGGATCCGCGGGTCCGTTCGTGGTGGGGCGCGCTGTACGAGGAGCGGCTGCGGCAGGGGTTCGCGGGCTTCTGGCACGACATGAACGAGCCGGTGTCGTTCGCCGCGTTCGGGGAGACGACCCTGCCCCGCTCGGCACGGCATGTGCTGGACGGCCGCGCCGGGGACCATCGCGAGGCGCACAACGTGTACGGGCTGTGCATGGCCCGCGCCGGTTACGAGGGCCTGCTCGAACTGCGTGCCGAGGAACGGCCGTTCCTGTTCTCGCGCTCGGGCTGGGCGGGGATGCAGCGGTACGGCGGCACCTGGTCCGGGGACGTTGCCACGGGCTGGCCGGGGCTGCGGGCCTCGCTGTCGCTGGTCCTCGGGCTCGGGTTGTGCGGGGTTCCGTACTCGGGGCCGGACGTGGGCGGGTTCGATGGCAGTCCGTCACCCGAGCTGTATCTGCGATGGTTCCAGCTGGCCGCGTATCTGCCGCTGTTCCGCACCCATGCGGCGCTGCGGGCCGGCCGCAGGGAGCCCTGGGAGTTCGGTGCCGAAGTGCTGGAGCACGCGCGCGTGGCGCTCATGGAGCGGCGTCGGCTGCTGCCGTACTTCGTGACGCTGGCGCATCTGGCACGTCACACAGGTGCGCCCTATGTGCGGCCTCTGTGGTGGGGGGCGCCCGAGGACAGAGAGCTGCGCGACTGTGAGGATGCGTTCCTGCTCGGTGACTGTCTCCTGGTGGCACCGATGCTGGACCGGGGTGCGGAGCGGCGAGTGGTCAGGCTTCCGTCCGGCCGGTGGTACGACACGGTGACCGAGAAGGCGTACGAGGGTCCTGGGCAGGTGCTGCTGGAAGTGCCGCTGTCGCGCATTCCGGTGCTGGCCCGGGCGGGTGCGGTGCTGCCGGTCCGCGGTGCGGACGGCGGGCTCGAACTGGAGGTCTGGGCCCCTGCCCCGGGGCGTACCGGAGGCGGCGCGGTGGTGCCCGACGCGGGTGACGGCTGGGCGGAGCCGGAGACCGAGCGGTACACGGCCCGCTGGGAGCGCGAGCGTGTGGTGGTGGAGCGGGAAGGGGAGACCGGCAGGAGCGAGCCCTCGTACCCGGTGCGGGTGAGAGGAGTTGGACCGAAGTGAGGACGTCCGAGGCGTCGTCAGACGTAGCGGCCCTCGAACCACGCCCTGACGGCCAAAGTGTGCAGGGGGAAGGCGAGTTCGACGGGTCTGCGCAGCAGGTGCCAGCCCTCCGTCTCGTCCGTCGGCACGGACGGGGGCAGGTCCTGGGCCGGGCGCTCGGGCAGCAGACCGAACAGCAGCAGGTGTCCGTCGGGCGAGCTCATCGCGTCGGCCAGACGCACGTCTCGGCTTGCCGCGTCGATGCCCGTCTCCTCCTGGAGCTCACGGACGACGGCGTGCCGCCAGTCCTCCCGGTGGTCGAGGAAGCCGCCGGGCAGGGCGACGCCTCCGCGCGCGGGCGCGATGGTGCGCGTGATGACGACCAGGCCGGTGCCGGACGAGTCGTACGCGGGCTGAAGGGCGACCGCCACCGGCAGCGGGTTACGGTAGGCCACCGCACCGCAGGCGGGGCAGGTGCGGGGCCAGCCGGACGCCGCGTCCCCGTAGGGCGTGCCGCAGCTCGAACAGTGTGAGTCCGGCGTGGTGTTGGAAGAAGAGTGCTGGGTTTCGGACACGCCGCGGACTGTATCCGATCGACTGGCGCCGCATTCTTTCCGGTTGCCGTCCCGGATGGACATCCGATAGGCCCAGGCGGGCGCTCGGGAAGCGCACACTCCCCGAGCGCGGACCGCGCTCGCACGGCACAGCGAGGCGGGTCCCGGGACTGCCGGCCGTCAGTCCGGACGCCGGCCGTCAGTCGTGGGACGTGAGCGACTTCCGTGACACCGGAAAGTCGAAGTAGGTGTCGGGGAACAGTTCGGGCTTGTACGTGAAGTGCCACCACTCCTCGGGGAGGTTCACGAAGCCCTGAGCCGCCAGCGTGCTCCTCAGCAGATCGCGGTTGGCGCGCTGCACGCCCTGGATGCGCGGGTCGTCCGTGTGGGACAGGGTGTCGAAGCAGTCGTATCCGGTGCCCATGTCGACCGAGTTGTCGGGGAAGCGCTCGGCCTGCGGCGCGTAACACGGCACAAGCGGCTGACCGGGGTGATACGGCGTGGTCGGCAGCGCAGGCAGATTCACGATCGTCAGGTCGAGCGTGGAGCCCCGGCTGTGCCCGGACTTCTCCGCGATGTAACCGTCAGCGAACAGGCGCGTCTTGTCGACGTCCGGATAGAACTCGGCCTTCATGCTCTGGTCGTTGAGGTCCTTCGCCCAGCGGACGAAGTGGTCGACGGCTCGCTGCGGCCGGTAGCAGTCGTAGACCTTGAGCGAATAGCCCTCACTCAGCAGCTGGACCTGGGCCTTGTGCAGGGCTTCGGCTGCCGGGCGGGTGAGGATGCACATCGGCTGTTCGTAGCCGTCCACACGCTCGCCCACGAAGTTGTGCGGGGTGAAGTATCTGATCTCCTGGAGGATCGACTTGTCGATGTCTCTCAGCGCGACGAACTCCTCTGGTGCCTTGGGGTCGGTGCTCGCCTGGGCGGGGGCGGAGGTGACGGCCACGGCGAGCAGGGCGGTGGTCGCCGTGACCAGGCCGCGCAGTGCGGAAGACAGTGATCTCATGCCCCATCCGTACCAGGGCGGCGTTCCGGCGGGAAGACGATCGCATACAGTCAGCGCCCGTTCGCGACCTCTGCCCAAATCCCGTCCTGCATGGCAGACTTCCGACACGACTCCTGACGTCCCGTCAGATAAAGCTGTCGGGAGTCCGGAGAACTCACTGCCGGGGAGGCGCCTTGTCGCGCAAACGCACGCCTGTGGTGGCGGGTTGGTTCACGGAAAACGAGGCCGGCGGAGAGGGGCAGGGCGGCTTCCGGCTGTTGGGTACGCGCTGTTCCGCTTGCGCTTGTGTCTTCTTCCCCCGGGAGGACGTCTTCTGCCGCAATCCCGGCTGCCCCGGCGGTGAGCTGACCGAGGTGCCCCTTTCCCGGCGGGGCCGCGTCTGGTCGTACACGGACAGCCGGTATCGGCCTCCCGCGCCGTATGTCTCGGATCCGGAACTCGATTGGCAGCCCTGCACGTTGATCGCTGTGGAGCTGGAGGCCGAGCGCATGGTGGTGCTCGGGCAGGGGGCTCCGGGCGTCTCCCTCGCCGATCTGGCCGTCGGGATGGAGGTGGAGGCCGTCCCGGGCGTCCTCAACGAGGACGCGGAGACGACCTGGACGACCTGGCACTGGCGTCCGACCGGGTTGAGGGGGCCGTCGGACGCCCCGGGGGCGACGGGGGTGGTGGCATGACTGCGGACGTGGCGGTGCTCGGCGCGGGCATGCACCCGTGGGGCAAATGGGGCCGCAGCTTCGTCGAGTACGGCACAGCGGCGGCACGCGCGGCACTTGCGGACGCCGGTGTCGACTGGCGCGACATAGGCTCGATCGTCGGCGCGGACACGGTCCGCGGTGGATACCCGGGATACGTGGCGGGGGCGACGTTCGCGAAGGCGCTGGGCTGGCAGGGCGCGCGCGTGGCGAGCGTGTACGCGGCGTGTGCCTCGGGCGCCCAGGCGATCAGCACGGCACGGGCGCAGATCCTGTCCGGCCTCGCGGACGTCGTCCTGGTCGTCGGCGCCGATGCCGCGCCGAAGGGCTTCTTCCGCCCGGCAGGCGGCGATCGCCCTGACGATCCGGACTGGCTGCGGTTCCGGGTGCTCGGCGCGACCAACCCGGCGTACTTCGGCCTGTACGCGCGCCGCCGGATGGCCCTGCACGGCGACACGCCGGAGGACTTCGCCCAGGTCAAGGTGAAGAACGCGGCGGCGGGCGCCCTCAATCCGCTGGCCCGGTACCGCAAGCGGGTGACCGCCGGGGAAGTCGCCGCCTCGGCGGTCGTCGCCGATCCGCTGCGGCTGCTCGACATCTGTGCGACCTCGGACGGAGGCGCGGCACTGGTGCTGTCCAGCATGGAGTTCGCGCGGCGGCACGGAGCGCCGGACCCGGTGCGCATACGCGCGGTGTCCACGGTCACGCCGCGCTATCCGAACACGGTGCTCGACCTTCCCGACATCGCCACGGACTCCGCGACGGCGGTGGCCGCGCCCGCCGAGCCGTTCCGGGCGTCCATCGCGCGAGCGGCGTACGAGGAGGCGGGCATAGGCCCGGAGGACCTTTCCCTCGTCGAGGTGTACGACCTGTCAACCGCCCTGGAACTGCAGTGGTACGAGGATCTTGGCCTGTGCGCGGAGGGCGCGGCGGCGAAGCTGCTGCGTGAGGGCGCCACCGCTCCGGGCGGCCGTATACCGGTCAATCCGAGCGGAGGGCTCGCGTCGTTCGGGGAAGCCGTGCCGGCCCAGGCCATTGCCCAGGTGTGCGAGCTGACCTGGCAGTTGCGGGGCGCGGCGGGTGAGCGGCAGGTGGCCGACGCCCGTGTGGGGATGACCGCGAACCAGGGGCTGTTCGGACACGGGTCTTCGGTGATCGCCGTGCGGTGAGGCCGAACGCCTTGCCGTACGGGAGGCACCCGCGCCGGGTCGAACGTCGGCGCATGGCCGTACATACGGAGGCTCCACCACCGGTTGGGCGTCCTCCGCGCCACCACCAATGGTTCGCGTCCACGACCTTGACGCCCCCACACCACCGGTGAACACTTCCGGGTGTCAGTCGGCATCGCCGCACATCGGCTGCCCGGCCATCCATGGCTCCGCCAGGCCTCGGCTACCCCATTGCCGCAGGTCCGGGCCATCTCCACTGGCGCTACGGGCGATTCGGCTGTGAGGGCACGCTCATCACAGAGGCCGGGCGGGGCACGGGACTCCCTGCCCAGGGCTCACACAGGCACGGGAAACGCACCCTGCACGGAGCACCGGGGCGGAGAACCCGCCGCGGGCCAGGCCCAGGAGCCGCCATGAGCAACGGAGACATCTTCTTAGGCGAAACGATCGGTACCGCGATCCTGATTCTCTTCGGCGCCGGCGTCTGCGCCGCCGTCACCCTCAACCACTCGAAGGCGAAAGCAGCGGGGTGGACCGTCATCGCCTTCGGATGGGGCTTCGGCGTACTGGCGGGCGCGTACACTGCAGCCCCGCTCTCCGGCGGCCAGCTCAACCCGGCCGTCACGATCGGCATCGCCGTCGACACCGGCAAGTGGGACAAGGTCCCGCTCTATCTGCTCGGCCAGATGGTCGGCGCCATGCTGGGAGCCGTACTCGCCTACCTCGTGTACCTGGCGCAGTTCCAGGCCAACGTCCGCAAGGAGGGCACGAAAGAGAGGTCCACGGACGAACCGACACCGACGCTGGGCATCTTCTCCACCATCCCGGAGATCAGGAACCCGGTCGCCAACCTCATCACCGAGATCATCGCGACGATCGGCCTGGTGCTGCCGGTCCTGGCCTTCGGGCTGACGAAGGGGCTCGGCGAGTCGGGCACCCTCGTGCTGATCGTCTCGCTGCTGGTCGTCGGCATCGGCCTCTCCCTCGGCGGGCCCACGGGTTACGCGATCAACCCGGCCCGCGACCTGGGACCGCGCATCGTGCACTCGTTCCTGCCGATACCGAACAAGGGCACATCCGACTGGAGTTACGCCTGGATTCCGGTGGTCGGGCCGCTCATCGGCGGAGCCCTGTCGGGACTGATCTACAACGCAGCCTTCTGACGAAGGGGACGTCATGACGGACAAGTTCGTCGCCGCAATCGACCAGGGCACGACCTCCAGCCGCTGCATCATCTTCAACCAGGACGGCGCGATCGTCGCCGTCGACCAGCGCGAGCACCGCCAGATCTTCCCCAAGCCCGGCTGGGTGGAGCACGACGCCACCGAGATCTGGTCCAAGGTGCAGGCCGTCGTCGCGGGGGCGATCGCCAAGGCCGGACTGCGCGCCGACCAGCTCAGCGCGCTCGGCATCACCAACCAGCGCGAGACGACGGTGTTGTGGGACCGCGCGACGGGCAAGCCCGTGCACAACGCCATCGTGTGGCAGGACACGCGTACGTCCGCGCTCTGCACCGAGCTGGGCGGCTCGGACGGGCAGGACCGTTTCCGCGAGCAGACCGGGCTGCCGCTCGCCAGCTACTTCTCCGGGCCCAAGGCGGCCTGGCTGCTGGACAACGTGCCGGGCCTGCGGGCACGTGCCGAGCGCGGCGAGATCGCCTTCGGCACGATCGACTCCTGGCTGATCTGGAACCTCACGGGCGGTACGGACGGCGGGGTGCACGTCACGGACGTGACCAACGCAGGCCGCACCATGCTGATGAACCTCCAGACGCTGCAGTGGGACCCGTCGATCCTGTCGGCGATGAACGTGCCCGAGGCGGTCCTGCCCGAGATCAGGTCCTCCGCCGAGGTGTACGGGACGGCCGTGGGGCAGCTCGAAGGGGTTCCTGTCGCGTCGGCGCTGGGCGACCAGCAGGCCGCCGTGTTCGGGCAGGCCTGCTACGACACGGGCACGGCCAAGAACACGTACGGCACCGGCAGCTTCCTGCTGCTCAACACCGGGAACCGGCCGGTGCCCTCGAAGAACGGCCTGCTGACCACGATGGGCTACAAGATCGGCAGCGAGGCGCCCGTCTACTGCCTCGAAGGGGCCATCGCGATCACCGGTGCGCTGGTGCAGTGGTTCCGCGACCAGCTCGGGATCATCCGCACGGCCGACGAGATCGAGCCGCTGGCGTCGAGCGTGGACGACAACGGCGGTGCCTACATCGTGCCCGCGTTCTCCGGCCTGTTCGCGCCGTACTGGCGTGCGGACGCCCGCGGGGTCATCACCGGCCTCACCCGGTACGTGACCAAGGCGCATCTGGCGCGTGCCGTGCTGGAGGCGACGAGCTGGCAGACGCGGGAAGTCGTCGACGCCATGTACCAGGACTCGGGCGTGCCGATCACCACCCTCAAGGTGGACGGCGGCATGACCAAGAACAACCTGCTGATGCAGCACCAGGCGGATGTGCTGGGCGTGCCCGTGATCAGGCCCAGGGTGTCGGAGACCACCTGCCTGGGCGCGGCCTACGCCGCCGGTCTGGCGACCGGCGTGTGGAACGACCTCGACGAGCTCAAGACGCACTGGCAGAAGGACGCCGAGTGGACGCCGTCCATGGAGACGCAGGTGCGGGACCGCGAGTACGACAACTGGCGCAAGGCGGTGGAGAAGAGCTTCAGCTGGCACGACGACGGCGCGTGACCGCCGCCGCGCATACGCAAGCGGGGTGACCGTCTCCCGCTGATCGTGCGGCACGCGCGCGTGGGCCGCGGCCCGTACCCCGGTCGGTGGGGGTACGGGCCGCTTCAGGTGGCGACGGTCTGGCGGTGGTCCGCGGCGACCGTCATGGCGTGCTCGACTACCTCGATCAGCATCTGCTTGACGGACTCCCGGTCCCGTGCGTCGCCCAGCACCACCGGCACCCCGGGGTCGAGGTCGAGGGCCTGCTGGATCTGGTCCGCCGGGTGACGGGTGGCCCCGTCGAAGCAGTTGACGGCGACGACGAAGGGGATGGAACGGCGCTCGAAGTAGTCGACGGCGGCGAAGCAGTCCTCCAGACGCCGGGTGTCGGCCAGCACGACGGCTCCGAGGGCGCCCGTGGAGAGCTCGTCCCACAGGAACCAGAAACGCTCCTGCCCGGGGGTGCCGAAGAGATACAGCACCAGGTCGTCGCGGAGCGTGATGCGCCCGAAGTCCATGGCCACCGTGGTGGTGTGCTTGCCCTCCACGCCGCTGGTGTCGTCGACCGGGCGGCCGGCCTCGGTGAGCAGCTCCTCGGTGCGCAGCGGTCTGATCTCGCTGACCGCGCCGACGAGGGTCGTCTTGCCCACCCCGAAGCCGCCGGCCACGAGGATCTTGAGCGTGACGGGCTCGACTGGGGTCCTGTCGCGCGCGGAGCGCCCGAGGATCATCGGTTTCTTCTCCTGACTCACTGTTCGCTGGGATCGTGCCCCGGTCGACCGTATCCGCCGCCGCCCGGAGTTTCGATCACGAGTACGTCACCGGGACGCACTTCGGCGGAGTCGCTGCCGCGCAGCCGGGTGACTGTGCCGTCTGCGCGTTCGACACAGTTGACGCCGAGGGTCCCTGGCTCACCGC
This sequence comes from Streptomyces sp. NPDC002577, assembly GCF_053594815.1. Taxonomy (NCBI): domain Bacteria; kingdom Bacillati; phylum Actinomycetota; class Actinomycetes; order Kitasatosporales; family Streptomycetaceae; genus Streptomyces; species Streptomyces sp. NPDC002577. The sequence continues at coordinate 81,448 of NZ_JBSFWK010000036.1, read as the reverse complement.
CCGCCATGCCGTACGGCGGCACCCTGCGGTGCTGGGACAGCGTGGACACCGTCATCGGTTCGCGGAAGCGGATCCGGCGTACGGCGCCGTCCCCGCCGCGCCACCGGCCGGCTCCGCCGCTGCCGTGCCGCACCGCGAACTCGTCGAGGAGGACGGGGAGTCGCCATTCCAGCACCTCGGGGTCGGTGAGGCGCGAGTTGGTCATATGGGTCTGGACGACGGGTGCGCCGGGGAAGCCGTCGCCCGCGCCGGATCCGGAGGCCACGGTCTCGTAGTACTGGTACCGCTCGTTGCCGAAGGTGACGTTGTTCATGGTGCCGGAACCCTCGGCCTGGACGGCCAGGGCGGCGTAGAGGGCGCCGGTGATCGCCTGCGAGGTCTCGACGTTCCCGGCGACGACGGCGGCCGGGGGCTCGGGTGCCAGGAGGGAACGGGGTGGCACGATGATGCGCAGGGGGCGCAGGCAGCCGTCGTTGAGCGGGATGTCGTCGGCGACGAGAGTCCGGAAGACGTACAGGACGGCGGCGTTGACGACGGAGAGCGGTGCGTTGAAGTTGGTGTCGAGCTGGGGCGACGTGCCGGTGAAGTCGAGGGTGGCGGACCGGCCCACGCGGTCCACGCGGATACGGACGCGGATGACGGCGCCGGAGTCGGTCTCGTAGGCGTACTCGCCGTCCTCGAGGGCGTCGATGACGCGGCGTACCGCTTCCTCGGCGTTGTCCTGGACGTGCTTCATGTAGGCCTGGACGACATCGAGGCCGAAGTCCTCGATCATGCGGGCGACTTCGTCGACGCCCTTGCGGTTGGCGGCGATCTGGGCGCGCAGGTCGGCGAGGTTGGTCTTCGGGTTGCGGGACGGGTAGGGCGCCCCGGTGAGCAGGCGGCGCGTCTCCTCCTCGCGGAAGCGGCCGCCTTCGACGAGCAGCCAGTTGTCGAAGAGGACGCCTTCCTCCTCGATGGTGCGGCTGTTCGCGGGCATGGAGCCGGGGGCGATGCCGCCGATCTCGGCGTGGTGGCCGCGCGAGGCGACGTAGAAGAGGATCCGCTCGCCAGCCGCGTCGAACACCGGGGTGATCACGGTGACGTCGGGGAGGTGGGTGCCGCCGTGGTACGGGTCGTTGATCGCGTAGCTGTCGCCGGGGCGCATGCTGTCGCTGCGGCGGCGGATGACCTCCTTGACGCTGGTGCCCATCGATCCGAGGTGTACGGGGATGTGGGGGGCGTTGGCGACGAGGTTGCCGTCCGGGTCGAAGAGGGCGCAGGAGAAGTCGAGCCGTTCCTTGATGTTGACGGACTGGGCGGTCGACTCCAGGCGGGCGCCCATCTGTTCGGCGATCGACATGAAGAGGTTGTTGAAGACCTCGAGGAGCACCGGATCGGCTTCTGTGCCGACGTCGGAACTCTCCGTGACCGCCACCCGTTCCATCACCAGGTGACCGTCGGGGTTCATCGCCGCCTGCCAGCCGTCGTCCACGACCGTCGTGGAGCCGGACTCGGTGATGATCGCCGGTCCTGTGACGGTGTGGCCGGGGGGCAGCTCCTCGCGCCGGTGCAGGGGTACGTCGCGCCAGGCGCCGCCCGTGTGCAGCCTGACGGTCTCCGGGGTGCCGGCGGAGGGGGTCCGCTCGGCGAGCGCGGACAGATCGGGGGGTTCGGTGAGACCGGTGGCTTCCACGGAGAGGGCTTCGACGACGACCGGACGGTCGAGGGTGAAGGAGTAGGTGGCGCGATGACGGTCCTCGAAGGCGTGCGTCATGGCGTCGGGGTCGGAGAGTTCCACGGTGAGCGTGGTGTCCGTGCCGTCATAGCGCAGCTGGGCGCGGCGGGTGACGTGGATGCGGTCGTCGGGCACGTCCTCGGCCCGGAGTTCGGCGCGCGCCGCGCTCTCCAGGTCGTCGGCGGTCTTGTGGATGGCGGGCATCGCGGCGGGTTCGAGGCGGGCCTCGACGGACTGCTCACGCATGGCGGTCGTGTCGGCGAGGCCGATGCCGAGCGCGGACAGGACGCCTGCCATGGGCGGGACCAGGACGGTGCGGATGCCGAGCGATTCGGCGACCTTGCAGGCGTGCTGGCCGCCCGCGCCCCCGAAGGTGGTGAGGGCATAGCGGGTGATGTCGTGGCCCTTCTGGACGGAGATCCGCTTCACGGCGCCTGCGATGTTCGCCACCGCGATCTGCAGATAGCCCTCGGCGACCTGCTCGGGGGTGCGGTCGTCGCCGGTCTGCTCCCTGATGTCGTGTGCCAGGGCGGCGAAGCGGTCATGGACCAGCTCGGCGTCGAGGGGCTGGTCGCCTTCGGGGCCGAAAACGCTCGGGAAGTGTGCCGGGTGGATGCGTCCGAGGGCGACGTTGGCGTCGGTGACGGTGAGCGGGCCGCCGTTTCGGTAGCAGGCCGGTCCGGGGTCGGCGCCCGCCGAGTCGGGACCCACGCGATAGCGGCTGCCGTCGAAGTGGAGCACGGAGCCGCCGCCCGCGGCGACGGTGTGGATGTCCAGCATGGGCGCGCGCGGCCGCACCCCCGCGATCTGCGTGGTGAAGACCCGTTCGTACTCACCGGCGAAGTGCGAGACGTCCGTGGACGTGCCGCCCATGTCAAAGCCGATGACACGGTGGAATCCGGCGAGCTGCGACATACGGGCCATGCCGACGATGCCGCCGGCCGGCCCGGACAGAATGGCGTCCTTGCCGCGGAACTGGCCTGCCTCGGTGAGCCCGCCGTTGGACTGCATGAACATCAGCCGCACGCCTTGAAGCTGGTCGGCGACGTGCCGCACATACCGCCGCAGCACCGGCGACAGATACGCGTCGACGACGGCCGTCTCGCCGCGCGGCACCAGCTTCATCAGCGGACTGACCTCGCTGGAGAGTGAGATCTGCGGGAAGCCGACGCGGGCGGCGAGCTCGCCGATCGCGCGCTCGTGGGCGGGGTGCAGATGGCTGTGCATGCAGACCACGGCGACGGAGCGGATCCCGTCGTCGTACGCCTCCTGCAGCGGTCCGGCGAGACCCTCCAGGTCCGGGGCGCGGAGCACTTCGCCGTCGGCGGTGATGCGCTCGTCGGCCTCGACGACCCGCTCGTACAGCAGCTCGGGGAGCACGATCTCGCGGGCGAAGATGCGGGGGCGGTTCTGGTAGGCGATGCGCAGGGCGTCGCGGAAGCCGCGGGTGATGACGAGGAGGGTGCGCTCGCCCTTGCGTTCGAGGAGGGCGTTGGTGGCGACGGTGGTGCCCATGCGGACGGCGTCGATCGTCGCCTCCGAGTCTCCACCCTGCCGCGGGCCGCCGTCCTGCTCGACGGCTCGGAGGATTTCGCGGATGCCCGCGACCGCGGCGTCCGCGTAGCGCGGGGTGTCCGACAGGAGCTTGTGGGTCAGCAGACGGCCGTCCGGGGTCCGCGCGACGACATCGGTGAACGTGCCTCCCCGGTCGACCCAGAACTGCCAGCCTGTCATGCGTCTCACCCGCTTCCGCCCAGCTCAGAGCGCCCTGAGACCGTTGATCACGTCGCGGAGAATACTCTCGTCCGGCAGCTCCGCGGGAGGCACGGGACGCGCGACGTGCACCAGGCCCTCATCGGCGAGATCGCCGATGAGGACGCGCACGACGCCGATGGGCAGGTTCAGCCCGGCTGCGAGTTCGGCGACCGACTGGGGCGCTTCACGGCACCGGGTGACGATGTCGACGTGTTCCGGAGACAGCGCGTGGTCCGTCTCCGGATCGTGCGTCGCGTCCTCGGCGACGACGAGGGCGATGAGGTCGAGGCGGTGCTGCACGGCACTCGTGGTGCGGCCGCGCGTCATGGCGTACGGACGCACCACCGGTCCGGCGTCGTCGTCGAACCAGTGAGCCGTGTCCTGCGTCTCCTGACCGTCTTCGCTCATGCCATCCCACTACCCGCCGGGGTGCAGATCCGTACGCGGCGCCGTGCCCAGATGCACACCGACCCTCTTGACCAGCAGCGTCATCTCGTACGCGATCTGGCCGATGTCGGAGTCGCTGTCGGAGAGCACGGCGAGGCAGCTGCCGTCGCCGGCGGCCGTGACGAAGAGGAATGCCTCTTCGAGCTCGACCACGGTCTGCCGGACACTGCCCGCCTCGAAGTGGCGGCCGACGCCCTTGGCGAGGCTGTGGAACCCGGAGGCCACGGCCGCCAGGTGCTCGGCGTCCTCACGGGTCAGGTCCGCCGACACGCCGGTGGCGAGACCGTCGCCGGAGAGCACGATCGCCTTGCGGATGTTGGCGACGCGCTGGACCAGGTCGTCGAGCAGCCAGTTGAGCTCGCCCGAGACTCCGGGCGTCGCGGTGTCGCTGGTGGCGTTCGGTGCGGTCATCGACCGTCCCCCTCAGATGTCGTTCCCTGTGCTGTGCCGTCGGGCGCATCGTCGCCCGCGGCGTTTTCCTCACGTCCACGCTGCCAGCCCCGCTGGAGCGAGGCCATACGGCTGCGTACCTCATCGGCGTCGCGTGCTTCGGGCCCGGGGGCGTCGCGAGCGGCTTCCCGCTCGGTGCGGTGCTCCGGCCCCATCCTGAGCTGCGGGGCGAGGCTGGCCTGGCGTACGCGGCGGGGCAGCACGCTGCCGCCGCTTGCGCTCGGTCCGGCGCCGTTTACCCGCGGCTCGGCCCTTCCGCCCGGTCCGGCGCCGTCCGGCGCCGGCCCGTCGGCATCCCCTGTCGACTTGTCGCCGTTCCCGCTCGATCGCGTCTCGAAGCGGGTGGCGGCTGCCTTGGTCCGTTGCGGGGGGACCTCGGGCGTGCCCTCGGAGCTCCCGCGCGGCGGTGACTGTGCTGGTCCGGACATGGCCGGCTGCGCGGGACGGTCCGCCGTGGGTTCCTCGTCGGGCTCCCGCGGGTGCCCGACCGGGCGGCCGTAGGAGCTCACCAGCTTGGGTGTCCTGCGCCGCGGCAGCGGCACGGGAGCGCCGGGGTGGTCCTCGTCGCCGGGCCGCGCGGAGCCGAACCGGGCCGCGTGCTCGTCGAGAGCCTGCTGGTGCTGTTCGCTCGGGGGTGCGGCGATGGAGCGGCGTGGCCGGAAGATGCCGCCCCGCTCGCTGTCCTCGTCGCCGAGCACGCCCGGGAAGTCGTCGAGGCCCTCCGTCCCGAGCGGCGCCTCCAGCTCCACCGGGCCGTCGAGGACGGCGGGTGACAGCTCGGGCAGCGGTACGGGCAGGGAGGTGAGCCCCGCCGCGCGGTCCATGAGGTCATCGTGCGCGTCCCGGGGGGCCAGCTCCTTCGCCTGCGGACGGTCGAGGCGGAAGCCGACGCCGTTGGTGTCGGGCACGTCCTCGGTGAGCAGGGCTTCCGGGATGAAGACGATCGCGGTGGTTCCGCCGTAGGGGGACGGCTGCAGCGAGACACGCACGTTCTGCCGCTGGGCGAGCCGGCTGACCACGAAGAGGCCGAGCCGGTCGGTGTCGGACAGCTCGAACTCCTGGCGCTCGGCGAGCCGCAGATTGGCGTCGAGGAGCGTGTCCGCGGCCATGCCGAGGCCCCGGTCGTGGATCTCCAGTGCGAAGCCGTTGGCGACGCGCTCGCCCAGGACCTGCACGGCGGTGTGCGGTGGTGAGAACACCGTGGCGTTCTCCAGAAGCTCGGCCGCGAGGTGGGTGAGGTCCGCTACGGCGGGGCCGGTGACGGCGACGCGCGGCAGTCGGCGCACCTCGATGCGTTCGTAGTCCTCGACCTCGGCCACGGCGGCGCGGACCACGTCCATGAGCTGGACCGGCTTGCGCCACTGGCGGGAGGGGGCGGCGCCGGAGAGGATCACCAGGCCCTCGGCGTGCCGCCGCATACGGGTGGTCAGGTGGTCGAGGCGGAAGAGGTCCCCGAGTTCCTCGGCGTCCTCGGTACGGCGTTCCATGGCGTCGAGCAGTGTGAGCTGCTTGTGCAGCAGTACCTGGCTGCGGCGGGCGAGGTTCACGAAGACCTCGGAGACCCCCTGGCGCAGTTCGGCCTGTTTCACGGCCGCCTCGACGGCCGCCCGCTGAAGGGTGTTGAGCGCCTGTCCGACCTGGCCGATCTCGTGCTTCTCGTACTCGAGCCGGGGCGCCTCGGTCTCCACGTCGACCTGCTCGCCCGCGGCGAGGCGCCGCATCACGCTGGGCAGCCGGACACCGGACGACTCGTGGGCCTCGAGGCTCAGGCGGCGCAGATCGCGGATGAGGCCCCGGCCGATGCGTACGGACTGGACCAGCGAGAACAGCAGGGCGAGCAGACCGAGCACGCCGGCGACGCCGGCCTTGACGAGGACGCCGACGGCGGCGGGCCTGACGCGGTCCTGGTAGTGCTCGTCCGCCGTGGTGTTGATCTTGGCGAGATCGGTGAGCGCGTCTCCGGCTGCGCTGTTCCACGTGGCGATGGTGACGTCATGGGGCATGCCGGATGTGGAGGTGATGACGGAGTGCTCGGCCGCGCGAAGCGGCGCCGAGGCGGCGCCGTTCCAGAAATGCTGGTAGCGGTCGCGGTCCTCGTCGGGCAGCAGCGGCAGGTTGATGTCGTACAGCATGGTGCGCTGCGCCGCGAGGTCGGAGATGTCGCGGATCTCGGCCCGCGTGATGTGCTGTGCGGCCAGCGCGGAGCCGAGCAGGGCGTCCTCGCGGGACAGCAGTTCACGCGCGCGTGCCAGATTGACGAGTGCGCGGGCCTCCTTGTCCAGCTCCACATTGTCGATCCGGTGCAGGTTCGTCAGGAACGTGTAGCAGGGGTCGACCAGGCGGTTGTAGAGGGTGAACGCCTTGTAGGGCGTGATACTGCCCGTGGCGACGCTGCGGCGCAGTGAGTCGATCCCGTCGAGCGCGTCCAGGAGGGAGGTGAGCCGTCTGCTGTTCTCCTGCGAGAGCTCGTCCCGCAAACCCGGATCCGTTCCGTTCTTGCGGATCTTCTCCACGACCAGGTCCGTCCGTACGCGACTGTCGCGCAGGGCGGTGACGGCGGCCGAGTCGCGGGGGTCTGCCAGGTAGACCAGGGCCTGCCGCCGCTCCTGCTGGATGAGGCGCACGGCATCCTCGACGGGATAGCCGATCTTCTCGAGGACGCTGCCGACCGTGAACAGATCACTCGCCTCACGCCCGGTGAGCACCGTCGCGAAGCCCCAGATGGACAGCAGGGAGACCAGCGGGACGACGAGCAGCGCCACGATCTTCCGGCGGATGGATTTCCCGCGAAAGCGCATGGCCTCCCCCAGATCGACCCCCTGTCCCGGGGGTGCACATGTGCGTCAACAAACGGCGTGAGCCTACTACTGACACACGAACAACTCGAAGACGTGTCTGGATACTTTCACAGGACAGCCGCGGAAAGACGGCGCCCGGAGTCCTGGTCGGCGAGGGACCGCCTGCCTCAGCTCGGGGGATTACGCGAAATATCGGCACCGCGGACGTCGGCCGAACTCGCGCGTCGTGACAGGTGGTCAGAGTGGCTGGATTTCCATGCAACTCGGGAATCTTCTTCTGCCCTCGTTCGTCCTTACGTACGGGAACTGGAGGGCGGAACAGGCCACATGTGACGCCCGGCGCCTCCAGCGGAGTAAAGCAGTGCAAACCGGGCAGCAAATGAGGGTCGGGGCCGGCGGTTCGGACCGGCACACGACCGAGGGGCATGCGGGGCGAGGGGCACGCAAGGCCGAGGGGAGTGACGAGTCGATGGGCACGGCAGAGCGGCGCATGGCGTCGGGCGACGGCGCCGCACCCGGATCCACGCAGGGATCCGGGGACGTGGCGGCAGGGCTCGCAGGGCCGATGGCCGACGCGCGCTGGAAACCGCTGTGGGTCGAGGAACCTGCTCGGCGCCCGCGCATGCCCGACCCGGTGCGTACGGCGGCGGTCCGGGCCGTGCTGATAGTGGCCCTGACGCTCGTTCAGGCGGTGGTCGCCTTCCTGTGTACGCTCGCCGGTTCCTGGCTGGCCTTCCCCATGGTGCTCTCCAGCGTGGCCAGCACGGTCGCGGCGACCTGGGGCGTGCTGGACGTGTGGATCACGCGTCAGGTGTGGAGACAGCGGCACGGCGTCCTGTCGACGCCCAGCAGCACGGCCCGCCGGCTCCGCCGTGAGCGGCGCCGCGCCCGCAGACAGGCACGGCTGCTGGCCCGGGAGCAGGAACGGATACGGAGGCGCGGCAGCCGGGGGCAGTTGTCGCACTCGTAGTCCGGCTCCGCACACACGTAGCCCGCCGGTAAGCACTGACGCAGTTCCGGCGGTGCGCGCCGGCCTGGTCCCGGCCGTATGCACGCCCCGTCCCTCGGTGACCGGACGGCAGGGTGCGCGGGCGGTCACCCCTGGATGAGCGCCGCGGCACGCGGCCAGGTCAACCCTGGGCGGGTGCGGGCCGCTTGAACATCCGCGTCGCCGTGATCTCGCCGTGCACCGTCTCCCCCGCGGGTGCGTGATGCGGCAGTCCCGGCCTGAGGTGCTCCTCCACGCTGATGTACTTCAGCCCGGCCCGCAGGTCCGCGTCGTTGCGCAGCCGGATCACCAGCGGGAACTCGGCGAGTGCCGTGGTGTCGAACAGGCCCGTGGTGTAGAGCAGTTGCACACCGAGCGCGTCCGAAACGGCCCGCTGGAGTTCCAGCAGATACGTCGCGTTGGCGCGGCCGATCGGGTTGTCGAGGAACAGCGTGCCGGCGTGACGGTGCTTGTCACGGCCCCGGTCGTTCGAGCGGAGCGCGGCCATCGTGCAGTACAGGGCGATGGCGGCGGTGAGCAGCTGGCCGCCGGAGAACACGTCGCCCATCTGCCCGACCGGGACACGCTCCGCACGCAGCACGGCGTCCGGCTTGAGGATCTCGACGGCGACGCCCTTCGGCTGGATGGCGGCGCCGACGCCGCGCAGCAGCAGGGACATGCCGTCACGGCGCAGGTCGGAGTTCTTCCTCACCGCGGCGCGGGTGGCTTCGTCGATGACCTCGCCCAGCCGCTCGCTGAGCGTGGCCTGGTCCGGCTCGTCGAAGCGGATACGCAGGAACTCCTGGCCGGACCACTCGCCGAGGCCCTCCGGGAGGCGGGAAAGCCGCTGGGCGGAACGGAGGGTGGCGAGGGCGGACTCGACGAGGCCCCGGAGGCGGTCCACGATCGAGTCGCGGTTGCGCTCCAGCTGCTCCAGCTCGTCGCTGAGGACGCGGAGACGGGGGGCGAAGGCCTCGGCCCATTTCTGCGCGTGCTCCGGCAGGGCGGAGGCGGGCAGTTCGCGGATCTGCTGGCGCGCGGGCGTACGGACCTGTTCGTACCGCGTGGAGTTGGCGTGGCGTACGAGCACGTCGCTCGCCTCGCGTACGGCCGCATCCGCGGCGGACAGATCGGCGGCGCAGCCGCGCAGCGAGCGGCGGGCCTCGGCCGCTGCCTGCCGCGCCTCCTGCAGGTCCCCGGGGTACGGCTCCGGCTCCTCCGGGTCGTCACCCGAGTTCTCACGGAGCAGGTCGCGCAGCTGGGCGGCCGACTCGTCGAATCCTCCGGCGGCGTCCTCGGCGGCGCGATGGGCGGCGAGGAGTTCGGCGTGCGTGTCCCTGGCCTCGGTCAACGCATCGGTGCGGGACGCGAGTTCGGCGGTGGCGGTGCGCAGGAGAGCCTGGGCGTGCTCGGTGTCGGCGGGGACCAGGTCGTCGGGCAGCTCGGTGTGTGCCTCGCCGTCCTCGGGCGCGTGCCGCTCGGCCTCCGCCCGGAGCCTGCCGAGCTGCTCGCTGGCCGCGGAGGCGCGGGTCTCGAGAAGCTGGACCAGCTCTTCGGCGCGCGCGGCGGCGGCCTGCCGGGACGGCCCGTCGGAGCCGTCCGGGGACTCGAGGAGCTGGGCCGCACGCGTGCGCACCTTGTTGCTGAGCCGGTCGAGCTCGGCGAGGGCAGCGCTCTCGTCGCTCTCGGCGCGGGCCTGCTCGGCGCGCAGGTCGGCGCCGACGCCGACCTTCTCGTAGACCTGGGAGGCCGCGCGGTACGCCTCGCGCAGCGCGGGCAGCGACGCCCTGGGCGCTTTGCCGTTCCGGCCCGCACCGCCCGCGGACTCACCGCTTGCGGTGTCGTCGTCATCCACCACGTCGTCGGGCGCGCCGGCGATGTCGGCGCGCTCCGCGCGGAGGGCGCGAGCGGTGCGGCGGGCGTCGTCGGCGGCGCGCTGAGCTCCGCGGCGGTCCTCGTCGGCGGCGCGGGCACGCTCGAGGCAGACCTGGGCGCGAGCCTCCGACTCGACGGCCTCGTCGGCGAGTTCGCGCAGTCTGACCTGCCATCCCGCACGCTCGCGCAACCGGAACGCGAGCCCGGCGAGCGCATCGGCGGCGCGGCGCGCGCGCTGCGCGACGTCCTGCCGCTCGTCGCGCACCCGGGCCGCCTCGGCCGCGGCCTCGTCGGCCTCGGCCCTTGCGGTGCGCGCCTCGGCGAGCTCGGTCTCGGCCTCCTCGGCGAACACGTGTGCGTCGCGGGCGGCGGTGGCGAGTTCGGTGAGCCGGCCGGCGGGACAACCGGCCCGCCAGGAAGCGAGCCGCGCGGTGAGCTCGCGGTCCTTGGCGAGGCGGGCTGCGAGCTCTCGGATGTCCTCGTCACGCCGGCCTGCGCGGGCGCGCAGGGCCTCCCGCTCCTCGTCGGCGGCCTGCTCGTCGTGCATGGCCGGGTTCGGCGGTACGAGGAACACGTCGGTGTCGCCCGTCCCGGGGGCCGGGGTGGGTGCGAGCAGGGCCGCGGCGGTGCCCACGGCGACGGCGGAGCGCGGCAGCAGTGCGGCGCTGCTCAGCGTCTCGCGGGCCCGCGCGTGGGTGTCGGGGTCGGTGATGACGACGCCGTCGACGAGTTCGGGCCGGGCGGCCAGCACGCGTGCGTGGTCGGCGGGGTCGACGGCCTGGGCGAGGTAGCGCCAGCCGGGCAGTGCCGGGATGCCGTGCTCACCGAGGAACTCGACCGTGGCGAGTACGTCCGGCCCGGGCGGCAGCAGTCCGCCGTCACCGAGCGCGCCGAGAATCCGGGCGTCGTCGGCGGCGGCGGTGCGCAGCTCGAAGAGCTGCCGCTCGGCGGATGCGACCGCGTGGTCGAGCAGCCCGCGCAGTTCGTCGGCGCAGCGGTCGAGCTCCTCGGCGGTCAGCGGGGCTTCGGCCGCGGCCTGGGTTTCTTCCACTTCATGGGTTTCCGCCGCTTGCAAAGCAGCATGCTCCGCTTGCGAAGCGCCGTTCTCTGCGCTGCGGCCCACGGCACTGCCGGGTGCACCCGCATCGCGCTCGGCTGCCGAGCCGCCTTCGCCCGCGCGGGAGGAGCCGTCGGCGGTGCCCGTGCCCGGTTCCCGTCGGGGATGCGGCACCACGGTGGGGCGCGCCCCGGCGGGCAGGCCCAGCAGTTCCGCCAGCCGTTCCTCGCCCGCGAGGGACTCGGCGGTGCGGCGCTCCGCTTCGTACGCGCGCTCGGCGGCCGTCGCGGCGTCCGCCGCGCGCGCCGCGGTCAGTTCGGCGCGCGACTCGGCGGATGCGGCCTCGCGAGCATGCTCGGCGGCGCGGCGGGACGCCTCGCGCGCGGTGTCCCAGGAGGCGACGGCGGTCTTCTCGGCGTCGCTTGCGGCGAGTGCGGCGCGCGCCGGGTCGGCGTCCGGCGCGGTGTCGTCGAGCCACCCGGCCCGTACGGCCTCGGCGGTCTCCTGTTCGACCTCGGCGAGCCGCTGGCGCAGATGGCCGGCCTCGCTGCGGGCACGCTGTGCCTCGGTCGCGGCGGCCGTCGCGTCGCGATGCGCGGCCTCGCCGGCCTCCTGGAGGGCCGCGGACCGCTCCTCCTCCTCGTTCGCCAGGCGCTCCGCGTTCCCGGCGGCGCCGTGGAGGGCGCGTACGAGATCGGCGGCTGCCTTGGCGCGGGCGGCGAGCGCGGGGGCGGCGTCCCGCTCGGCCTCGCGGATGGCGGCGGCCACGCGCGCGGAGCGGTCGGCGGCCGCGCGGTGGCGCAGCACGGCCTCGGCCGCCTGCCAGGCGGAGTGCAGTGTGCGGGCGTCGGCGAGCTCACGCTTCTGCGCAGTGGCGGCCTTCTCCGCGCCCGCGAGCGCCAACGAGGCGTGCCGGTAGGCCAGTTCGGCGGCGATCAGCGCGCTCCGGCCGCGTGCCTGCTCGGCCTCGGTGACCGTGTGCGCGGCGGCGGTGACCCGCTGGGCGAGGTCGGCGGCGCGGCCACGCTGCTGGGCTGCACGTGCCGAGAGACGACGGGCGAGGGTGCGGGTGCGCCGCTCCGCGCCCGCGTGGATGCCACGCGCGCGTGCCCGCGCGTCGGCGGCCTCGACAATCCGGCCGAGGAGGTCTACCGATCCCGAGGTGAAGTCCCGCTCGGCGATGAGTTCGCCGCGCCGTCCCAGTTTGTTGCCGAAGCCGCTGACCAGGTCGGCGAGCCCGTCCGTGTCACGTGTGTCGGTGACGGCGCGCAGCAGCAGGTCGGTGAAGTCGGAGTCCTTCTTCACCGCGAACAGGCCCGCGGCCTCGCCCTCGTCGGCGTTCATCTCCCGCTGGTAGCGGAAGAGTTCGGGGTCGAGGCCCAGCTCGCCGAGGTGTTCGGTCCAGCGCTCGTGGATCTCCTCCCAGTGGACCTCCAGGTGCGGGTACGCCTTGCCCGCCTCGGTCAGGGCGTCCCGGAACCCCTTCATGGTGCGGCGCCGCCCCTGCGCGCCGGACGCTCCCTCGACGGGCGGCCGCACCGCCGTGGACTCGGCGACCGGCAGGTTGTCCAGGCTCAGTCCGGGGCCGGGCCGGAACGAGTACCAGGCCTCGGCGAACTTTCGCGGGTCGTTGGACACCTGCCGCCCGCGCCACTCGCTGACCTTGCCGACGACGACGCACTCGCCGGTCAGGGTGTGCTGCCATTCCAGCGCGACGTGGCCGCAGTCGTCTGCGAGCAGGAACTTGCGCAGCACGCCGGAGCTGGCGCCGCCGAGGGTGTTCCGGTGGCCCGGGAGCATCACCGAGAAGATCAGCTTCAGCAGTACGGACTTGCCGCCGCCGTTCTCCAGGAAGAGCACGCCGGCGGGCGCGGGCCGGCGCGGCGGTCCGACGGGCTCCTCCTCGAAGAACTCCACCTGGGTGGGTGCGGGGTGCGGCACGGGTTCGCCGACACCCCGCAGGTCCAGCACGGTGTCGGCGTAGCGCGCACCGGCAGGCCCGATGGAGTAGAGGCGGACCCGGGACAACTCGTACATTGCGGCGGACTCTCGTAGTCGTGAAAGAGGTCGTGAAGGTCGTGGAAGAGGTTCAGGCGGTCAGGAGTGGAACGGCAGGCCGGCGTCGGCCACCAGCTCCAGGTCGTCGGTGCCCTCGGGCGGCAGCAGGCTCGCCGTCCCGTCGCTCACCGGCACGATGCCGAGCTCAAGGAGTTCGGCCATGGCGGCGCCGCCGGCCATGTCTCTTACCTGCAGCTGGTAGCGGGCGGTCGTGCGGTACGTCCCTCCGGAGTCGTCCCCCGTGCGCTGCAGGAACCCCGAATCGGTGAGGAAGGCGACTGCCTTGCCGACGATGCCGGTGGTCGAGCCGGCGAGCCGGCGGGCGTCCTTGGTCGCGCCGGTCGCGCTGCGCCTCGCCCAGATCCGCCAGGCGGCCTCGAGTCCGGGCGCGTCGCTGGCCGGGTCGGTGTTCTCGCCCTGTTCGGCGGCCTGTTCCTCCAGGCGGCGGCAGGCCTGGCGGACGAACGCGTCGACGCCGTTGACCGTCACCCGGCCGATGTAGCCGTCGTCGGCGAGGTCCTCGGGGCGGGGGAACGCCATCGCGGCGACGGCCAGGTGAGCGAGGCCGTGCAAGAAGCGGTCGCCGGAGTCGGCCGACGCGCGGCGGGCGTAGTCGCCCATGCGGACGGCGAAGACGGAGTCCTCGGCGGCGGTCACCGCCATGCCCGCGCGCGGGGACACCTCGAGGACCACCAGCCCGAGCCCGGCGGCGACGGCGTCCGAGATCCGCGCGAACGGCGGGTCCTCGCGGTAACGGCGCAGCAGCTCCGCGTACTCCTGGTCGCGCGCCGGCTGCAGCTTGGGCTGCAGCCCGAAGGCGACGAGGCGTGCCGCGTCGGCGGCGTCGGCAGGGGTCACGGCGGCCTTGGCCCCCACCGGGGCCGCCCCGGATTCCGGCTCGCCCCACGCGGTCCCGTCTGCGTGGTCGTCGGTCACGGCTGGTGCTCCTTGCTGGGGTGGTGAGGTCGTACGGAAAGAGGGCGCTCGGCGAGGGAAGGTGTACCGGGCGCGAGCGCACGGCAGCGTGCTGCGGCCCAGGCGTGCGCCCGGCAGATGGTCCCGCGGCTCGGCTGTCCGGAGCGGGCAGCTGCCGCGCAACGGGCATGCCCCGTGGCACGAGCGCGCTCCGTCTCGCGGGGATGGCTCGCGATGCACGCGCGTACGGCGCCACGGGCCTGCGTGTCGCCGACGGTCGTCGCGTCGGCGGCGACGGTGGTCGGCGGCCGGACGAAGGTGTCCCGACCGGTTCGCGGCGGTGCGCTCGGCGCCGGCGGCACTACGCGGCCTCCGTCCGGTCGGCCGCCATGCCCGCGGCATCGAGCAGGGCCGTCCCGACTATCAGGTCGGCACCGCCGAACTCCAGGTCGTCGAGTTCGGTGCCGTCGTCCACGGCGAACAGCAGCTTCTCCTCGCCCTGGCGGTAGGCCGTGCCGACAGGTGGGCTGGCCGCGTGTACGGCGAGCAGCGCGACCAGATAGGGCAGATCGGGATCGCGCCTGCGCGCCTCGGCGAGCAGGCCCGAGAGCCGGCGCGGTGCGTCGGAGGGCAGGTCGAGCAGCTCCATGGCGCCTGCCAGCTGCTCGTCACTGAACCGGCTGTCGTCGGGCGTCGCGATCAGATCGGGCTCGGGCATCTCCGCGCCGAGGTGCTCCCGCTCCAGCGGCGGCGTCAGCAGTATGTCGACGAGGTCGGCGACCCGGACGGACACGGGCGTACGCAGGCCGGTCCCGCGGGCGAAGTAGGCGTCGGTCACGCGGAGCGCCTGCTCGAGAGGGAGCGGCAGCACGGGTGCGACGAGCTGGCCGTAGAGATCGAGACCCGCGCGCGCGGCCGGGGCGGCGAAGGCCTGCCGGTCCTGTTCGGCGCGGAACAGCGGCCCCGCCTCGAGGAGCCGGGACTGCAGCTGCGTGTGGCGGCGGATGCAGTCCTTGACGATGTCGACGAGCTCGGCGGCGCGGCGCTTCTGCTCGGGGTCCTCGGACTCGTCTCGTGCCTTGCGGATGTTCGTCAGGATCGCGTTCTCGTGACGGTAGCGGTCGGCTACGTGGTCGAGGGCCTCGGCGATCAGGTCGGGGACGGCGTTGAGCCAGTCGACCGCGCGCACGTTGCGCCGGGTGGCCTCGAGGGCCCTGCGGAGCGATTCCGAGTACTGCACGGTGCGGTAGCGGGCCTGTTCGGCGGCGAGCTGGGCGTCGGCGAGCCGGCCGCGGTTGATCAGCACCTCCAGCTTCACCTCGGCGGCGATCTGGGCGCTCGTGACATCGGTGTCGAGGGCTCCGACGAGGACGTTGACCGCCTCGTCGGTCGTGCGCAGGTACACAGCGCCGCCGTACCCCGGGACCTCCTCGATCAGCTTGAAGTCGTAGTCCCGGCGCACATAGGTGCCGTCGGGCGCGAACGTGCCGTACACGGCGCGGAAGCCGCGGTCGACGCTGCCGACGTTGATCAGGTTCTCCAGGACCCAGCGGGCGACGCGCTCGTGCTCGGCGGTGGGGCGCTGCGGGGCCTGTGCGGCGATGCGCGGGACGAGCCGGGCCACTATCTGCTCGTGGTCCGCGCCTGTGTCGAAGTCCATGTTCAGTGTGACGAGGTCGATGGCGGCGAGGGCCACCTCGGCCATGCCGTACACCGAGTACTCACCCGCCAGGTTGGCCTTGCGCGCGTCGAGGTCGTGCAGCGGCGCGGTGCAGGCGAGCGCGCGCAGCCGCCGCGCCAGACCCTCGTCGGCGGCCGGGCCCGGAGCGGGCCGCGGCCCCGCGCTGAGCTGGGGCGAAGCGAAGTCCGTCGATACTGGCAAAGTCACGGTGCACAGACTAGGTCCTCGGTCTGACAACGGCCCAAACGGCGCAGATACCGCCCAGGCCACGCGTGACACGTTCCGGCCGCCGCTTCGTCCGGGCCACACAACGGGCCTGCACACCACAAAGACCAAACCACGGCAAATCGTATGAACAATGGCAGCAGACGCAACTCACCCGATCTCGGGAATCGGGGGGCGACCTTGACCGATGCGCGGGTGGGGCGCGCCGCTCACCCGTCCGTCGGCGAGTCTTCATCCTCGCCCGCCCCCACTCGCTGTCCGTACACCTCGACGAGCCCCCGGCGCGAGTCGTCGAGGTACTCGGCGAGCAGGCGCTCCGCCTTGTCGCGGTCGCCCGCCTGGAGCGTCTCCAGGATCTGGCGGTTACGGGCAAGGTACGGCTCGTGCAGCCGGCGCGGGTCGTCCACCACGTGGAAAGCGAGGCGCAGTTCGGCGAAGACGCTGCGCATCACCTCGTCGGTGCGTTCGCTGCCGGCGAGGGCGACCAGTTCCCGGTGGAAGTGGATGTTGGCCGTCCCGACACCCTTCCAGTCGCGTTCACGTGCCGACCGCCGCCCGTCGGCGACGGCTTCGGCGACCGCGTCCAGCGCATACGGCGGCCTGCCCAGGCCGCGTACGACCGCGCACTCCACGAGTCGCCTGGTGCGGTAGATGTCCTCGACGTCTTCGACGGTGAGGACCCGGACGAAGACGCCGCGGTTGAGCTGGTGGACGAGCAGCCGCTCGTGGGTGAGCAGCCGGAAGGCCTCGCGCAACGTGTTGCGCGAGACGCCGAGCGCCCCGCCGATGCTGTCCTCGGACAGCCGTGTGCCGGGCCGGAAGTAGCCGTCGGCGATACGGCTCCTGAGGATGTCCGCCACGCGCTCCGCCGTGCTCGTACGGCCCAGCAGCGCACGGTCGTCGGCCAGTCCTGCCGACTCTCCGGCCGAAGGTCCGGGGCTCGCACCCCGCGAAGACACAGCACCCATGGCGGAATTCAACCTCAGACACAAGAACGAAACAACATGGGTATTGAGGGATCGTTCAACAATCCTCTACCTTGTCGAGCAGGACGCCGACCCGCACCGCTCCGGCGCCCACACCCGCTCTGCTCATCTCCCGTACGGCACATTCCCGTTCGCATGCACCCTTTGTCCCTTTCTGTGAGGTGCTCATGAGCACGACTCCTCCGACACAGGCCCTGACGACCGAGGACCGGCGGCCCGGCACGGACGAACTCTCCGGTGACAGCGGCGCTTTCGCCTGGCTGCGCGCCCTCGGGCCGCGCGGCCGCCGCGCCTTCGCGGGCGCGTTCGGCGGCTATGCGCTCGACTCCTACGACTACTTCACGCTGCCGCTGAGCATGGTGGCGCTCGCGGCATACTTCGGCCTCGACAGCGGGCAGACGGGGCTGATCACCACCGTCACGCTGGTCGTCTCGGCGGTCGGCGGCGCCCTCGCCGGTGTGGTCGCCGACCGGGTCGGCCGGGTCAAGGCCCTGATGGTCACGGTGATCACGTACGCCGTGTTCACCGTGGCCTGCGGCTTCGCGCCCAACTACGAGACGCTCCTGGTCTTCCGCGCCTTCCAGGGCCTCGGCTTCGGCGGCGAGTGGGCGGTCGGCGCCGTCCTGGTGGCCGAGTACGCGAGCGCCAGGCACCGCGGCCGTACGCTCGGCGCCATCCAGAGCTCCTGGGCCATCGGCTGGGGGCTCGCCGTGATCGTCTACACGCTGGTGTTCCAGTTCCTCGACGACGACGTGGCATGGCGCGTGATGTTCTGGACCGGCGCGCTGCCCGCGCTGCTCGTCGTCTACGTACGGCGCAGCGTGCACGACGCCCCCAAGGCGGCCGAGCGCCGGCAGAAGAGCGCGGAGAAGGGCTCGTTCACCGCGATCTTCAAGCGGGCGACGGCGAGCGAACCGGGCCTGCTGCGCACCACGTTCTTCGCCGTGCTGCTCTCCACCGGCGTCCAGGGCGGCTACTACACGCTGGCCACGTGGGTGCCCACCTACCTCAAGTCGGAACGCCACCTCTCGGTCGTCAACACCGGCGGCTATCTGACCTTCCTCATCTCCGGTGCCTTCCTCGGCTACCTCACCGGCGGCTACCTCACCGACAAACTCGGCCGAAAGCGGAACATCGCACTCTTCGCCTTCCTCTCCGCAGCCGCCGTCCTCGCCTACACCAACATCCCGAGCGGCGCGAACACACTGGTCCTCGTCCTCGGTTTCCCGCTCGGGTTCTGTATGTCGGCCATCTTCAGCGGTTTCGGCTCGTTCCTCAGCGAGCTCTACCCGGCGGCGGTGCGCGGCACGGGACAGGGCTTCACGTACAACACCGGCCGCGCGGTGGGCGCCGTCTTCCCCACCCTCGTCGGGTTCCTCGCCGACAGCTGGGGCGTGGGCGGTGCGCTCGTCTTCGGAGCGGTGGGCTACGGCCTCGCCGTCATCGCACTGTTCGGTCTGCCCGAGACCCGTGGACGGGAGCTGCAGTGAACCGTACGAAGGACCGCGCCGAAAGCCGTACGCAGGACCGCTCCGCAGAGCACGTCACTGCGCGCACGCGCGCGTGGAGCCCCAAAAAGGCCCGGGCCCACTTCCGTTCGGGTGCCTCGGGGCCGACCGCCGGCTGGTCCGCGGGGCATACCCAGGCGAATCTGATCTCGGTGCCCGCCGACTGGGCGTACGACATGCTGCTGTTCTGCCAGCGCAATCCCCAGCCCTGTCCGGTGCTGGACGTCACCGACGCCGGTTCCTGGAGCACACCGCTCGCGCGGGGGGCCGATCTGCGCACCGATCTGCCGCGGTACCGCGTGTGGGAGCACGGCGAACTCGTCGACGAGCCCACCGATGTCGTCGGACACTGGCGCGGCGACCTGGTGTCGTTCCTGATCGGCTGCAGCTTCACCTTCGAGTGGGCGCTGTCCGAGGCGGGGGTACCGATGCGCCATGTCGAACAGGGCCGCAACGTCCCCATGTACGTCACGGGCCGCCGCTGCCGCCCCGCGGGCCGGCTGCACGGTCCCATGGTGGTGTCGATGCGTCCCGTTCCGCCCGAGCATCTCCCGGCGGCGATCCGGGAGAGTTCCCTGATGCCCGCGGTGCACGGCAGCCCGGTGCACTGCGGCGATGCGGACGTGCTGGGCATCCAGGACCTGGCGCGACCCGACTTCGGCGATCCGGTGGACCTCGAACCGGGCGACATCCCGGTGTTCTGGGCGTGCGGGGTGACGCCGCAGGCGGCCGTGATGGCCTCCTGCCCGCCGTTCGCCATCACGCATGCACCTGGTCAGATGTTCATCACGGACGCCCGCGACGAGCAGTACCGGGTGCTCTGAACCGGCTCGTTCGAACAGCAAGAGGAAACAGGAGAAAAGAGACACATGGCCTCGGTCTCGATCGATCTGAACGCCGACCTCGGCGAGGGCTTCGGGCGCTGGCAGCTGACCGACGACGAACAGCTGCTGTCCGTCGTGACCAGCGCGAACGTCGCGTGCGGCTTCCACGCCGGGGACGCGGCCACCATGCGGCGCGTGTGCGTGACGGCGGCCGAACGCGGCGTACGGATCGGTGCCCAGGTGTCCTACCGCGACCTGGCGGGCTTCGGGCGGCGCGCGATGGACGTGCCGCCCGACGAGCTGGCCGCCGAAGTGGCGTACCAGATCGGCGCCCTGGAGGTATTCGCCCGCGCGGCGGGCACGCGCGTGTCGTATGTGAAGCCGCACGGCGCGCTCTACAACCGGGTCGTGCACGACGAGGACCAGGCGCGGGCCGTGGTCGACGGTGTGCTGCTGGCCGACGCCGCACTGCCCGTGCTCGGCCTGCCCGGATCGCGCCTCCTCGAGGCGGCGGAGAAGGCCGGACTGCCGGTCGTCACCGAGGCGTTCGGGGACCGTGCGTACACCGCCCAGGGCACGCTGGTGCCGCGCGGCCAGGACGGTGCCGTGGTCACGGATCCGCAGGCCGTCGTCGAGCGCTCGGTGAGTCTCGCACGGTCCGGGACCGTCACGTCCCACACGGGCGAGGAGATCGCGGTACGCGCGCGGTCGTTGTGTCTGCACGGGGACACCCCCGGCGCGGTGGGTCTCGCGCGGCGTGTGCGGGCCGAGCTGGAGGCGGCCGGCGTCCGCGTGGAGGCCTTCGCATGAGGGCGCTGCCGGTCGGCGACCGGGCCCTGCTCGTCGAGCTGGGCAGCGGCGCCGAGGCGCAGGCGCTCCATGCCGAGCTGCTGCGGCGCCGAGCCGCGGGCTCACTGTCCGTACGGGAGATCGTGCCCGCGGCCCGCACGGTGCTGCTCGACGGGCTCGACGACCCGGGCCGGCTGGCCGCGCAGCTCACGGCCTGGGACATCCCGCCCCTTGTCGCGCGCACGGACGACGCGATCGAACTGCCCGTGCGCTACGACGGTCCCGATCTCGCGGACGTGGCGGCGCTGTGGGGCGTCGAGGAACAGGAGGTCGGCCGGATTCACGCGGCTGCGGAGTTCCGCGTCGCGTTCTGCGGGTTCGCGCCCGGCTTCGGTTATCTGACGGGACTGCCCGAGCGCTACGACGTGCCTCGCAGGGCCACGCCCCGTACGGCGGTTCCGGCCGGTGCCGTCGCGCTCGCGGGCCCGTACACGGGCGTGTACCCGCGCTCCTCGCCTGGCGGCTGGCAGCTGATCGGCACGACGGACGCCGTACTGTGGGACCACGCGCGCGTGCCTGCCGCGCTGCTCGCTCCCGGTGCCCGGGTGCGCTTCGTACCGGAGGGGCCGCAGTGACCGACCGTGCCGTCGCCGTCGTCCGGGCCGGTGCGCTGACCACCGTCCAGGACCGGGGCCGCCACGGCCACGCACACCTCGGCGTGCCCCGCTCCGGTGCGCTCGATGCTCCCGCCGCCGCCCTCGTCAACCGGCTCGTGGGCAATCCACCGGACGCCGCGGTCCTGGAGACGACCCTCAACGGCTGTGCTGTACGGCCCCGTTGCGATGTCGAGGTGGCAGTGGGCGGCGCCCCCTGCCCGGTGACCGTCGACGGCCGGCCGGTGCCCTGGAGTGCTCCGGTCCGGGTCCCGGCAGGGGCGGTGCTGGACGTCGGAGCGGCGGTCTCGGGCGTACGCAGTTATGTGGCGTTCGCCGGAGGGGTGGCCGTGGAGCCGGTCCTTGGGAGCCGGTCGACGGATCTGCTGTCGGGTCTTGGCCCGGCGCCGCTCGCCGACGGAACCGTGCTGCCCTTGGGAAGACCCACCGCGGCACGCATGCGTGCGGATGTCGCTCCGCAGCCGGGGCCCCCGCGCGAACTCGTGTTGCGGGTGACGCTCGGCCCCCGCCACGGCTGGTTCACCGATGCGGCCCTGCGCACGCTGACCACGCGCGCGTACCGCGTGTCATCGGCGAGCAACCGCATCGGGCTGCGCACCGACGGTCCGCCGCTTCAGCGGGCGGTGGACGGTGAACTGCCCAGTGAGGGCATGGTGCTGGGCGCGGTACAGGTGCCCCCGGACGGCAGACCGGTCGTCTTCCTCGCCGACCACCCGACCACGGGCGGGTACCCGGTGATCGCGGTGGTGCGGGAAACCGACCTCGCGGCCGCAGCCCAGGCGACACCGGGGACTCCGGTACGGTTCGTGGCGGTCCGCAGGCGCTGAGCCTCCCTCGCTCGTTCCGCCGCACGTAATCGGTCCTCCCCCACGGCCGACTCCCCTCGGCTGACTCCGAGGATGCTCACGCGGCATCCGCCGTCTCTGCGGCCGAGAGCGCCGCCAGCGCGGCCGCCACCGCGTGCGAGGCCCGCAGATCCAGCCGCGCACTGGTGCCCTTCGCCCGGTGCCGCACCTCGTCCGCGGCCAGCCGGAGGAGCTGCGGCAGCAGATCGGTGCACCGGCGCGCCACCCAGCCGGTCCCCGCGGTGGCCAGCCACAGCAGGCTGGCGGACCGTGTGGGCGGCGGAAGCTGGGGCTCGACCGACGGCTGACGGCCCGCTGCGATCCCGTCCGCGGCGAGCAGCGTGTGGAAGCGCGCGGCGAGCACCCGGTGACCACGCTCACCGGGATGCAGCCGGTCCGCGCTCCACATCGCGCGGTCGGTGATCCAGTCTCCTTCGGCGGCGTGCAGATGGACGGCCCCGTAGCGCTCCGACAGCGCGTGCACGACCGTGTTCACGGCCCGCTGGCGGCGGGCGAGCGGACGGGCCAGCACGCCGGGCAGGCCGAGCATCGCCCCGGGGTCCGGCAGGCAGGCGGTGAGCAGCACCGCTTTCTGCGCCGCGAAGGCCGCGTAGACCTGGTCGAGGCGCGCGGCCACGGCCTGGATGTCGAAGGTGCAGCGGAGCGTGTCGTTGACGCCGACCACGACGGACACGATGTCGGGCCGCAGGGCGAGTGCGGCCGGGGTCTGCCGCTCGAGGACGTCCAGGGTCTGGGCGCCGCTGACCGCGAAGTTGCGGAACTCCGCCGGGGCTTCGTCGGGGGCGAGTCCGTCGGCGAGCAGCGCGGCCCAGCCGCGCCACCCGTCCCCCACCCGGTCGCCCACTCCTTCGGTGAGCGAGTCCCCGAGCGCGGCGAAGCGGACCGGCTTCATGCCACGCCTCCCACGCGCTCACCGGCCCGCGGCACCCGCACCGGTGCGTCGTGCGCCGTGAGGAAGGCCCGGACCGCGATGTCCCACCCGAAGCACTCGGCACGCGCGCGTGCCGCTTCGCGGCGCTCGGTCTCCGGACGCTCCAGGAGGTGCTGCACGGCGTCCGCGAAGGATGCTCCCGTGTCCGCTGCCGTGGCTCCGGCGGCGCCGACGATCTCCGGGAGTGCGGACGTCGCGCTGGCCACGACCGGGGTGCCGCAGGCCATCGCTTCCAGTGCCGCGAGCCCGAACGTCTCGGCGGGCCCGGGTGCCAGGCACACGTCGGCGGAGGCCTGGAGTGCCCCGAGGGCCGTGCGGTCGCCGACATGGCCCAGGAACGTCACGGGCAACCGGCGCTCACGGGCGCGCTGTTCGAGCCGGGCGCGCAGCGGGCCTTCACCGGCCACGACGAGCACCGCCCGCTGTCCCCTGCCGAGCAGCACCTCCAGCGCGTCCAGCGCCGTGCCCGGCCGCTTCTCGACAGACAGACGCGAGCACATCACGAGCAGCGCCTCCCCCACGCGCGCGTGCCGCTCGCGCAACTGCGGGTCCAGCAGCCCGGGATGGCAGCGTTCCAGATCCACGCCGAGCGGTGCGCGCACGACGTTGCGTGCGCCGATGCGTACGAACTCGCGCTCCGCCCACTCCGTGGTGCACACGACACGCGTGTACGCGCGCGCGGTACGGAGGTTGAGGGCGTCGGCGGCCCGCCGCGCCGCTCCCTCCGACAGTCCCCAGGTACGCAGGACGCCGTGCGCCGTCTCGTGGGAGACCATCACGGCGGGGACGCGGGCGCGGCGCGCCCACTCGCCCGTCCACCGCAGGGTCGTACGGTCGGAGACCTCGAGCCGGTCCGGGGCGAGCTGTTCGAGGAGCCGGGTGAGTCGCCGGCGGTCGGTGATCACCCGGTAGCCGCCGGTGCCGGGCAGCAGCGGTCCCGGCACGGTGATGACGCGGCCCTGGTCGGTGTCGCGGTCGTCGGTCCGGTCGCCGGGCACGATCAGCACGGGCTCGTGGCCGGCCGCTGCGTAGCCGGTGCCCAGCTCGCGCAGTGCCGTCCGCAGCCCGCCCGACGAGGGCGCGACGAAGTTCGCCAGGCGCACGATGCGCAGGGGCGATGCCGAGGCCGTCATGCCGCCACCGCCGTCCGCGCCCGGAGCACCTCGGTGTAGTGATCGATGAGCTGGTCGCCGACGGCAGCCCAGGTGCGGCCCTCGACGGTGGCCCGGCCTGCGGCCCCGTACGCCGCACGCCGAGCGGAGTCGGCGGCGAGGGACGACACCGCGTCACGCACGGCATCCTCGTCGCGCGGGGGCACGAGCAGACCCGTCCGCCCGTGGTCGACGAGGTCGAGCGGTCCGCCGGCCGCGGGGGCGATGACGGGGACACCGCTCGCCATGGCCTCCTGCACGGTCTGGCAGAACGTTTCATACGGTCCGGTGTGCGCGAAGACGTCCAGCGAGGCAAAGATCCGCGCCAGCTCGTCGCCCGTGCGGCGGCCGAGGAAGACGGCGTTCGGCATGGCCTCGCGCAGCGTGCTCTCGCTCGGGCCGTCACCGACGACGACCACCTTGACCCCGTCGAGGCGGGCGGCTCCGGCGAGCAGCTCGACCTGCTTCTCGGGGGCGAGCCGTCCCACGTATCCCACGATCAGTTCGCCGCCGGGGGCGAGCTCCCTGCGTATGGCCTCGTCGCGCAGCGACGGCCGGAAGCGGTCGGTGTCCACACCGCGGGCCCACAGCCGCACGCGGGGGATTCCGTGCTCCTCGAGGTCGCGCAGGGCGGCCGTGGAGGGCGCGAGGGTGCGGTCGGCCGCGGCGTGGACGCTGCGTATGCGCCGCCAGGCGGCGGCCTCGCCTGCGCCCATGTAGGTGCGCGCGTATCCGGCCAGATCCGTCTGGTAGACGGCGACGGCGGGGATCCCCAGGCGCGCGGCGGCGGCCATCCCGCGCACCCCCAGCACGAAGGGGCTCGCCAGATGGACGACGTCGGCCCGGTGCGAGATCAGTGCCGCTGCCACCCTGCGGCTCGGCAGCGCCACCCTGACCTGCGGATAGCCAGGGAGCGGAAGGGACGGTACCCGGATGACGGGGCACGGCGCGGAGGCGTCGGGCCCGGTGCCGGCCCCGGAGGCGGGGGCGACGACGATCGGGTCATGACCGCGTGCGGCCAGGTGCCGGGCGGTCTGCAGGGCGCAGTGGGACACGCCGTTGATGTCGGGCGGGAAGGACTCGGTGACGATGACGACACGCATACCCGTGTTGTCCACGTGCGGGACGTGGCCACGTCAACGTGGATCTTTCCTGCCGGGAAACGTCGAATGAGAGTTCGCCTCGAGGTGCCCCCAGACGGGCTGAATTTCAGCCCGTCCCGCGATCGGCCGCTACACGGCCGATGCGTCGGGCCCGATCCTGCTGCGCACCGCGGTCTGTACCTCGGCCTCCTCGGCCGGGTCGGCGGCGAGCCTTCTGAGCTGTTCCACGACGCGCACGTCGCCGGTCTCGGCGTGCCGCGCGGCCAGTTCGCGGGTGGATTCCTCGCAGTCCCACAGGCACTCGACGGCGAAGCCCGCGGCGAAGGAGGGATCGGTGGCGGCCAGGGCGCGGGCGGCGCGGCCGCGGAGATGGGAGGAGGCGGTTTCGCGGTAGATGTGCCGCAGCACGGGGGCGGCGCAGACGATGCCGAGCCGTCCGGTCCCGTCGACGAGGGTGCCCAGCGCCGCGTCGTCCGGGCCGTCGCCGCGCACCGTCTCCCGCAGCGCGGCCAGGACGAGGTGGCTGTCCCCCGTACCGCCCCGGCAGGCGAGCATCCGCCCGGCGGCCGCGCCGAGGATGTCGGGGCGGCCCGCCCAGCGCCTGGCCCGTTCCACCGCGGCGACGCTGCGCATCCGTTCGAAGGCATCGACGGCCGCGTCCACCACGAGCCGCGACGGGCTGTCCACGGCGGCCTCGATCAGGTCGAGCGCCGCGGGATCCTGGGCGGCGGCCAGATAGCGCAGTGCGGTGCAGCGTGCCCCGTCGTTGCCGCTGCGCGCGGCCTCGACGATCGCCGGCCGGTCGTCGGGGCCTGCGACGGCGGTGAGGCAGCGCGCGGCCGGGACGTGGAGGGCCGCGCCGCGCTCGATACCCTGCTGGGCCCAGTCGAAGACCGCCTGGACACTCCATCCCGGACGCGGCCCGGTCGGGGTGAGCTGCCGCTGCCAGCGGTCGAACGAGCCCTTCTCCCCTGCCGCCCGCACCCGGGCGGCGATCCCTTCCCGCGGGTCGTCGGCCCACAGCCGCCAGGGGCGCGGTTCGAAGGCGTCCCGGACCGCGGCGGCCAGTTCGGCGTCCCCCTCGGGGGTCGACGGGAAGCGGGCGAGGACGGGCACGGCCAGGCCGCGCAGCCCGGCGTCGTCGTCGCGCAGAGCGAGCTCGTCCAGCGCCCAGGCCCAGCTGGTGCCGTACGCCGCGTACCGCCGCAGCAGTTCGAGCGCGTCGCGCCTGCCGTAGGAGGCGAGGTGGCCGAGCACCGCGAGGGCGAGCCCGGTGCGGGACTCGTCCGTCTCGAGGACGTCGTCCGGGGCGAAGAGATGCCGCTCGATCTCGTCGAGCTCCCCGCGGAGGTCGAGGAAGAGTCGCGCGTAGTAGAGCGAGCGGTTCTCCACCTGCCAGTCGTGGCGGGGGTCGTGCAGCACGCAGTGGTTCAGCGCCGCGAGCGCCTCGGTTCGCGGTGCGGTGAGTGCGTGCAGTGTGCCGTCGCCGCGGCCCCGCTGGAGCAGGCCGAGCAGCGTACCGCTGGGCGCTATGACCGGATCGAACATGGAAAGAGCCTCACATCAAGCGTCGACGCAACCGGGGATACCGCACTACCTGGCCGCGCGACAACACGTCGGGGCGCCCGCCGTCTCTTGCTTGCTGTAGACCATTTTCCTCTGCCTCTCGTCGGTGGCCCGCCGGGAGCGGACCGCTACGGTCCGCGCGGTGCGGCAACACCTGCCCAGTCGTCGCGTCCGTGAACCACGTCGTCATGATGACCCAGCGGTTCTGTCCGTCGCGACCACATTTCCGACCGCTCAGTGCGCCCCGAACGCTTCCGTCTCGCGACTCAGTGCGCCCCGAAGAGTTCGAGCAGGTCGGTCTTGCCGAACATCCGGGCCGTGTCGACCGCCGACGGTGTGCCCGCGGAAGGGTCGGCGCCGCCGTCGAGCAGTGCCCGGATCACGGCCGCCTCGCCCTTGAAGACGGCGCCCGCAAGCGGTGTCTGCCCTCGGTCGTTGGCCCGGTTCGGCTCGGCGCCGCGCTCGAGCAGGGCGCGGACCGCGTCCGCGTGGCCGTGGTAGGCGGCGAGCATCACGAGTGAGTCGCCCTTGTCGTTGGTGAGGTTCGCCGGGACGCCCGCGTCGACGTATGCGGCGAGCGACTCCGTCCGGCCCTGGCGCGCCAGATCGAAGATCCTGGTCGCCAGCTCCACGACCTCCGGGTCGGGGGCTTCGGTCATCGGCTCGGACCACCTTTCGACTGCGTGTGCGTTGTCGGCGTGCACGGTGTGTGATGACGTGTGTACGCACGCTGCGAGAGTGCGCATTCCGGGCGCGCGAGGAGGCGCAGCCGAGCACCCGTACGGATGAATCGCCAGCGTACTGCCCGCGCGGGCACATGACCGGCCCGGGCGGAGGCAAAGATCATCGCGAGGCCACCCGCATCCCGAAGCCCGCCAGGTGACCGAGCGGGACCCTGCCAGTCGATGGAAAACAGCGTAATTTCACCCAGTTGCACCTTTTATCGTATAGATACATCCTGTGAGCCTGGAAGTACTCATGGTGACTGACCTGACTGTCCCCACTGACCAGGAGACCTCTCATGATTCTCTCCATCTCGGGCGTCGTACTGCTCGGCACCGTCGTCGTCCTCTTCTGCCGCAAGGACGGGCTCAAGGGCAGGCACGCGGTCGTCTGCGGGCTCTTCGGCTTCTACATGTCCAGCACGGCAGTCGCCCCCAGCATCAAGGCCGGTGGTGCGAGCCTGGCGAGCCTGCTGGGCGGGATCAATTTCTGACGCTCCCGCCCGGTACGCACCCCCTCGAACGCACCCCCAGGAGACAGACGTGTCCCGGCGTGTACTCCCCCACATGCTGAGCAACGGCGGCACCCGGTCCGCCCGAGGCCGGGAACTGGCGCGGTCGGCGGCCCACGCGGCCGGCGACGTCCTCCACCCGCTGCTCACGATCACCCGTGGGCTGCACCGGCTGGCCGCCGCCGGGCTGCGCAAGTGGGCTGCGGCCCCGAAGGACCGGCGCGGGCCGCTGCTGTTCCTGGTGAGCTCCCTGCTGCTCGTCGTCGCCCTGGTCCCCTACGGTCCGCTGCTGACGGGCGTCGTACTGCTGGCGGCCGCTGCCTGGGCAGGCCGGGACAGTGCGACCAGGTCCGCGAGCAGCCCGGGCGCACCACAGCTGAAGCGGCTCACCTCGCTCTACGAAGCGCTCGTCCCGTACTTCTCGGTGCCCGAGGACCCGAGCCCGCTGTACGCGCACGGCGGCGAGTGGGACAAGGCCTTCGGTTCCCACGAGTTCGACGAGGCAGGCCGCATCTCCCGCCTCGAGATCCGCTACCCCGCGTACTTCACGGACGGCGAGGCCGAGTCCCGCGAGCGGATCGAGCACCTGGTGCACGCCAAGTCGGGCCGGGGCCGCGAGTACCGCTTCGACTGGGACGAGGAGGGCAACCAGCTGACCGTGTCGGTCCTGTCGGCGCTGCCCACCCACATCGCGGCCCAGCGCTTCGTCACGACGCCGGGTGAGACGGTGCTCGGCTTCACCGACCCGACGGGGGTTCCGCGGACGCTGCCCGTGGCGGACGGCGGCGGACGGCGCGACGTGCCGCCGGTCGTCTGGCGCACCGGCATCCGCTCCACCGAGCCGCATCTGCTGGCCGTCGGCCAGCCCGGCAGCGGCACGACGACCCTGCTGCGCTCGATCGCCTTGCAGGCCCTGCAACACGACGGCGACGTGCTGATCGTGGAGGGCAGTGGCACCGGCGAGTACGCCTGTCTGACGGGACGGCGCGGAGTCCTGGCCGTCGAGTGCGGGCTCGCCGGGGCGTCCGGGGCCCTGGAGTGGGCGGCACACGAGACGGAGAGGCGCCTGATCGCCGCGAACCGGGCGCGCCAGGCGGGTCAGCCGGCACCGGCCGACACCAAGCGCCCGCTGTGGGTCCTCCTCGACCGGCCGAGCATCCTGGGGCACCTTGCGGCTGCGGACGGCCGCAGGGATCCGCAGAACCTGCTCCAGGTGCCCCTGCGGCACGGCCGGGCGGCCAACGTGACCGTCGTGGTCGCGGACCAGTTCGACAGTCTCGACGCCCTGAGCGACGCGGTACGCCAGCACACGCGCGCGCGGGTCGTCCTCGGCCCCGCCACGCCGGAGCAGATCGAGGGCGTTCTCGGGGTGCCTCCGCACACCACCCCCACGAAGGACATGGCCCCCGGCCGGGGCTACGCCCGACTGGGCGCGGGCCCGGTGCACCGGCTGCAGGTCCCGGCCACACCGGACCCGTACGACGACGCGACCAGCGAGTCCCACCGCACGGCGGTGATGGAGCTGCTGCCGCAGCGTCTCGGAGCGGCCGCGGACCGGACGGACGAGGCGGGCGCGGCTGTCCCCGTAGCGGCTGGCGGAGGGCTGGAGCCCGTCGGAGCGGGGGCTGTCGCAGACCCCTTCGCGCCGCCCCTCGTGGAGACGGCTGCCCGAGAGCGCCTGGGCGAAGCCGTGCCCATCGGGGCAGCGGCCTCTGCCGCACGGCCGGACGAGGCAACGGTCGACGCGCGCGTGCCTGTCGCCGCCGCAGCGGCCACCGGCATCTCGGCCGCGGAGAGGGCGGCCGAGGATGCCGGATCCGTCGCGGTGGCAGCAGCCCAGGGTCGCGCCGTGGAAGCGGTCGCCGCGAGTCCGGGGGCCCGCGGGTCACGGGTCGGCGCGTCACCGGCGGCCAAGTCGCCGGTGTTGGGGCCGGTGGCCGGAGCACCTTCGGGGGCACCGGCAGCCCAGTCGCCTTCGGGGTCATCGGCCACCGGCTCGCCCGTGTCCGCGTCCAATGTCTCCCAGCCGGTATCCCGCGAACCTGTCAGCGGTTCCGCGGTCGCCGATTCGGCAGTCGCCGGTGCACATGTCGCAGGGGCGTCGGGGGCGGAGCGCTGAGGAACCCGGCGCTCAGGCGACGAACGTCCGCGGCGCCTCCGTCCCGGTCGTCGCGCCGCTCTCGACCAGGCGCGCCGCGGCCGCGAGCCGTGTGGCGGCCTCGTCGGCGACGGCGCCGCCGACGGTGAACGGCAGCCGTACGTACCCCTCGAAGGCGCCGTCGACCCCGAAGCGGGGGCCGGAGGGGACGCGCACGCCCACCCGCTCGCCCACTTCGGCGAGACGCGACCCTGACAGGCCGCCCGCGCGCACCCACAGCGTGAGCCCGCCGGACGGGATCTCGAAGTCCCAGTCGGGCAGTTCGCGCCGCAGGGCTGCGACCAGGGCGTCTCGGTTGTCCCGGGCCTGGCCGCGGCGGAGGTCGACGGCCTCCTGCCAGCCGCCGGTGCTCAGCAGCCAGTTGACGGCAAGCTGTTCAAGGACGGGGGTGCCCAGGTCCGCGTAGGCGCGCGCCGCCACCAGACTGCGGATCACATCGGGCGCGGCCCGAACCCAGCCGATACGCAGGCCGGCCCAGAACGCCTTGCTCGCCGAGCCGACCGTGATCACCGTCGAGCCCGCGGGATCGAACGCGCAGACGGGACGCGGCATCTCGAGGCCGGGGTCCAGGTGGAGCTCGCTCATGGTCTCGTCGGCGACAAGCACGGTGCCCGCCGCGCGGGCGGCGTCGACGAGCCGGCGCCGCTGGTCCTCGTCGGCCAGAGCTCCCGTCGGATTGTGGAAGTCGGCGACGACATAGGCGAGCCGGGGCGCGGCATCGCGGAACACCTGGCGCCAGCGGTCCATGTCCCAGCCGGCGAGCTCTTCGGCCATGGCGACGGGAACGAGCCGCGCGCCAGCCTCCCGCATCAACTGCAGGATGTTGGCGTAGCTGGGCGACTCCACGGCGATGCGCTCGCCTCGGCCCGCGAAGAGATGGCAGATCGCGTCGATCGCTCCCATCGCGCCGGTGGTCACCATGATCTGTTCAGGCATGGTCGGTATGCCGCGCGCGGTGTACCGGTCGGCGATCATCTCGCGCAGGGCGGGCAGGCCCGCCGGGTAGTCGCCGTGCGTGTGCGCGTATGGCGGCAGCTCCTCCAGTGCGCCCTGGACGGCGCGGGTGAGCCAGGGCTCGGGGGCGGGCAGCGCGGCGCAGCCGAGGTCGATCATGGAGCCGAGGGCCTCGGGCGGCAGGGGCTCGAGACCGCGCGCGGGCAGCGGGTTCCCGGCCGGTACGGCGGTCCAGCTGCCCGCTCCCCTGCGGGACTCCAGGAACCCTTCGTTGCGCAGCTCCTCGTAGGCCGCGGCCACCGTGGTGCGACTGACGGACAACGCGAGGGCCAGCTCGCGCTCGGCGGGCAGGCGCGCGGCCACCGGAACGCGCCCTTCGAGGACGAGCACCCGGATGCCGTCGGCGAGCGCACGGTACGCCGGTGGCCGGCGGGTGCCGGGACCCGCGGGGCGGTCCTGCTGGGAGGTGATCAGCCGGGCGAGCTGCACCGCGCCCACCGCCGAGGTCCAGTGCGCCATGATTTCCAGTCCACCTTCCCCGAATTGGCCATGGATGGCGTGCATTGCCAAGCCACAGAGTGTCACAGACCAGTCCACTACTACCACCAGGGGGGCATCTCTTGTCCACGCCGTCCGCACGCGCGAGCTCCGAGAGCCCTGAGAGGCCCGAGAGCGCCGAGAAGCACGAGGAGTCCGAGGAGTCAGAGCCCACCGGCCCTGCGCCGGCATCGCCTCCTCCCGCGCCGAAGAGGCATCTCGTACGAAGGCTGATCCAGCTCTACGTCGGTCTCACGCTGTACGGCGTGAGCTCCGCGCTCCTCGTGGAGTCGGGTCTGGGGCTGGAGCCGTGGGGCGTGCTGCACCAGGGCCTCGCCGAGTTGACGGGGCTGACGATCGGCGTCGTGTCGATCATCGTGGGTGCCACGGTGCTGCTGCTCTGGATCCCGCTGCGGCAGCGTCCGGGCCTCGGCACCGTGTCGAACGTGTTCGTGATCGGCATCGCGATGGACGGCACCCTCGCACTGGTCCCCGGCGTGCACAGCCTGGCGGTACGGATCCCGCTGCTCGTGGGCGGAATCGCGCTCAACGGAGTGGCGACCGGCCTCTACATCGCGGCGAAGTTCGGGCCTGGCCCGCGGGACGGCCTGATGACGGGCCTGCACCGGCGCACCGGCCGGTCCATCCGCCTGGTCCGCACGGCCCTCGAGGTGGCGGTCGTGGTGACCGGCTTCGTCCTCGGCGGCACGGTCGGGGTCGGAACGGTGCTGTACGCGCTGGCGATCGGCCCCCTCGCCCAGGTTTTCCTGCGCGTCTTCGCCGTCCCCACGGCATCCGGGGGCAGCGCAGTCGTTGCCGGTTCGCCACCGAACCGAGCGATACTCCGTGCGTGACCACCGCCATACGCCACCCGTATCTCGACCATCCGGGGCCCATCGCGTTCGCCCACCGCGGCGGAGCGGCCGGCGGCCTGGAGAACACCATGGCCGCCTTCCGGCACGCGGTCGAGCTGGGTTATCGCTACATCGAGACCGATGTGCACGCGACCTCCGACGGCAGGCTCGTGGCCTTCCACGACGCGACGCTGGACCGGGTGACGGACGCGGGCGGCCGCATCGCGGATCTTCCGTGGAGCGACGTGCGGCACGCGCGCGTGGCGGGCAGCGAACCGGTCCCCCTCTTCGATGAGCTCCTCGAAGCCTTCCCCGACGTGCGCTGGAACGTCGACATCAAGGCGGAGCCCGCGCTGCTCCCGCTGATGGACCTGATCGAGCGCACGGGCGTGTGGGACCGCATCTGCGTCGGTTCCTTCTCCGAGGCACGGGTGGCCCGGGCGCAGCGCCTCGGGGGCCCGCGCCTCGCGACGTCGTACGGCACGCGGGGTGTGCTGGGGCTGCGCCTGCGGTCGATCGGCATCCCGGCGGCGGTGCGCCGGTCCGCGGTCTGCGCCCAGGTCCCCGAAGCCCAGTCCGGCGTCCGCGTCGTCGATCACCGCTTCATCCGTGAGGCCCACGCACGTGGGCTGCAGGTGCACGTCTGGACGGTCAACGAGGCCGAGCGGATGCACCGGCTCCTCGACCTCGGCGTGGATGGCATCATGACCGATCACATCGAGACGTTGCGCGACGTGATGAAGGACCGCGGGATCTGGGTCTGACGGCTCCCCGCACGCCGCGCCCGTCCGCGTACGGGGCGACCGAGGGCGAAGCGAGGCCACGGGTGGGGACAGGACCGGGAACCGGTGCCGTGCAGACGGCGTCCGACGGCGGCGACGAGAAGGCCGCCCGGCGGCGCGAACAGCGCGGCTGGTACGTCTACGACTGGGCGTGCTCGGTGTACTCGACGAGCGTGCTGACGGTGTTCCTCGGTCCCTATCTCACCGAGGTCGCCAAGGCCGCCGCGGACGCGGACGGTTTCGTGCATCCGCTGGGCATCCCGGTCCGCGCCGGATCCTTCTTCGCGTACTCCGTGTCCGCGTCCGTGATCCTCTCGATCCTGCTGATGCCGCTGGCAGGCGCGGCAGCCGACCGTACGGGCCGCAAGAAGCCGCTGCTCGCGGCCGCCGCCTATCTGGGCGCGGCAGCGACCGCGGGCATGTTCTTCCTGTCCGGCGACCGCTATCTGCTCGGCGGTGCGCTGTTGATGGTCGCCAACGCGTCGCTGGCGGTCTCGATGGTGCTCTACAACTCGTATCTGCCGCAGATCGCGGCTCCCGAGGAGCGCGACGCCGTGTCCTCGCGCGGCTGGGCCTTCGGCTACGCCTCCGGCTCGCTCGTCCTGGTCGCCAATCTGGTGCTCTTCACGGCCCACGACAGCTTCGGGGTGTCGCAGGGAACGGCGGTACGCATCTGTCTCGCCTCGGCGGGCGTGTGGTGGGGCGCCTTCACCCTGGTCCCGCTGCGGCGGCTGCGCGACCGCGGGACGCCGGACGCCGAGGCGTCCGCCCACGGCTGGCGGCAGCTGGCCGCGACCGTACGCCACATGCGCCGGCATCCTCACACGCTCGCGTTCCTTCTGGCGTATCTCGTCTACAACGACGGAATCCAGACCGTGATCTCGCAGGCCTCGGTCTACGGATCGGAGGAACTGGAGCTCGGTCAGTCGACGCTGATCGCCGCGGTGCTGCTGGTGCAGGTGCTGGCCGTGGCGGGCGCGCTCGGCATGGGCCGGCTGGCCCAGAGGTACGGCGCAAAGCGGACCATCCTCGGTTCGCTGATCGCCTGGACCGTCACCATCGGGGCCGGATACTTCCTGCCCGCGCGCACGCCCGCCTGGTTCTTCGTGCTCGCCGCGGGCATCGGGCTGGTGCTCGGCGGCAGCCAGGCGCTGTCACGGTCACTTTTCTCACATCTGGTGCCGAGCGGAAAGGAAGCCGAGTACTTCTCCGCGTACGAGATGAGCGACCGCGGGATGTCGTGGCTCGGCCCGCTGCTCTTCGGGCTCACATACCAGCTGACCGGGAGTTATCGCGACGCGATCTTCTCTCTGGTGCTCTTCTTCGTGATCGGTTTCGTGTTGCTCGCGCGCGTTCCCGTGCGGCGCGCGGTCCTGGACGCCGGCAATCCCGTTCCGGAACGGATTTAGCACCGGGCGGCAAAGGGCGGTAGTGTACGCGTTTGGCCTGCCAGGCGGACCGTTACTGCGCGACAAAGCTCTATCAGCGCTGGGTGACATCTGCTGCCAGATGTGACAAACCGGGCGTCGGTGGGTACAAAAAGGGGCGGCTACGACGGCGACGCATGACCCAGATCGGGAATCTTTACCGCCGACCGGACGTTGACCGGATGACGACGACAGCGACACCTGTCCTGTGGGCGACAAGCCCGGGAGGCACGATTCATGAGTGAGCGAGCTCTTCGCGGCACGCGCCTCGTGGTGACCAGCTACGAGACGGACCGCGGCATCGACCTGGCCCCGCGCCAGGCCGTGGAGTACGCATGCGAGAAGGGGCACCGCTTCGAGATGCCCTTCTCGGTCGAGGCGGAGATCCCGCCGGAGTGGGAGTGCAAGGTCTGTGGGACCACGGCACTCCTGGTGGATGGCGACGGCCCTGAGGAGAAGAAGGCGAAGCCTGCGCGTACGCACTGGGACATGCTGATGGAGCGGCGCACTCGCGAGGAGCTGGAAGAGGTTCTCGAGGAGCGGCTCGCCGTTCTGCGCTCCGGCGCCATGAACATCGCCGTGCACCCGCGGGACAGCCGCAAGTCCGCCTGACCCGGAGGGCCGGGCGCGACCGCCGAAGGCGCACAGCCGCGGCTGCCACACATCGGTGTGGCAGCCGCGGCTGCTTTGCGTGCCCGGGCCCGGGCCCGGGCGGGCTGCTTGGCCATGCGGGCCGAGCCGCGGTCAGGACGTGAGCGGCGGGCCGCCGTCAGGGCGTGAGGGCCGGGCCCGGCAGAGGGGGCGGACCGCGGTCAGGGCATCGGCGACGCGCCGCCGTCAGAGCTGGGGACCGGGCCCCCGTCTGAGCGTGAGGGTCCGACCCCCGTCAGAACCTGGGAGCCGGCCGCCGTCACGGCGTCAGCGGCGGGCGCGGTCCGGTGTCCGGGCGGGAGGCGGGCGGTGCGTCGTCGCGGATGACCTCGCCCTGGACGACCTTGCCATCGGGGCGGCGTATACGGGCCTGCTGGAAGGCGTCTCCGAGACTGCCAGGAGGGGCGGCCTGCAGCCGCCGCTCGAACGTGCGCTCTGCGTACCGGCTCAGGAACTTCTGGACCGGCGGCACCAGGCAGAGCAGGCCCAGAGCGTCGGAGATCAGACCGGGCATGATCAGCAGCAGCCCGCCGAGCATCGTCAGCGCGTTGCCGCTGCCGCGCCGGTCTCCTGGCGGGACCGCGGCCGTCTGCTGTTGCTGCTGTTGCAGCGCCTCACTCAGGCGCCGGAAGGCCCGCCGCCCGGCGCGCTTGATGAGCAGGGAGCCCACCACGATCCCGGCGATCAGCAGCAGAAAGACGGTGAACCCTCCCGCAGCGTCCGCCACGACGGTCAGCAGCCAGATCTCCAGTACCAGCCACGCGGCGATGGCGAGCGGCAGATAGGAACGCGGCCGGGAGCGCCGGGGCCGGGCGGTGTTCGGGGGAGGCGTCGCACCAGTCATCATGCTTCCAGTGTGCCGGTGCCGGGCTCAGCCCCGCGTAAGCGGGCGGCCGACAGGGAGCGGCACCCCGGCACCGGGGCACGGCGGAGCAGCCGGACTCAGGCGCGCTTGCGGCCCAGCACGCGGCCGACCCGCTCCTCCATGCCCCACGCCGTGACCCGCCACAGCGCCTCGACGACGATGTTCCGACTCATCTTGGAGTCCCCGTGCTCACGCTCGACGAAGGTGATGGGCACCTCGACGACGTGGTAGCCCCCCTTGACGGCACGGCGTGCCAGGTCGACCTGGAAGCAATACCCCTGCGAGGCGACCTCGCGAAGACCGAGGCCCTCGAGGGTCTCGCGGCGGAAGGCGCGGTAGCCGCCGGTGACGTCCCGGATCGGGACGTCGAGCAGCAGCCGCGAGTACGTGCTGCCGCCGCGGGAGAGGAACTCGCGGGAGCGAGGCCAGTTCACGACACGGCCGCCGGGCACCCAGCGGGAACCGAGCACGAGGTCGGCACCCTTGAGCGCGGTGAGCAGCCGGGGCAGTTCCTCGGGCTGGTGCGAGCCGTCGGCGTCCATCTCGATCAGTACGCCGTAGTCGCGCTCGAGTCCCCAGCTAAAGCCCGCGAGATAGGCCGCGCCGAGGCCTTCCTTTCCCCTGCGGTGGAGCACATGGACGTGGTCGTCACCGCCGGCGATCTCGTCGGCGAGTTCGCCGGTGCCGTCGGGGCTGTTGTCGTCCGCGACGAGGATGTGCGCCGCGGGCACGGCGGCCCGCACGCGGTCGACGATCGACTTGATGTTCTCCGCCTCGTTGTACGTCGGGATGATCACCAAGGCCGTGCCGAGCGGACCGAACTGCCGCCCCCGGGCCGCCGCCCGGGCGCTCTCATCACCGTCGTTCACTGCTGCCCCTTCACATCCGTACGCAGGGCTCCACCATAGTGGCCGCTGCCTGCGCCATCGTGGTCAGCAGGCTCCCGTGGGGGTGTCGATACGACAAGAATCCGGCAAGAGAAGGGCAAGAGGCCGCGGGAGACCACGCGGGAGTCCGCACCTCCGGCGGGGCCGCGGCGGATCGGGGCCCGGCGCCCTTCGGGCCGACCTGGGACCCGCTGGCTGCGGATCTACCGAAAGCCGTTGTCTACTGAGCATCCGGGCCCCACCCGGGTCGCACCGTCCCCCAGACTCTTGGGAGCAGGGAGGGACCCCCATCCGGCAGGAACGTTCCCTCGCCCCCGAGGCGCGGGCGCTGGGACTGGCTCCCAGTGGTGGTGCGCCGGTGCGGCACACCACCCCATGACCCAGCCGCGTTCGACGACTGCGTGGAGGTTCCCCGTCGGACGTCCAGTGGTGGACCCGGCCGAACCTACCGGCCGACCTCGGCCGTCTGTCAACAGCCCTTCGAGCTGCCGCGATTCCCGGAAATGGCAGGTCAGTGGCGAGGATGCGCAGGTCGCACGACGGGACGGCACGCCAAGATCGACTGCGCGCCTCCCCGGTACATCACTCGTCCGGCCGTACGAACACCGTCCGTCCGGACACCACCGTGCGCAGGCAGACGGGCAGTTCGCTGCCCGGAGAGAGATCCGGCAGGCCAGGGGTGCCGGAACGGGGATCGGTGGACCAGCGTGCGACGCGGTCGTCGGGCGCCTGGACGACCAGGTCGCCGGTGCGCCACACGGCGTAGTCCGCGGGCGCGCCGGGCACCAGGATCCCCGCGTCGTCACGGCCGATGGCCCGCCAGCCGCCGCGCGTATGGGCGGTGAACGCGGCGCGCACCGAGACACGGTGCTCGGGCGTGCGATGGAAGGCCGCGGCGCGGACCGTGCCCCACGGGTCGAGCGGCGTGACGGGGCTGTCGGAGCCGAAGGCCAGCGGGACGCCGCTGCGCAGCAGGGCCGCGAACGGATTGAGGCCACGCGCGCGTGCGGCGCCGAGACGCTGGGCGTACATCCCGTCCTCGCCGCCCCACAAGGCGTCGAAGGCCGGCTGGACGGAGGCGGTGAGGCCGAGTTCGGCGAAGGCCGCGATGGTCTCCGGGATGAGCATCTCGGCGTGCTCCACGCGGTGCCGGGCAGCACGGATACGGGCCAGACCCACCTTGTCGGCCGCGGCGCGCACACCCTCGACGACCGCGGTGACGGCCTCGTCCCCGATGGCGTGGAAGCCCGCCTGCAGTCCCGCCTCGGTACAGGCGACGACGTGTTCGGCGACCGCTGCGGCATCCAGGTACGCGGCGCCGGTGTGCCCGGCGTCGGCGTACGGCTCGTGCAGGCACGCGGTGTGCGAGCCGAGGGCGCCGTCGACGAACAGGTCGCCCGCGGCGCCGATCGCGCCCAGAGCCCTGATCTTCTCGGCGCCTCGGGCGTCCGCGATCTGCTCGCCCCAGTAGCCCACGACGCGCGGCCCGGGCTCCTCCGCGGCCAGCCGCAGCAACCCGGTGAAGTCGTCCTCACTGGAGATGTCCGGCCCCGCGCACTCGTGCACGGAGCCGATGCCGAGCGAGACCGCTTGCCGCAGGGCCGCACGCTGCGCCTCGGTGCGCTGCTCGGGGGTGACCGCGGCCTGGGCGGCGGCGCGCAGAGCGTGGTGGGCGTCGCGGGTGAGCGGCCCGTCGGGCTGGTACCCGGCGCGCTCGGCGACGTCCGGCACGAGGTCCAGCAGCGCCGTGCTGACGACCGCGGAATGCACGTCGATCCGGGAAAGATAGAGCGGGCGGCCGCCGGTCGCCTCGTCGAGCTCGGCGCGGGACGGCGCTCGCCCGCCCGGCCAGCGGGCGGCGTCCCAGCCGTGGCCGAGGAGGACCCGGTCGTACGGACGTGCAGCCGCATGCTCGCGTACGAGTGCGAGGGCCTCGTCGAGGGAGCGGGCGCCGGTCAGATCGAGGCCGGTGAGGGTGAGCCCGGTCGCCGTCGTGTGGACGTGGGCGTCGGTGAACGCCGGGGTGACCAGGGCACCGTCGAGGTCGATCACCTCGTCGACACCGTCCGCGAAGGCGTCGGCGGCCCCCTCGGAGCCGACCCAGGCGACGCGTCCGCGCTCGACGACCATCGCGGTGGCGAAGGGGTCGGCGGGGGTGTGGATGTCGCCGCGGCGCAGCAGCACGGTGCGATGGTCTCTGCGACTGGTTGGGCTCTTGCTCATGGGGACAGTGTCTCCCCCTGGATCACTGCCGCCTTACTCGGGTTGCACGTCGGGGCGCCGTAAGGCGTGGGGTGTGCCCACCCTCCCCCATTGTCTTAAGGGCATGGGAGGTACCCCCGTCGCCCTGCGGAACGCCTGCCCACAACAACTGACTCAGATCTTCGGAGGTCTCGCCTCGTACGGCGTGGAGAGGACCACCGTCGTGCGGGTCGAGACGCCGGCCAGGGAGCGGATGCGGGTGAGGAGGTTTTCCAGTTCGAGCGGGGTCGCCACGCGCACCTTGAGGATGTAGTTCTCGTCACCGGCGACGCTGTGACAGGCCTCGAGCTCCGGGACGCCGGCGAGCCGGTCCGCGATGTCGTCCGGCGCACTGGGGTCGAACGGCTTCACCGAGATGAAGGCCGTGAGCGGCAGCCCGACGGCCTCGGGGTCGACGACCGCGGCATAGCCGCGGATGACGCCGCGCTGCTCCAGCCGGCGCACCCGCTGGTGCACGGCCGACGTGGACAGACCAGTGGCCTTGCCCAGGTCGGTGTAGCTCATCCGCCCGTCCTTGACGAGCAGCTGCACAATCTGACGGTCCAGCTCCTCCATGGCGCAAAAGCTACAGTGCGCATGATCCTCCCGGATACACGCTCGGCTATGCGGACGATGGCACACCCACTGGACCATCCACCGTTTTCCCCTGGTTTCCGGTCTTCCGGCCACCAATCAGCCCCTCGTCGTTCGAGGTTTCGGCACCTGCACCCGGCATGTGACGAACGCCACAGGACTGTGGCCGTGTCCGCGGGTTGGGCGCGATTACCCGTACGACCAGGCGGGAAGTGCTTGCTGTGGTCCAGGCCGCAGCGCCTTGACGGCCCACCCGAGGGGGAGTTCATGCAGAGTCTGAAGCGTCCCGGTCGGCCTGCCCGCAGCAGGCAGCAGCCGGTCATCGAGCCCGCACCGGAGGGCGTCGAACCGGTCGAGGACGAGCTCGACACCTACGACACTCTGGAGATGTACCGGGTGATCTGCCCGGACTGCGCCCAGCCGATCGCCCTTCTGGCGGACGAGGACGTCCTGCCGGAGCATGCACTGTGCGCGTCCCCGTGGAACCCGTTCGGGCTCACGGTCTGCCCCGGCACGGGCCGCTGGGCATCCGACGCACGGCCCGCGGACGAGTCGCTGGAGGCCGAGGAGCAGGAGATGGGCCTTCTCCTGACGCTCCCTCAGGGGCTCGACTGGCGGACGCAGCCGTTCTCGCACGTCGGCGGCCCGGGCTCGCGCCCCATCCGGATCTCGGCGATCCGCCGCCCTGCCGCGTAGCCTCAGCCGATCAGCCCCCCGTATCTGTCCTGCACCATCGCGGAGAGAATGCCGTGGTGCAGGATCAGTGCGTCCGGAGCCGCGCAAGCGGAGGCCGCAGCCCGAATGGGACGGCCCAGCCTCACCCGCCGTCCGTGAACGCCCAGCCTCACCCGCTGCCCCTGAACGCAGAGTCGATTCCTCATACCGGTGACCTGTCTGCCCTCCCAGGCGTTGGATCAGGCATGACGCCTCCGCACGCGACAGGCCGCCGTCGCCGCCTCCTGGTCCCCGCTCTCCCCATGTCGGCAGAATCGGTTCCCCGGCCGCCCCAGATGCCGGACCCGCCCATCTACCGCGCCCTGATGACCTCCTGGGCCAACCGCGGCAAGACGCTGCCGGGGCGCCACGACCCGGAGTGGGTGCGTCTCGCGGCGCCTCTCGTCAGGGCCGGACAGTTCAGCGGGACTCGGGTCCCGCCAGGTGACGGGCGATGACCATCCGCTGAATCTGGTTGGTGCCCTCCACGATCTGCAGCGCCTTGGCCTCACGCATGTAACGCTCGACGGGGAAGTCAGCGGTGTAGCCGTAGCCGCCGAGCACCTGGACGGCGTCGGTGGTGACCTTCATCGCGGTGTCGGTGCACAGCAGCTTCGCCATAGCGGCCTGCTTGGAGAACG
The DNA here is from genome assembly GCF_053594815.1 of Streptomyces sp. NPDC002577. Taxonomy (NCBI): domain Bacteria; kingdom Bacillati; phylum Actinomycetota; class Actinomycetes; order Kitasatosporales; family Streptomycetaceae; genus Streptomyces; species Streptomyces sp. NPDC002577. The sequence continues at coordinate 40,545 of NZ_JBSFWK010000036.1, read as the reverse complement.
GCCTGCCCATGTCGCGCAGGCGGGCCGCCGAGAGACAGAGGGCCCTGCCCGCCTCGATGTGCGTGGCCATGTCGGCCAGCATGAACCGCAGGCCCTGGAAGTCGGCGATCCGCCGGCCGAACTGCCGGCGCTCGGTGGCGTACGCCAGGGCCGCGTCCAGCGCCGCCTGGGCCACGCCGATCGCGCAGGCCGCGATGCCGAGCCGTCCGGAGTCGAGTGCGGACAGGGCGATCGCGAAGCCCTGCCCCTCCTCGCCGATCCGGCGGCTGTCCGGCACCCGCACCCCGTCGAAGTGCAGCTGAGCGGTGGGCGAGCCCTTCATGCCCATCTTCTTCTCCGGCGCCGCGGCACTGAGGCCCTCGGCGTCCCCGGGCACCAGGAACGCCGTGATGCCGTGCCGGCCCTCGCCACCGGTGCGGGCGAACACCGTGTAGAAGTCGGCGACGCCGCCATGGGTGGTCCATGCCTTGGTACCGGTCAGCACCCAGGTGTCACCCTCCCGCACGGCCTTCGTACGCAGGGACGCGGCATCGGAACCGGAGGCGGACTCGGAAAGACAGTACGCACCGAGCAGGCCGCCGCCGAGCATGGCGGGCAGGTGCTCGGCCTGCTGGTCCCTGGAGCCGTAGCCCGCGAGCGCATGACAGGAGAGGGAGTGGACGCTGACGCCGAGGCCGACGGTCAGGCGCGCTGCGGCGAGCTCCTCGAGGACCTGGAGATAGACCTCGTACGGCTGGTCACCGCCGCCGTACTGGGAGGAGTAGGGCAGTCCGAGCAGTCCGGACCCGGAGAGCAGCGTGAAGACTTCGCGCGGGAAGCGCCCGGCGTCCTCCTCCTCGGCCGCCTTCGGGGCGATCTCACGCTGGACGAGGTCACGTACGAGCGAGAACAGGTCCCGGGCCTCGTCCGTGGGCAGTTGACGGTCCACCGGCTGCGGGGCGCGGTCGTGCATGGCGACGCTCTCCTCCCTGTCGGGCACTGCGGCGGACGCGCGCACAGACGGGGGCGGCGCCGCCGGCGGGGTCCTGACCCGTCGGCGGCAGCCGCGGGTCACCGACCCCGGAAAACTCGGCACGCCTCAGCCGATGCTGCCCTTCCGGATCACGGAACGGCTGATCAGCGGCTGTGGCGCGGTGAGTATGCCCGATCGGAGGCAGAGCATCACGGTTCACATCGGTATGGCCATGCAGACCCGGTCAACGGGTCCGGTCACATGAGTCCGGCCTGCGTGACGAACATCGCGAGAACCACGACCAGGACCCAGCCCAGGACGTGCTCCAGGATCCTGGGCCCGTCGTCGGGACCGCCGGTGCGGGTACGGGTGCGGCCGGCGGTGGCGGAGGTCGAGGTCATGGCAGCTCGCTTGACGGTCGTAGGGCAGTGGACTCCCCCGGTGATCTGTCCACCTTGCCACCGAAACGTCCCCCTGCGGGCCCCCAGCCGGAGAGACATCGCTCACGCGCCGGGGCACGCCGGGGACGAGCCCTCAGCCCACACCCACCGCGGCCAGTGCCCTCACCTGCTGCGGGGTCGGCCGCGCCGGGAAGTACAGGTAGCAGACGCCACCGGTACCGGAGACCACCTTTCCGGTGGAGTTGTACCGCTTGGTCCGCAGCCAGATGTTCTCCCACTCCCGCCTCTTGTAGACGCGCCGTACGGCCTCGTCGCTCGGCGACGCCGGATCGTTGGCGACCACGTCGCCGTCCGCGGTGAAGCCGATCACGGTCATCAGATGCCCCGACGTGCCGTAACCGGCCCCCGTCAGCTCCTCCTTCAGGAACGACTGCGAGGTGATCGCCGGGATCCCCGCACCGATCAGCGTCTCCAGATCGGTCAGCGAGCCGAGCCGGGTGACGACGCCCTGCAGGTCCTTGTAGGTCGCCGCGTAGGCGGCGTTGAACGGCCAGTTGCCGCAGCCCTCGTACTGGTAGTCGTAGGTGAAACGCGCCGCATGGCACACCTGCGGGTCGGCGTACGAGGGGTCGACCCAGGCCAGGTCCTCGGTCGTCGGCTTCCGGCCCCAGTACTCGATGATCATCTGTGAGGAGGTGGGGCTGCACCAGGCCTCGCCGCCGTTGTCGTACTCGGGGTACTGACCGGCGTGGATGCTCTGCGAGTACCGCGGAACGATCAGTTCCGTCGCGAGCCCCGGCGTCGAGGCCGGGACGGTGAAACGGTCCGGGATGTCGGAGCCCATCGCGCCGAGCCTCCATACCGTGGGCGTGACGTTGCTGCCTGGCCTGCGGTAGAGGGTGAGGCGGAGCCGGTACGAGACGAGGCGGAGCCCGGACGCCGGGTCGTCGATCGCGAAGGTGTCCGTCCAGATGCTGCTCTTGCCGTCGCTCTGGTCGTCGACCGATGTGCGCCTGATGTCCTGGTCACCGGAGGCCCAGCGCCCCATCACGTACCAGGGGGTGTCCGTGCCGTCGGTGTAGGTGCCCTGCAGTTCGACCTGGAGCCAGGTGCCGGCCGGTGTGTGCGCGTTCCAGGACGCGATGGCCTCGGTCGAGGGCACGGAGAGTCGGTGGACGGGCGAGGTCCACTGGGCGTACTCCCAGATCGCGTTCTGCCCGGTGTGCGGGTCCGTGTAGTCGGTGGTGCCCGCCGGCCGGCCGATCACCACGCCCGGACGGGCCCCCGCGACCACCCGGGTGCCGTCGGAGGTGCCGCTGCGCCAGTCCGTGTACGAGGTCCAGGCGCGGTTGTCGACCAGGGACGTGGCGGCGCCCCTGGCACTGCCGACGGAGGCGGATGGAGCGGCGGTGGCGGCGGACGCGCTGCCGGTGCCGCCGGCCGCCGCGGCGGCGATGGCGGCCGTGAGCACGGTCCTGCGGGACATCGGGTGGGATCTGGTCATGGACGGGGTCCCCCAGTGGCGTCGGATCCGGAAGAGGTAGGTCAGGTTCACGACAGTGGCCCAACTATGACCGGTGCCACGCATGTTCTGCCAGCACATCGGAGGCAGCCACGCCCACCAATATTGGCCTTGACCTCTGAACATTCCGGCGCCGCGCGGCCCGTAGGCTTGAGGCGATGACCATGCGACCGCCGCTTCTCCGACTGACCCGGGCCCTTCGGGCGCTGCCCCCTTCGTGCGGTCCGGTGCGGCTGGTCGGCGTGGACGGACACGCGGGGTCCGGAAAGTCCACGTTCGCCGTGCGGCTGTCCGAGGCGCTGGGCGGAGCCCCGGTGCTCCGCCTCGACGACATCGCGACGCACGAGGAGCTGTTCGGCTGGACGGAGCGGCTGGGTGAGCAGGTGATCCAGCCGCTGTCGAGAGGCGAGACCGCGCGCTACCTCCCCTACGACTGGCACACCCGCCGCTTCGGCACCGCACGCGCCCTGGAGCCCGCACCCGTGGTCCTCGTCGAGGGTGTCGGCGCGGGCCGCTGGGAGCTGCGGCCGATGCTGGCGCTTCTGCTGTGGATGGATCACCCGGCGGAGGAGTCGTGGGACAGAGGCCGCCGACGGGACGGTCCGGAGCAGAGGGAGTTCTGGGAAGGATGGGTCGCCGCCGAACTGCAGCACTTCGCCGACGACCCGTCCCGCCCCTTCGCCGACCTCCTGGTACGGCAGTGCCCTGAGGGATACGAGATGCTGCGGGGACCTGCTGCGACCGCAGAATCAACTCGAGCCGTCACGCTTCGTGATGGACCGTTCATGGTGCGCTGAAAGCCTCGGCAGGCCGCTCCCACGACTTTCGGAGAGTGTCCTCAACTCTGCTTGACCGACACGTCGTACAGGACTTACGTTCTCAATGTGCGGCCTTTCGAGGCTGCCCCACAGACGCGAAGCCCCTGGTTGTTCCCCCGTGACCGGGGGCTTCGTTCTGTCCTTTTTCGCCTTTCGGTGCCTGCGCCGCGCCGCAATCCGCTCACCCTCGGTCACCATTCGCCTGTGCGCCCTCTCTGCTCCCACCTGCCCGATCCTCCGTGGCGCCACCCTTCGGCCCGCGATCCCCCGCAGGTACCATGCCTCTCGGTGCGACCTTCGGACGGCTGCTCATCGCACCGGGTCAACTCCCGTCCACGGCAATGCGGTTCGACGAGGGCTGTCGGCGGGCACCGGCTCGGCGGCACCACGGGGGCACGGTATGTGGGGGACTTGATGGACTTCGGTACGCAGGGTTCACCCGGCCCGGCGGACCTCGCCTGGCTGCGCGGGGTCGACGCCTACACGATGGGCGCGTATCCGCAGGCGGAGGAGGAGTTCCGGGACGCCGTACGGATGGACCCGGGCATGGCCGACGGCTGGCTGGGGCTGCACGCTCTGCGCATCGACACCACGACGGCGCTGCTACGGATGTTCCGGCACCGGGACCGCTTCGGCGAACAGCGCACCAGGCACCGCCGGGCGCTGAACTCCTGGTACTGGCTGGGGTGGTGGGTGCAGCCCGTCCTGGAGTCCCCGCGCGACCTGCTGCTCGCGCACGCCTCCCACTGGCTGGACGGCCGCCACGTCCCCGAACTGGACCGGGCCCTGGCCGGGCTGCCGCCGGTCGACGCCGATCCGCAGGTGCGGTTCCTGCACGCGTGCCGCGCCTATCTGGTCAAGGACTGGGACCAACTCGTCCGGCACACCGACCCGCTGATCGACGATCCCATCCTCGGCATCGAGGCGGGCCTGTTCGCGGGCATGGCGCGGGTCCGGCTCGAGACGTACGCCCAGGCGGAACCGCTGCTGTCCGCCGCACTGATGCGCTGCCGCAGCGAGCAGCCGCAGCGCAAGGAGCTGCGCTACTGGCTGGCGCGGGCGCACGAGGGCACCGGGCGCAGCGCGGCGGCGCTGCCGCTGTACCGGGCGGTGCACCGGGTCGACCCCGCTTTCATGGACACCTCGGCGCGACTCGCGGCCATCGCGGAAGGGGACGGCTACGACGAGACGGCCGACCTCGCGTCGATCACCCTCACCGGCCTCGGACAGGACACGGTGGACGGGCCCGACGGCGGCGACTCGCTGGTCGGTACGGAGGGCCGCGACCTCAAGGTGAGCGAACCCGACCTGCCGCCTCCCGGGGTGGTGCCCTCGGCCCCGTCCACGGTGCAGGACGTCACCGACAGGGTGCGTGAGAAGGCCGTCGTGCCGGTGCAGCCGGGTCCGCAGCTGCCGGCCGGGCCCGCCGACTCCGCGCTGCTCGAGGAAGCACTCGCCGAGCTGGAGCGCATGGTGGGCCTCGAGCCGGTGAAGCGCCAGGTGAAGGCGTTGTCGGCGCAGTTGAACATGGCGCGGCTGCGCGCCGGGCAGGGTTTGCCCGTCCAGCCGCCGAAGCGGCACTTCGTCTTCTCGGGCCCCTCGGGAACCGGCAAGACCACGGTGGCCCGCATCTTAGGCAGGGTCTTCTACGCGCTCGGGCTGCTCGGCGGTGACCATCTGGTCGAGGCCCAGCGCGCCGATCTCGTCGGCGAATACCTGGGCCAGACCGCCGTCAAGGCCAATGAGCTGATCGACTCGGCGATCGGCGGCGTCCTCTTCGTCGACGAGGCGTACGCCCTGTCCAACTCGGGCTACGGCAAGGGCGACGCGTACGGCGACGAGGCCCTGCAGGTGCTCCTCAAACGGGCCGAGGACAACCGCGACCACCTCGTCGTCATCCTCGCGGGCTACCCCGAGGGCATGGACCGCCTGCTCGCCGCCAACCCCGGGCTGAGCTCGCGTTTCACCACCCGCGTCGACTTCCCGTCGTACCGCCCGCTCGAACTGACCTCCATCGGCGAGGTACTCGCCGCCGAGAACGGCGACGTGTGGGACGAGGAGGCGCTGGACGAGCTGCGCTCCATCAGCGGGCACGTCGTCGACCAGGGCTGGATCGACGAGCTCGGCAACGGCCGCTTCCTGCGCACCCTCTACGAGAAGAGCTGCGCGTACCGGGACCTGCGGCTGTCCGGGTACACGGCGACGCCGACCCGCGACGATCTGGCGACACTGCGGTTGCCGGACCTCATGCAGGCGTACGGGGAGGTTCTGTCGGGCCGCGGTCCCGGCGGCCCGACAGGGGTGTGAGGCGAACGCCGGTCTCAGCCCGCCAGCGCCCCTTCCGGAGCCCCCGTCCGGGGTTCGGTGACCCGGGGCGCCGGCGCCGCCTCGGTACCCCGGTGCGCCGGATCCCGTACCTCGCCCACCAGCAGCTCCAGCACGTCCTCGAGCGCCACAAGCCCCAGCACACGCCCCGACGCGTCGGCGACCTGCGCAAGGTGCGTCGCGGCGCGCCGCATCACGGTCAGGGCGTCGTCGAGCGGCAGCTCCGCACGGAGCGTCGTCATGGGCCGCCAGAGCTGCTGCGGCACGGCGCGGTCGCTGTCCTCCAGGTCCAGTACGTCCTTCACGTGGAGGTAGCCCATGAAGGCGCCCCCCTCTGCGACCACCGGAAAGCGGGAGTAGCCGGTGGAGGCGGTGAGGGCGACGACCTGGCCCGGGGTGACCGAGGGGCCCACGGTCACGAGTGAGGCGCGGTCCAGCAGAACGTCCGTCACCGGGCGCGAGCCGAGTTCGAGGGCGTCCTCCAGACGCTCCTGCTCCTCGGGGTCGAGGAGACCCGCCTGGCCGGCGTCCTCCACGAGCCGGCCCAGCTGCACGCTGGTGAAGACGGCCTCGACCTCGTCCTTGGGCTCGACCCGGAAGAGCTTGAGGACCAGTCGGGCGCAGGCGCCCAGGCCCACGGTGACCGGCCCGCACACCCGGGCGAAGGCGACCAGGCCGGGGCTCAGCCACAGCGCTGTCTTCTCTGGGGCCGCCATGGCGAGGTTCTTCGGGACCATCTCGCCGATGACGAGGTGCATGAAGACGACCACGGCGAGTGCGATGACGTAGCCGAGGGGGTGGATCATGCCCTCGGGCAGCTGGATGGCCTCGAAGGCCGGTTCGAGCAGATGCGCCACGGTCGGCTCGGCGACCGCGCCCAGCGTCAGTGAGCAGATGGTGATGCCGAACTGGGCGGCCGCCATCATCTGCGGCAGGTTCTCCAGGCCGTAGAGGACCTGGCGGGCCCGTGTGGAGTCCAGGGGCTCGATCTGGCTCCGGCGTACGGAGACCAGCGCGAACTCGGCGCCGACGAAGAATCCGTTGGCGAGCACGAGCAGGACGGCGAACAGAAGTTGGAGCAGGCTCATCGGGCGGCCTCCGCCCCCGCGGTCGCGACGGACTCGGCATCCGCGGTCCTGACGATGCGGACGCGCTCCGCGCGGTAGTGCCCGACCTGCCGCACCGACAACCGCCAGCCGGGGAGTTCGGCGCGGTCGCCAGGTACGGGGATCCGGCCGAGCAGATCGGCGACGAGTCCGGCGACGGTCTCGTACGGTCCCTCCGGCACGTCGAGTCCTATGCGCTGCAGGGTGTCGACGCGGCAGCTGCCGTCGGCGTCCCAGGCCGGTCGGCCGTCCTCGGGCGGGGCCGGGGCGAGTTCGGGCAGGTCGTGTCCGTCGTGCTCGTCGCGGACCTCGCCGACGAGCTCCTCGATGATGTCCTCGAGCGTGACGACACCGGCCGTGCCGCCGTACTCGTCGACCACTATGGCTATCGGCTGTTCGCTGCGCAGCCGCTCCAGGAGGGGCTGCACGGGCAGGGTCTCGGGGACGAGCAGGGGTGCCTGAGCGATGCCGACCACGGGCGTGCGCCGCCGGTCGGCGGACGGCACGGCCAGGGCGTCCTTGAGGTGGACCATGCCGATGATCTCGTCGATGCGCTCCCGGTAGACCGGGAAGCGGGACAGACCCGTGGCGCGGGTGAGGTTGACCACATCCTCGGCGGTCGCCGAGGACTGCAGCGCGCTGACCTTCACGCGGGGCGTCATCACATGCTGGGCGGTCAGATCGGCGAGGGAGAGCGTGCGTACGAAGAGGTCGGCGGTGTCCTGTTCGAGCGCGCCTGCCTGGGCGGAGTGCCGGGCCAGGGATACCAGTTCGTCGGGGGTGCGGGCGGAGGCCAGCTCGTCGGCGGGCTCGACGCCCAGCGTGCGTACGAGCCGGTTGGCTACCGCGTTCAGCCCGGCGATGACCGGCCTGAACAGCCGCGAGAAGACGTGCTGCGGGCCGGCGACGAACCGCGCGACCTGCAGGGGCCGTGACACCGCCCAGTTCTTGGGCACGAGCTCGCCGATCACCATCTGCACGGCGGAGGCCAGCAGCATGCCGACGACCACGGAGACGCCGGAGACCGCGCCCTCGGGCACGCCGACGGCCGTGAACGGGCCGGAGAGGAGCTCCGCCAGGGCCGGTTCGGCGAGCATGCCGACGACCAGGGAGGTGATGGTGATGCCGAGCTGGGTGCCCGAGAGCTGGAACGAGAGCTCCCTGAGGGCGTCCACGACGGTGCGTGCTCGTCGGTCGCCGGCTGCGGCTGCCTGCTCGGCGTCCGGCCGCTCGACGGTGACGAGGCCGAACTCGGCCGCGACGAAGAATCCGTTGGCGAGAATCAGGAGGAAGGCAGCCGCGAGAAGCAGCAGGGGGATGGTCATGCCACCGCCTCCGGACCGACGCGGACGAGGTCCGCAGGGGGTCGGGAGAGGGCGGCGCAGGTACTACAGGACGAACCGTCCATCGCCGGAGAGGGTCACTCCTCGGATAGCAGGAACCCCCACGCCGGCCGGGCAGCCGACGGAGGGGCGGGGCGGCATACAGCGCACCCCGTCAACAGATTAATCAAGACAAGCCCCGGTACGTCAGGGTGAACCCCCCGAGTCGGCACTGATGTTCCTCACGTCGACTGTTCCCCCACGCCGACCCCTGGCGCCATTTGGGCGAATTGTCCGGATTGCAGTTATTTCTGCGAGGTGCCGACGCTCCGCGTCTCGACAAGTGCCCGCAGGGCGCGGGCGTCGCGGATCGCGTGCTCCCTGGCGATGCCGGGCTGGATACCGAGGGCCGGCAGGCTGGTGCCGTCGCTGAGGTCGATGAACACCCAGGGGTCGCCCACCCGGAGGTTGACATGCAGGATCTCGGCCCAGTCAAGGCGCCGCCGGGTGACGATGTTCACAATGGTGACGCCGGACTCGTCGGCGGCGACCTTGGGCCTGCTGAGCAGGACGAGGACACCCGAGAGCAGCGCGCCGGTGAAGACGAAGCTGAGCCGCTCCCCCGGGCCGAGCTTCGGCAGCATCATCGCGATCACCGTGAGGACCACGAAGATCGCGAGTGCGGCGGTCAGCAGGACGGCCCGGGTGCGGGACGGCCGGAAGGTGACGGGCAGCGCGGGCGCGGCGGGCCCGGCAGGCGTATCCGGCACGGCCGGCACATCCCGCATCTCAGTCATGGCTACCGGATCCTTCAGAGGCGGCAGGCGTGGATGGCCGTGGTGAGGATGGCCCGCGCCCCGAGTGCGTACAGGTCGTCCATGATCCGCTGCGCCTCCTTGGCCGGGACCATGGCGCGGACGGCGACCCAGCCCTCGTTGTGCAGCGGGGAGACCGTCGGCGATTCGAGACCGGGGGTGAGCGCGACGGCCTTCTCCAGGTGCTCGGCGCGGCAGTCGTAGTCCATCATCACGTAGGTACGTGCGACGAGGACGCCCTGGAGGCGGCGCAGGAACTGCTGGACCTTCGGCTCGTCGGCGTCCGCGCCGGTGCGGCGGATGACGACGGCCTCCGACTTCATGATCGGCTCACCGATGACGCCGAGGCCGGCGTTGCGCAGCGACGTCCCGGTCTCCACGACGTCCGCGATGACCTGCGCGACGCCGAGCTCGATGGCGGTCTCGACGGCGCCGTCCAGGTGGACCACGGACGCGTCGACGCCGTTGTCCGCGAGGTGCTTGGCGACGATGCCCTCGTACGAGGTGGCGATCGTCATGCCGCCCAGGTCCTCGACGCCCTTCGCCGTGCCCGGCTTGGTGGCGTAGCGGAAGGTGGAGCGGGCGAAGCCGAGCGGGAGGATCTCCTCGGCGCTGGCGCCGGAGTCGATCAGCAGGTCGCGGCCGGTGATACCGATGTCGAGGCGGCCGGACGACACGTAGATCGCGATGTCGCGCGGGCGCAGATAGAAGAACTCGACCTCGTTGTCCGGGTCGACGATCACCAGCTCCTTGGAGTCCCTGCGCTGCTGGTATCCGGCCTCATGCAGCATCTCCGCCGCAGGGCCGGACAGTGAACCCTTGTTGGGGACGGCGATGCGCAGCATGAGGTCGGATTCCTTTGGTGCGAAGGGGTGTTCGGTACGGAGCTGGGGTGCGGGTCTGCTGGTCTGTGCGTCTGCCGGGCTACAGGTAGGCGTAGACGTCGTCGAGGGAGATGCCGCGGGCGACCATCATCACCTGCACGTGGTACAGGAGCTGCGAGATCTCCTCGGCGGCCGCCTCCTTGCCCTCGTACTCGGCGGCCATCCACACTTCGGCGGCCTCCTCGACGACCTTTTTGCCGATGGCATGGACACCCTTGCCGACCAGCTCGGCGGTACGGGAGGTGGCGGGGTCGCCGTTGGCTGCCTTGTGCTGGAGCTCGGTGAAGAGCTCCTCGAACGTCTTCTTGGACATGGTGGTGCCTACTCTACGCGGCCGCGCGCTCCCCCTAGCGCCAGGGCTCGGAGACGGTGCGGAGCGTCATCGCCGTCGCGACGGCCGCGGTGACCGCCTCGTGGCCCTTGTCCTCGTTGGAGCCCTCGAGGCCCGCGCGGTCCAGCGCCTGCTCCTCGGTGTCGCAGGTCAGCACGCCGAAGCCGATGGGCACACCGGTGTCGATCGACACCTGCGTGAGGCCCTGGGTGACGCCCTGGCACACGTACTCGAAGTGGGGGGTGCCGCCGCGGATGACCACGCCGAGCGCGACCACGGCGTCGTAGCCGCGCGACGCCAGGACCTTGGCGACGACCGGAAGCTCGAAGCTGCCCGGCACGCGCAGCAGGGTGGGCTCGTCGATGCCGAGCTCGCGCAGGGCGCGCAGGGCGCCGTCGACGAGCCCGTCCATGACCTTCTCGTGCCACTGGGCGGCGATGACCGCGACCCGCAGGTCGCTGCAGTTCTTCACGCTCAGTTCTGGTGCGCCCTTGCCGCTCACGCGCTGCTCCTCGTAGGTGTCGTACTTGTCGATGTGGGTGTGACTGGGTGGTGCGGGATCACTGGCTGCCGCAGGGCGACGACGCCGGGGCGGTGTCGAGCCAGGGCAGGTCGTGGCCCATGCGGTCGCGCTTGGTCTGCAGATAGCGGAGGTTGTGCTCGCCTGCCTGGACGGGCATCGGCTCGCGGCCGGTGACCTTGAGTCCGTGGCGGACGAGCGCGTCCGTCTTGTCCGGGTTGTTGGTCAGCAGCCGCAGGCCCCGTACGCCGAGGTCCTTGAGGATCTGCGCGCTCGCGCCGTAGTCCCGGGCGTCGGCCGGCAGGCCGAGTTCGAGGTTGGCGTCGAGCGTGTCGCGGCCGCGCTCCTGGAGCTCGTAGGCGCGCAGCTTGGACATCAGGCCGATGCCGCGGCCCTCGTGGCCGCGCAGGTAGACGACGACGCCACGGCCCTCGGCGGTGATGCGCTGCATGGACGCCTGCAGCTGGGGGCCGCAGTCGCAGCGCAGCGAGTGGAAGACGTCGCCCGTCAGGCACTCGGAGTGGACGCGGACGAGTACGTCCTCGCCGGCGCCGATGTCGCCGTGGACGAGCGCGATGTGCTCGACTCCGTCGACCGTGGAGCGGTAGCCGTACGCCGTGAAGTCGCCGAAGGCGGTGGGGAGCTGGACCTCCGCCTCGCGGCGGACCGTCGGCTCGGAGGAGCGGCGGTAGGCGATCAGGTCCTCGATGGAGATGATCGACAGGCCGTGCTTGCGGGCGAACGGGATCAGTTCGGGCAGGCGCAGCATGGTGCCGTCCTCGCCGGCGATCTCGACGATCGCTCCGGCGGGGCGCAGTCCCGCGAGGCGCGCGAGGTCGACGGCGGCCTCGGTGTGGCCGTTGCGGACGAGCACGCCGCCCGGCTTGGCGCGCAGCGGGAAGATGTGTCCGGGGCGCACGAAGTCGGCGGGGCCGGCCACGCCGTCGGCCAGCAGCCGCAGCGTGGTGGCGCGGTCCGCGGCGGAGATGCCGGTGGTGACACCGTGCGCGGCGGACGCGTCGACGGAGACCGTGAAGGCCGTCTGCATCGACTCGGTGTTGTGCTGGACCATCTGCGGCAGCTCGAGGCGGTCGAGCTCGTCGCCCTCCATGGGGGCGCAGATCAGCCCGCGGCACTCGCTCATCATGAACGCGACGATCTCGGGCGTGGCCTTCTCGGCGGCGATCACGAGGTCGCCCTCGTTCTCCCGGTCCTCGTCGTCCACGACGACGACCGGCCGCCCTGCCGCGATGTCCGCGATGGCCTGCTCGACCGGGTCGAGGGTGAAGTCCTCGACCTCGTCGGTGCCGTACCAGAGAGTCGATGTCATGCCGTAGCTCCTTCCGGGATGGGCCGGCCGGCCTCACGGGAGCGCAGCCACCAGTCGCGCATGCCCCACAGGACGAGAGCGCCGTAGACGATGTAGACGAAGCCGGAGAAGGCGAAGCCGTTGGCGAAGTTGAGCGGGACGCCCACGACGTCGACGAGCAGCCAGGCGAACCAGAACTCGACCATGCCGCGCGCCTGGGCGTACATGGCGACGATCGTGCCGACGAAGATGTACGCGTCGGGCCACGGGTCCCACGACAGCGTCGGGAAGGCCGTGAACAGGCCGCCGACCGCCAGGGTGCCGAGCGCGGCGCCGCCGGCCAGGTAACCGCGCTCACGCCAGGTGGCGAACCGCACGGCGATCGAGCCGTCCTGGGCCTGCTGCCTGCCGCGGTTCCACTGCAGCCAGCCGAACACGGCCACCACGATGACGACCAGCTGCTTGCCGGCGCTGCCCGAGAGGTGGGCGGAGGCGAAGGCCGCGAGGAGGATGACGCCGGACAGGAGCTGGGCGGGCCAGGTCCATATGGAGCGGCGCCAGCCGAGCGCCAGGGCGATGAGGCCGACCGTGTTGCCGATCATGTCGGACCACTTGATCTGCTGGCCGAGGACGGTGAACGCCTCGGAGTTCAGCCAGTTCACCGGGTGCTCTCCTTGGCCTCGGCGTTCTCGCCGTTCTCGGTGGGGTTGTTGTGGGCCAGCAGCCGCTCGACGTACTTGGCGATGACGTCCACCTCGAGGTTGACCGGGGCGCCGGGCTGCTTGATGCCGAGCGTCGTCAGGGCGAGCGTGGTCGGGATGAGGCTGATGGTGAAGTAGTCCGGGCCGGCGTCGACGACGGTGAGGCTCACGCCGTCGACGGTGATGGAGCCCTTCTCGACGACGTACCGGGAGAGGTCCGCGGGCAGCGAGATCTTGATGATCTCCCAGTTGTCGGAGGGCTTGCGCTCGAGGATCTCGCCGGTGCCGTCGACGTGACCCTGCACGATGTGCCCGCCGAGGCGCGTGCCGACCGCGGTGGGCCGCTCCAGGTTGACCCGGGAGCCGGCGGCGAGGGCGCCGAGGCTCGACCGGTTCAGCGTCTCCGCCATCACGTCCGCCGTGAACTCGTCGCCCTCGTGCTCGACGACCGTCAGACAGACGCCGTTGACGGCGATGGAGTCGCCATGCTTGGCGCCTTCGGTGACGACGGGGCCGCGCAGCCGGAAGCGGGAGGCGTCGCCGAGATTCTCGACGGCGGTGACCTCTCCCAGCTCTTCGACGATTCCGGTGAACACGTTCAGTGCTCCTTCGTTGCGAGGGTGGCGGTGATACGCAGATCGGGCCCGATGCGCACGGTCTCGGTGACGTCGAGCCTCAACGCGTCGGCGATGGTGGTGATTCCGGCCTCGGCGAGGGCCCCGGGCCCCGCGCCGAGCAGAACGGGTGCGAGATAGCCGATGACGCGGTCGACGGCGTCCCCGGCGACGAAGGCTCCGGCGAGAGTCGGGCCGCCTTCGAGCAGCACGGACCGAATGCCGCGCAGGTGCAGGTTCGTGAGCAGGTCGTGCACGCCGATACGGCCGTCGTGCAGGGGCAGCCGGAGCAGTTCGACGCCCGGCAGATGGCGCGTGTCGGCGTCCTCGGCGACGGCGACCAGCGTGGGCGCCGCGTCGTCGAGGACGCGGGCGGTCGGCAGGATCGTGGCGTGGGTGTCGAGGACGACGCGCAGCGGCTGGACGGCCCCGTCGATACCGCGCACCGCGAGGTGCGGGTCGTCGGTGCGGGCGGTGCCGGAGCCGACGACGACCGCGTCGCACTCCGCGCGCAGCCGGTGCACGTCGGCGCGGGACTCGGCGGAGGTGATCCAGCGGCTCGTGCCGTCGGCGGCGGCGATCCGGCCGTCGAGCGTGGCCGCGTACTTCCAGGTGACGTGGGGGCGGCCGAGGCGTACGGAGGTGAGCCAGGCGATGTTGCCGGCCTCCGCCTCTTCGGCCAGGAGGCCGCCGTCGACGTCGATGCCGGCGCGGCGCAGGGTTTCCGCACCGCCCGTCGCCGAGGGGTTCGGGTCGCCGACCGCGTAGACGACGCGGGCGATGCCCGCGTCGATGAGTGCCTGGGCGCACGGGCCCGTACGGCCGGTGTGGTTGCACGGTTCGAGGGTCACGACGGCGGTGCCGCCGCGGGCCTTGTCACCGGCCGCCCGGAGGGCGTGGACCTCGGCGTGCGGGCCGCCCGCACGCTGGTGGAAGCCCTCGCCGACGACTTCGCCCGAGGCATCGAGGATGACGGCGCCCACGACGGGATTGGGGCTGGTGGAGCCTAGTCCGCGTGCGGCGAGCGCGATGGCGCGACGCATCGCTGCTGCTTCGGCTGCGGTGGGGGCCACCGGGTCCTCCTGCCTCTTCGGGCACGGACTCCGGGGCTGTCGATGACGACAGAATCTACGAGCGTGACTCCACGGGGAGCGCCGGACGGCGGCCGTCCTCGCTGGACGGACCGACGGCGGCGTACACATGGATGTGTCCGCCCGCCGCGCACTGCCTCCCATCCGGACTTTAACCGTCGGTCCAGGAATTTCACCTGGTCAACCGGCCACTGGATGCGGCCGGGTCGCGGACTTTAACCGCCGGTTCGGACTTTCACCGACCCCGGAGTGCGCTGCTTCTGGTACACGGACAGTGTGCCACGGCTGATCGTCACTCATGCGAGCGGGTTGCTGTGGGTTGGCTCACAGACGCCGCTCCACGGCCGGGCACAGGTGTCGCCTCATCCCTGCCCCGGAAACAACTCCTCCTGCGCGGCGTCGCGGGCGGTGAGCAGTGCGCCCCGCAGCACCGCCGCACCCCCCAGTACGCTCGCGCGGACCTCTGTGCGCAGTGGTGACATCGAGGCGAGCCGGTCCGCGACACGAGAGGCCAGAGCCTCGCCACCCGCATGTCCGACCTCGCCGCCGAGGACGACGCATCCGGGGTCGAGGACCGCCGTCACCGAGGCCACGCCGATGGCGAGCCGGCCGGCGAGAGCGTCGAGGAAGGCGCGCCCTTCGCCCCGCTCCGCCGCGGCCGCCTGCCGAACGAGTGCCGCAGCCGGTGGCTCATGCGAGACCGGGGCCGGCGGTGCCAACAGGCCGTGTTCCACGGCCAGTTCGGCGATCGCCGCCGCACCGGCAAGGGAGTGGAAGCCGCCGTCGCAGGCGGTCGCCGACGGCAGTCCGGCCGTGCCGGGCACCGGCAGAAAGCCGATCTCGCCGGTGCCACCCGAGGCGCCGCGGCGCAGGGCGCCGTCGAGCACGACGGCGGCGCCCACGCCGTGGCCGAGCCAGAGCAGGACAAAGGTGTCCCGGTCGGCGGCGGCGCCGTCGCGCTGTTCGGCGAGGGCGGCGAGGTTGGTCTCGTTCTCCACGAGCACGCGCGCCGCGAGCCGTTCCTCGAGGGTGCCCGCGAGGCGGCGGTGCCAGGCGGGCAGTCCGGTGGAGTCGCGCAGTTCGCCGGTCGCCGGGTCGATCAGGCCGGGCGCGCCGACGCCGATGCTGTGCAGCCGCTCCGCGCCGGCCTCCTTGACGGTGCGCTCGACGAGGGCGACGGCCTGTTCCACGGCGGACCCGGTGCCGGTGTCGCCGCCGATCGGCACGGACGCCTCGGCCAGTACGCTGCCGAGCAGGTCGGCGACGACGACGCTGAGGCCGTCGGTGCGTACGTCGAGGGCGGCGAGATGCGCCCGGTCGGCGATGATCCCGTAGAGCCGTGCGTTCGGCCCCCGGCGCTCGGCGCCCGCCTCGCCGACCACCGTGATCAGCCCGGCGCTCTGCAGCCGCTCGACGAGGTCGGCGACCGTGGGCCTGGACAGGCCGGTCAGCTGTTTCAACTGGCCTGCCGTCAGCGGGCCTTGTCGCTGCAGCAGGCGGAGCGCGAGCCGGTCGTTGATGGCCCTGGCGGTACTCGGTGATGCGGGCATGCCGGGATCCTTCCAGATCGCCATCGCTCGCCTTCTCGTCGTGCTCGTCGTCGCGCTCTGCCGCGACTCGGTCGTGCACGGGGCTTTCCCTGCCGATAATTATCAGGCAGGGTCCCTAATAGTTCTGTTAGCTTACGCGGCGATGGGCAGGGAGCCGACGGTGAGGGAAGGGAAAACACCGGTGAATCGGGGAGGTACCACCGCATGAGTGACGTGCTCTACGACAAGCGCCAGGTGAGTCGCGCGCGGTACGCAGTGGCCGCCGTCTTCACCGTGCACGGCGCGGTCACGGGCTCGTTCGCGACCCGCGTGCCCTGGATCCAGGACCATGCGTCGGTGAGCGCGGGACAGCTCGGTGTAGCCCTGGCCTTCCCCGCCCTGGGCGCGGCCACGGCGATGCCCGTGGCCGGCTGGGTGAGCCACCGCTTCGGCGCCCGTACCGCCCTGCGCGGCCTCATCACGCTCTGGACGCTCGCGCTCGCGCTGCCCTCGCTCTCCCCGAACCTGCTCACGCTGTGCGCGACACTCTTCGTGTACGGAGCGGCGGCCGGCATGGCGGACGTCGCGATGAACGCGCTGGGCGTCGAGGTCGAGAACCGGCTCGGCAAGTCGATCATGTCCGGGCTGCACGGCATGTGGAGTGCGGGCGCCCTGATCGGCTCCGCGGCCGGCACGCTCGCCGCCCATCTGGGCTCAGATGCCCGCCTCCACCACCTGCTGGCCTCGGCGGTCCTCACGGCCGCCGGGCTGACCGCCTGCCAGGGCGTACTGGATCTGCGGCCCACGGAGGGCGAGGCGCCGCCGCCCCGGTTCGCCCTGCCGCCGAAGTCGGCGCTGCTGATCGGCGCGGTGGGGTTCTGCGCGGTGTTCGCGGAGGGCGCGAGCCTCGACTGGTCCGCGGTCTACCTTCGCGACGTGCTCGACACGTCGGCGGGCCTCGCGGCCGCATGCACCACGGGCTTCACGCTCACCATGGCGGTCGCCCGGATCGCGGGCGACGCGGTGGTGAACCGGTTCGGCGCGGTACGCACCGTGCGCGCAGGCGGGGCGCTGGCCACCCTCGGCGGTCTGCTGGTCGTCGCGGCCTCCAACCCGGTGGTCGCGATGGCCGGGTTCGGGCTGATGGGCCTCGGCATCGCGGTGGTCGTACCGCTGGCCTTCGCTGCGGCCGGACGCAGCGGGCCCAACCCGAGCCAGGCCATCGCGGGCGTCGCCACCATCACGTACACGTCAGGCCTGATCGCGCCGTCGGCGATCGGTTCGCTCGCCCAGGCGACCAGCCTGGTGGTCTCCTTCGGGGTGGTGACCGTGCTGGCGTTCGGCCTGGTCGCGTTCGCGGGCGTGCTGCGCACGAGCGTCCGGGAGAGCACCCGGTCCGGCGCACCGACGCCTACGACCGCGCCTGATCCGCGCCCCTGAGCGGACGGCGGCACCGATTCCTCGACGGTCTGCGCAAGGTCGCCGGTCATTGGCTGCGCTGAAGTCCCGTAGCGCCGTTCGCTCACAGGCGGCGCGGGCGTCGGGGAAGCGCGTATGGCCCCTCCAGAACGGGCGGTCGTCGCCTTGCACCGTGAGGCGTCGCATGGCTTCGGTGCCTGGGACGGTGGCGAGGCCGGACAGAACGGTGAGGAGGGCATCGGTTTCTCTGGAGGGCACGTCCCGTTCGGGTGGCCGGACTGCGGAGCCCGGCCGGAGCGGTGCCCCGGTCAACTCGCGCTCGTAGGTGATGAGGACGCCCTCTCGTTCCTCGACGTTCAGGATCTGCGGTGTGTCGTAGGGCAGCTGGTGGCGAGCCAAGGGCCTGGCGCCGCGGAAGCCACGGTGGGTGAAGTACTGAAGCCGGTCGGAGGTGTCCCTTTGCAGGTAGTCGACCATGGCGGAAGTACAACGGTTCCCTGCCGCACGTGCACCTGCATGACGAGGCTTTCGTACGACCTCTGAGTTCAGTCCGCTTGCGGAAGCCTGACCGGAGCGGCGGGAGGCTGGGGCAGGCTCTTCTCGCCCTTGGCCCCGGGTGAGGCGGCGGGCGACTTCACGGGCAGCTGTGTCCAGGTGCCGACGCGCGCGGCGGCGGTGGCGGCGCGCGCGGCGCGGTCGGCGTCGAGGGTGGTCGGGGTGCGTCCGGTGTTGAGGAAGGCGTAGTAGAGCGGGGCCGATACGGCGGCGATGACGGCGTGCGGGTCGGTGTCGTCGGGGAGTTCGCCGCGCCGGATGGCGTCGGTGACACAGCCGGCCCATTCGGCGATGCGTACGTCGTAGAAACGGTGGAGGGCTTCGGCGGCCTGTTCGTTGCAGAGGGATGCGGCGATCAGGGCTTTGAACAGGCGCGCTTGACGGGGGTCGGTCAGGGTTTTGACGACCAGGCGCGCGTTCGCCGTGAGGTCTTCTTCGAGGGAACCGGTGTCCGTGCGCGGCAGGGATTGCTCGGCCATGTCGGCGAGCAGGTCCGCGGCAAGGGCGCCGGGGGTGCCCCAGCGTCGGTAGAGGGTGGTCTTGCCGACGCCGGCGCGGTGCGCGATGTCCGCCAAGTCGAGTGCCTCGAAGCCGTCCTGGGCCAAGGCGTCGCCGGTGGCCTGCAGGACCGCCTCGCGGACGCGGGCGGTGCGGCCGCCGGGGCGGACGGTGCCGGGGGCAGGGGTGGCGGACATGCGACCTCCTTTCGAGCAGCGCTCCACGATGCCACGCCCAGCATAACGGGACCCCAGTTCCCTTACGACTGCAGTCGTGCTACCTTCGCCACCGTAACGGAACCACAGTGCCATTAACTGTTCCATCCGTGATCTCCTCGGCCCCCTCTCTCCGCCGTCTCTCGGCTCCGATGTCGGCGTGCGGGCGGAGATGAAAGGAAGTGATCGCCATGTCCACGCCGAAGACGGCGTCGCGACGCACGGTGCATGCTGCTGCAGCACCGGATCAGTCCCAGCCGCTGACCGGCAGGTCGAAGCTCGTCCTCGCGGTGCTGCTGGTGGCCCAGTTCATGCTGGCCGTCGACTTCTCGATCCTGAACGTGGCGCTGCCCGCGATCGGCGACAGCCTTGGTTTCTCCCTGGCGAACCTGCAGTGGATCGCCACCGCCTTCGCGTTGTGCGCTGCGGGTTTCACGCTCTTCTTCGGCCGCATCGGCGACCTGGTCGGCCGTAAGAAGATCTTCCTCGGCAGCCTGGCACTGCTCGGGCTCGCCTCGCTGGCCGGCGGCCTGGCCACCAGCCCGGAGATCCTCATCGCCGCCCGCGTCGCGCAGGGTCTGGCCACCGCCGCCGCCACCCCGGCGGGCCTGTCCCTGCTGACCACCTCGTTCCCCGAGGGCCCGCTGCGGCAGAAGGCGCTGGGCATCAACGGCGCGCTGATGTCGGCCGGTTTCACCACCGGCGCCATCCTCGGCGGCATCCTGACCGACCTGTTCTCCTGGCGCTGGGCGTTCTTCATCAACCTGCCCGTCGCCCTCGTCGTCGTTGCGATCGCCCCGACCGTCATCAAGGAGTCCGAGCCGGCCATCCGTCCGAGGCTGGACCTGCCCGGCGCCCTGGCCGTCACCCTGGGCCTGCTCGGCCTGGTCTACGGGCTCACCCAGGCCGGCGAGTACGGCTGGACCGATGCGCACGCCCTGACCGGCCTGATCTCCGGCGCGGTGCTGCTCGCGGTGTTCGTCCTGATCGAACGCAACGTCACCGAGCCGCTGGTCCCGCTGGACGTCCTCTCACGCCGCAATGTCGCCTGGGGCAATGTCCTCGGCCTGGTCGCCTTCGTCACCGAGACCTCACTCGTCTACCTGCTCACGCTCTACCTGCAGAAGACCCTCGGCTTCTCCCCGCTCGCCGCCGGAATCTCCTTCGGCGTCCTGGGGCTCGGCACCGTCCTCGGCGGCCTCGTCGCGCCGAAGGTGATCGCGAAGACCTCGACCCTGACCGCGCTGGTCGCAGGGGGGCTGATCCAGACCGTCTGCACCGCCGCGCTCCTGTTTCTCGGCACCTCGACCGGCCCGTCCATGGCACTGCTGCTGCCCGCCACCTTCTTCGGCGGGGTCGGCAACATGCTCACCATCGTCGGCTTCATGGTCACCGCCACCAGCGGCCTGCCCGACCGGGAGCAGGGCCTCGCCACCGGGCTCACCTCGATGTCCCAGCAGGTCGGCATCACCATGGGTACGCCGATCATGTCCGCGGTCGTCACCTCGGCCACCGCCGGCGCCACCACCGCCGCCGCCATCCACCACGGCGTCGCCGTCGCGATCGCCGTCAACGCCGCGCTCGTCCTGCTCGGCGCCCTGATCGCCGCGACCTTCCTGCGCACCGGCAGCCGACGGCAGGACGCCTGAACGACGCCTCGCCACACTCCGCCGGCCCGACAGAACCGGTAACGGGAACGGGCGCGAACGGCGGCTCGAAGAGCCCCGCCCGCGCCCGTACGTCTCCGTCAGCGCGCGTTCCCCGCCTACGCCACCGAGTCGTCGTACCTCGTCGTGCCCGCGTCCAGCAGCGCCCCCTGCGGCGTGCCCGCTGCCTTGGAGAGCCAACGGAGGCAGTGGTAGCCGGTGAGCACCAGGAGGGTGCCGAGGGCGATGCCGCTGAGCTCGAAGTTGTCGGTGATCTTCAGCGATACGCCGCCGATGCCGACGATGACGCCGGCGGCTGCCGGAATCAGGTTGAGCGGCTGGCTGAAGTCGACCTTGTTACGGATCCAGATCTGGGCACCGAGCAGGCCGATCATGCCGTAGAGGATGACGGTGATGCCGCCCAGCACACCGCCCGGGATGGCCACGACGAACGCCCCGAACTTCGGGCACAGGCCGAAGAGAAGCGCGAAGAACGCGGCACACATGTAGGCGGCGGTCGAGTAGACGCGGGTGGCGGCCATGACGCCGATGTTCTCGGCGTACGTGGTCGTGGCCGGGCCACCGGCGACGGTGGAGAGCATGGTGGCCGCGCCGTCCGCGGCGATGGCAGTGCCGAGCTTGTCGTCGAGGGGGTCGCCGGTCATCTCGCCGACCGCCTTGATGTGGCCGGTGTTCTCGGCGACCAGAGCGATCAGGACGGGGAGGGCGACGACGATCGCCGACGCGCTGAACGTGGGCGCGTGCATGTCGGGGAAGCCGATCCAGGCGGCTTCCTTGACCGAGCTCAGGTCGAGACGCCAGTGGTCCACGACCTTGCCGCTGCCGTCGGCAGAGTGGATCTTGCCCAGTGCGAGGTCGAGGATC
Organism: Streptomyces sp. NPDC002577; assembly: GCF_053594815.1. Classification (NCBI taxonomy): domain Bacteria; kingdom Bacillati; phylum Actinomycetota; class Actinomycetes; order Kitasatosporales; family Streptomycetaceae; genus Streptomyces; species Streptomyces sp. NPDC002577. The sequence continues at coordinate 19,087 of NZ_JBSFWK010000036.1, read as the reverse complement.
CAGGAGAGCAGATAACCGAAGACCAGGCCCAGGAAAATGGCGATACGTGACCAGAATCCGCGCAGGACGACGAGCGCGAGACCGGTGAACAGCATCGTGGCGAGCGCCGTCCACTGGTCTTGCGGCCAGTAGGTTCCCGCGGCCACCGGAGCGAGATTGAAGCCGATCAGCATGACGACGGCGCCTGTCACCGCCGGCGGCAGCACCGCGTGGATGACCCGCGCGCCGAGGCGCTGGACCACGACACCGACCACGGCCAGGGCGAGGCCCACCACGAACAGCGCGCCGGTGAGTTCCGCCGGCCCACCGCCCTGGCTGCCGATGACAGCGGCGACACCGACGAAGGAGAGCGACGATCCCAGGTAGCTGGGGACTCGTCCGCGCGTGATGACCAGGAACAGCAGGGTCGCGACGCCCGAGGCCATGAGGCCGAGGCTCGGGTTGAGCCCCATCAGCACCGGGGCGACGAAGCAGGCACCGATCATCGAGACGACGTGCTGCGCACCCAACCCGACCGTCCGGGTCCAGGTGAGCCGCTCGTTCGGCTTGACGACCTCACCTGGTTTCAGATGCCGGCCATCGCCATGCAGCTTCCACCCGAAACCCGACATTCAGCACTCTCCGTTCGTGTACTTACCGAACGGAAAGTACAAGATCAGTGGTCAACCGTTCGAATCGACCCGGTGTCGCCCCCAACCCGGACCGTCATCCGCGTGACCTGGCCGCTCGTCGGGGATGTACCGGGTTCCACGTCGACAATGGTACGGGGGGCTCGTTCGCACCCCCCATTCAGCGATGCAAACAGGTTGCGATGTTCATAGCGCCCATCCTCGGACCGCCGTCCTTGTCCACGGCATGATCGGCCTGCCCGGCGCCCAGATCTCGATCAACGCCACGGGGCGGCGACGCGTCGGGGGGTCAGCCGCCCGTCACCAGGTCGTAGGCGTAGTCCGGGGTGAATGTGCCCGGTGCGCCCTTGCAGCCGTCGGACTCGCCGGGCAGCTTGACCCAGAGGTAGGCGTCGATTCGGGCCAGTCCGGTATGCAACGTCGGCGCCTGGCCGAGCTTGCGGCCCGCCGGGTCGCACCACTCGCCGTCCGCCGGGGCACCGTTGCCGTTCCGGCTGGTGTCGATGACCGCGCCCAGGCCGGCCGGCCCGCCGAGCGCCGACAGGACCTGGCGGGCGTAGGCCACTTCCTCGGTGGTGCGGTGGAAGTTCGAGACGTTGGTGAAGATGCCGTCGGAGGAGGCGGCCGACGCCGCGCCCGCCTGCCGCAGCCGGGCCGCCTGTGTGGCGGGCGGGTTCCAGTCGGAGTGGCCCGCGTCGTAGTAGACCCTGGCCCGGGGGTCCGCCGCCTTGAGGACGCGGCCCGCGCGGGCCAGGGAGGCGTACCGCCCCGCCTGGTCGCCCGCCGAGAGACAGTCGATCTGCGCGAGGGAGTCGGGTTCCAGGATCACGATGACCTCGCCGGAGCCGAGCCCGGCGGCGAACTTGTCGATCCACGCGTCGTACGCGTCGAGGTCGGGCGCCCCACCCTGGGACGCACCCCCGCAGTCTCGCTGCGGAATCGCGTACGGCACGACGACCGGCACCCGGCCGCTCGCCGCGGCCCTCGACGTGACCGCACGCACGCGTGAGGTGATCGTCGAAGGCGTGTAGTCGGCGAACCACACCGCAGCGGGCTGGTCGGCGATCCGGGACTCGATGAGCGGCCGCCGCGGATCGCCGCGGTTGGCCCGTACCCAGTCGAGCACCTGCGAGTCGTTGTGCAGATACAGCCGCGTGGACACAGCGGGCGCTGCGGGAGCGGACGTCTTCGGCGCCTTGGTGGTGACCTTGGCCTTGGGCGACGGTTTGGGCGAGGACTTGGAGGGCGACGGCGAGGCCGAGATGGTGGACGGGGACGTGCTGGGCACCGCGGGCAGCGGCAGCAGACTCGGCGACCTGGTCACCGTCGGCCGCGCCTCGTCCGTTCCGCCGCCCTGGTCAAGCGCGTTGACCAGGCCGGTGACCGTGCCGACCGCTACCACGACCGATGCCGCCGCGGCCATGGCAGCGCGGCCGGTGCGCCCGCGCCGCCTCCTGCGTTCCGCCAGGCGCTGCGCGCGTGGGCCTGACACGTGCTGTTCCCCCTTCTCCGTGGCGCTCTCTCGCGCCACGGCCTGGTCCGGCGGTCCCCTGCGCCGTGGTCGGTCCATGTCTGCCGGTGCCGGGCGGGGCCATGTCCTGGCCTGCCGGTGCCAGGTCATGTCCTGGCCCGGTCCGCAGGAAGCGGCGCGCGTTCCCCCGTTCTGGGGAAGCCCGCGGCCCGGCGGCACCCGCGCCAGCCTAGGGCTGGGACCCTGCCCCCATGGCGCAGTTGGAACAGTTCACATATTCGCCGCCGCACGGGGTCGACGCGGTGGTGGCGCGGATGCGCGCGCTGGGCGCGGCGTGGCCGGTCGATGACGGCGTAGCGGTCTTCAACCACGTCTACCTGACCGTCACGGAAGAGGTCGACCGGCGTATCGACACAGATGAGTTCCCGGACCCGCGCGCCGCCGCCACCCTGGACGTTCGGTTCGCCGAGCGCTATCTCGCGGCGGTGGACGCGGTGGCCGAAGAACGCCGCCCTCCGGCATGCTGGCGGCCGCTGTTCGAGTATCGGCGCCATCCCGGCGTACGTCCGTTGCAGTTCGCACTCGCGGGCATCAATGCGCACATCGGGCACGATCTGGCGCTCGCCGTCGTGGACACCTGTCGTACGCTCGACTGCGAACCGGCCGAGCTGGAGGACGAGTTCGATCGCGTGGGCGACCTCCTCGTGTCGCTGGAGGAGCGCATCCGCGAAGATCTGATGCCCGGTCCCGATCTGCTGCAGATCGCCGACCCGCTGACGCATCTGGTCGGCTCGTGGAGTCTGGAACGCGCGCGGGACGGCGCATGGGCGGCGGCCCGGACGCTCTGGGCACTGCGCAAACTCCCGGAGGTCGTGGAGGAGTTCACTCAGCGGCTCGACACGGGCGTGGGGCTGGTGGGCCGCATGCTGCTCACTCCGCTGCCGGGCTGACGGGTCACTGCGGCGGGCCGCCGCCGTACCGGTCCAGCCTTGACGTACGCACAGATCCAGCCGTGCCGGGTCGTCGACATGGGGAATCTGTGTGTGCGCTGTACGTTGACGAGCCGGACGGTGACGCGGACGACACCGCGCCGTGTGCGCCGGCCGGGCGAGCGCTGCGCCCGCCGACAGCGACCGGTCACTGATGCGAAGGAGCACAGGCATGGCGATTCCACTCGGACTGGCACTCCCGCAGATGAAGCAGTACGACATCGGCCGCGACGTGCCCGCGGTGGCGAAGGCGGCCGAGGCCATCGGGTACGAGAGCCTGTGGGTGTTCGAGCGGATCCTGTTCCCCGAGCCGGCGACGCAGGGCCTCTACGGGATCCCGGGCCTGCCCTGGCCCGACCAGTACCGCTCGGTGGCCGACCCGCTGGTGACGCTGACGCTGGCCGCCGCCGTCACCGAACGCGCGCGGCTGGGCACCAGCGTGCTGATCGCCCCGCTGCACGTGCCCTTCCAGCTGGCCCGCTCCCTCGCCACGCTGGACGCCGCGAGCGACGGCCGGGTGGTGGCCGGGCTCGGCACGGGCTGGTCTCACGACGAGTACGCAGCCGCGTCGGTGGCCCCGTTCGAGCAGCGCGGCAAGGTCCTCGACGAACTCCTCGACGTGTGCCGGGCGGTCTGGGGCCCGGACCCCGTGTCGTACGAGGGAACACTGACCACGATCGCGCCGTCGGAGGTGGGCCCGAAGCCCGCCCGTCCCATCCCGATCCTGCTCCCGGCGAGCAGCCCGCGCGCGCTGCGCCGGCTCGTGGAGCGCGCCGACGGCTGGATGCCGGCCGCCATGGGCGCCGACCAGCTCGCCGCACAGTGGCGCCAGGTGCAGGACGCGGCAGCGGAGAAGGGCCGCACGGAGCCGGTCCAGAGCGTGCTCCGGGTGAACACGCGGTACTCGGCGAAGGCGTACGAAGGCGAGGACCGCGCCCCCTTCCAGGGGAACGTCGAACAGATCGTCGAGGACCTCGTCGCGCATGCCGAGGTCGGTCTGGACGAGATCTTCGTCGACCTCAGCAGCTCCGTCCGGAACGCGGAGGAGCTCAAGGACGTGGCAGCGGAGGTGTACGAGGCGGCGCGGGCCGCCGGGGTCTGAGCAGGACGGGAGCTCGGCCGGGGGCTGAGCAGTGCGGGAGCTCGGCCGGGGGGCGGGAGACCCGTGGTTTCCCGCCCGGAGACCGCTTCCGCTTCCCGTCAGTCCTCCGGCAGTTCGACCGGCGCGATCTCGTCGTACACGTCGCCCGGGCCGGGGTTCGTCGGATCGGTCGCCCCGCCCAGCTGGTGCATGACGCCCCACACCGCGTTGAGCGCCGTCTGGACGGCGCCCTCGGCCCAGCCCGCCGTCCAGGAGATGTCGTCACCGGCGAGGAAGATGCCGCGCTTGTCCTCGGGCAGGCGGTCCTGCACGAAGTGGGTGAACAGGCGCCGCTGGTAGCGGTAGTGGCCGGGCAGGTTGGCCTTGAACGCGCCCATGAAGTACGGCTCGTTCTCCCAGGAGACGGTCACCGGGTTGCCGATGATGTGCTTCCTGATGTCGACCTTCGGATAGATCTCGCCGAGCGACTTGAGCATGACCTCCATGCGCTCGCCGGCCGACAGCGGCAGCCACTTGAGGCTGTCATCGCACCAGGTGTAGGAGAGGCAGATGACGGCGGGCTTGTCGGGGCCGTTGTCGAGGAGGTAGGTCCCGCGCGTCATACGGTCGGTGAGCGTCATCGACATGACGTCCCGCCCCGTCGGATTTCCCCTGTCGTCGACGGCCTTGTCCAGCCAGAAGGGCCGGTCGACCGGTACGAAGAGCTTGCTGGACTCCATGTAGTGGGTGCGCTCGATCGCCGTCCAGTGGTCGATCGGGAAGAGCTCGTCGTCACACGCGATCTTGGACAGCAGCATCCAGGACTGGGCGGTGAAGATCACGGCTCGGTAGGAGCGGATGTCTCCGGAGGCGTCCGTGACGGTGATGCGGTTGCCGGCGGTGCGGTGCAGCCGGGTCACGGCCGGGCGCGGCTCGCCGTTCACGTGCAGCGACTTGAGAGACGTGCCGTAGGGCCAGTGCACGATCTTCTCCGGCTCGCGCTCCCACAGCCGCAGCGGAAGCTGCTGGCTGCCGCCGACGATGCCGCGGTGGTGGTCGTCGGCCTCGGTGTACACGACGCGCAGGATCTCCAGGATGGAGTTGGGGAAGTCGGTGTCCCAGCCGCCGGTGCCGAAGCCGACCTGGCCGAAGATCTCGCGGTGCCGGAAGGACCTGAAGGCCTCCGAGTCGCAGAGGAAGCCGTAGAAGGTCTGGTTGTCGAGCTTTTCGACGAGCCGGGACCAGATCTCGCGGATGCGCGGGACGTCGCGCTCGCGCATGGCCCGGTTCATGTCGGAGAAGTCGGCACCCTCTTCCAGACAGGCGTTCCACGCGTCGGCGACGTCCCGGTAGACCTGCGGCAGGTCGTCGAGCGTCTCGGCGTAGTGCGATTCGCCCTTGAGGTCGACGACCGTGGACGGGGTGGCCTCGGCGAGCGGGTTCGGGAAGGGCTGGGTCTGAAGGCCCACCAGGTCGATGTAGTGCTGCAGCGCAGTCGAGGACGGCGGGAAGCGCATCGCGCCCATCTCCGCGGTGAGCGAGGGGTCGCAGCCGTCGAAGCCCACGGTCCGCAGCCGCCCGCCGATCCGGTCGGCCTCGTAGACGACCGGCTTGAGGCCCATCTTCATCAGCTCGTACGCCGCCACGATGCCGGACAGTCCGCCGCCGACGACGGCGACCTCGGTGCCGTGCTCGGTCGCGGGCATCTGCCCGAGGCCCGCGGGGTGCGCGAGGAAGTCGTCGTAGGCGTAGGGGAAGTCCGGCCCGAACATGGTGATCGGCGGCTGCGCGCCGCCGGTGTGCTGGACGGCGTTGGGCACCGTGGACGTCATGGGGTACGGACTCCTTGCGCGAAAAGTCTGAAAAATCAGAAAAAAAGGGGGAGGTCTGGGGTTCAGACGAGGGACCCGTAGAGGCCGGGGCGGCGGTCCTTCAGATACGGGTTGGCCTCGCGGGAAGCCGCGAGAAGGACGGGGTCGGCGTCGACGAGGACCAGTTCCTCACCGCGTCCGGCGCGCGCCCGGGCGACCCCGTCGGGCCCGGCCAGCGTGGAGAGCCCGACGAAGTCGAACTCCCCTTCCTGGCCGACGCGGTTGACGTACGCGATGTACATCTGGCTCTCGAAGGCCCGCACCGGGACCACGCACTCGGCCACGAACTGGAACGGGTGCATCTGGGCCGTGGGCACCAGGAGCAGGTCGGTGCCCGCGAGGGCGTGGGCACGGACGTTCTCCGGGAACTCCACGTCGTAGCAGATCATCAGGCCGACGCGGAGGCCGTTCAGCTCCGCCTGCACCACCGGCTGCTCCCCAGGCGTGAAGTGGTCGCGTTCGAAACAGCCGAAGAGGTGGGTCTTGCGGTAGTTCGCCAGGCGGGTGCCGTCGGCGGCGATGAGCTGGACGGAGTTGAAGACCCGGTCGCCGGACCGCTCGGGATGGCCGTAGGCGATCGCGAGCCCGTGCCGTCCGGCGATCTCCGCGACCGCGTCGGCGGAGTCGCCGTCGGCGGGCTCGGCGAGCCGGGCGACGCCGTCGCCGATCGCGTACCCGGTCAGGAACATCTCCGGCGTCACCAGCAGCCCTGCGCCCGCCGCTGCCGCCCGGCCCGCGGCCTCGTCGAGGACCTTGAGGTTCTCGACGACCGAACCGGGCCGGCCGGAGCTCTGGAGCAGGGCGGTGCGCATGCGTGATTCCTCACCGTGGGACGGGGATTGGGGGGCCGGATAGACCGTACGGGCGGCGGCCGTGGCGTCACAAGCAGGAGCCGTTGCGCATCGGTGAACGAATCGTTGCGTCGTACAGGGGTCTGGCGGCGATTCGTTGCGCGGCGGAAGCCGCAGGTCACGGATGCGCTCGGGACGCCAGCAGCAGCGCCGTGACCAGGTACGGCACCGCCATCAGCGCGAATACGGTGCTGTGCGCGGTGGTCGATCCGATCACCGCGTAAGCGCCGTATACGGCGACCGTGGTGAGGTCCGTGCCCACCCCTGCGACCGAGGTCAAGGTGGCCCGTCCTGTTCCTTCGATGCGCTGCTGGAGCCGGGCGTCGGCCAGGACGCTCGCCAGCTGGAAACCGCCGAAGGCGAGGGCCACCAGCGCGATGCCGGAGGGGGTGCGCGCCGCCGCGCCCGCGGCCAGGGCCAGCGCGGAGCCCGCGAGCAGCCCGGCGAGTCCGGACGTCCCGAGCCTCTGTCCCACGCCGGCCAGCAGCCCGCCCGCCGTCGCCCCGGCCCAGACCATCAGCAGCAACTGCGGTACGGCGCCTTCGGATATGCCGGTGTCGCGTACCAGCAGCGGCGTGTACTCGTCGAGCGCGCCCCACACGGCGGTGACGGCAGGGACGAGCAGCAGGGCACCGCGCACGGACCGGTCGCCGCGGGCCTCGGCGAGACCGGCCCGCAGGGTGCGGACCCACCCGTCGCCGGGCTCGTCGTCCGCGGCCTCGTGCGGGGTGGTCGCGACGTGGTGCTCCGGGAACCGGTACGCGGCGAACGCGGCCAGCAGACAGGCCAGCACGCTGGCGAGCCCCACGGCGGGATAGCCGCCGGCCGCGAACACCGGCCCGGCCAGCCCCATCGCAGCCGTCACCGCCACCAGCCCGGCGGCCCGTGCCCGGCCCATCACGCGCGCGTACCGGTCGACCGCGCCGAGCCGGTCGAGTTCCTCGTACACCAGCGCCTCCAGCGCGCCGGAGCTCAGGGCTCCCTTGGCACCCCAGAGCACGAAGCCGAGGGCGAACGCCCAGTACGACGGGGCGAGTACCCACAGGGCGAAGCCGGCGGCGGTGAGCAGCGGCCCGAGCCACAGCAGCAGGCGCCGCGACACGGCGTCGGCCCAGGCGCCGGACGGGATCTCCAGCAGGACACCGGTCAGCGACCACACGGCGAACAGCGAGGAGATCTGCCAGACCGTCAGACCGGTGTCGCGGAACAGCAGCGCGTACACCGGGTAGAGCAGGACGAAGTCGTCGAGGAACGCGTAGCCGTACAGCGTGGTCGTCAGCCGCCGGACACCGGTGCCGGACACACGCGCAGGTGAAAGAGTCATGAGGCCTTCCCACAGGGACGTTTCGGACACCGGAGGTACGGCGTCCGAGGCGGCCCTCGGGAGGCACGGCTGGTGGATCAATGTCGCCAGGTCATGGGACCGATGCTAGACGGGCTCGCGCGTCCGGCCCAGATGGCGCCGACCGGCACCTGTGTCCTACGCCGGCGAACCCGACGAGAACCGGCGCACCAACGGCGACAGGACCAGCACGGACTTCGTGCGCTCGACGAACGGCTCCCCCGCGATCCGCTCCAGGACCCGCTCGAAGTGCCGCATGTCGGAGGCGAACACCTGCACGACGGCGTCCGCGTCACCCGTGACGGTCGAGGCGGCCACGACCTCCTGGTAGCGCTCGAGACCCCGCTGGATGGTCTCGGGCGAGGTGTTGCGCCGGCAGTAGAGCTCGACGAACCCCTCGGTCTCCCAGCCGAGGGCGGCCGGGTCGACGCGGACCGTGAATCCGGTGATGGCGCCGGTGGCGCGCAGCCGGTCCACGCGCCGCTTCACGGCGGGCGCGGACAGTCCGACGAGCTGGCCGATGTCGGCGTAGGAGCGGCGGGCGTCCTCGGCGAGGGCGTGCACGATGCGTTCGTCGAGATCGTTCAGCACTGCGGGTGGATCACTTTTCCGGGAGAGGTCGTCAGGCGGCCGGGGCGGCCGGAAGACGGGCGTGGTGGTGCGCGTGCGGGCAGTCAAGTAGAACACGGGTCCGACGGCCCCCAAGGCCAGGACCACGGGAGCCGTCGCGGCACGCACCGTCGAGAGCCGTCACGGCGCTCCGACGACTCGGTTGCGGCTCGGTCCCGGCTCAGTTCCAGCTGTTGTGCAGCGGCTGGCCCTCCGCGTAGCCCGCCGCGCTCTGGATACCGACGATCGCCTTCTCGGCGAACTCCTCGAGCGAGTTGGCCCCGGCGTAAGTGCAGGAGGAGCGGACGCCCGCGATGATCGAGTCGATCAGGTCCTCGACGCCCGGACGGACCGGGTCGAGGAACATCCGGGAGGTGGAGATGCCCTCTTCGAACAGCGCCTTGCGGGCGCGGTCGTACGCGGACTCCTCGCTCGTACGGTTGCGGACGGCACGCGCGGAGGCCATGCCGAACGACTCCTTGTAGAGCCGCCCGTCGGCGTCCTGCTGCAGATCGCCCGGCGACTCGTACGTGCCCGCGAACCACGAGCCGACCATCACGTTCGACGCGCCGGCGGCCAGCGCCATGGCGACGTCGCGCGGGTGCCGCACACCGCCGTCGGCCCACACGTGCTTGCCGTACTTCCTGGCCTCCGCGGCGCACTCGAGGACGGCGGAGAACTGGGGGCGGCCGACACCGGTCATCATGCGCGTGGTGCACATGGCGCCCGGGCCCACGCCCACCTTGACGATGTCCGCACCGGCCTCGATCAGGTCCCTGACGCCCTCGGCCGCGACGACGTTGCCCGCGACGACCGGCACCTGCGGGTCGATCGCCCGCACGGCCTTCAGCGCGGTGATCATCGACTCCTGGTGACCGTGCGCCGTGTCGACGACGAGGGCGTCGACGCCCGCGTCGAGGAGCTGCTTGGCCTTGCCCGCCACGTCCCCGTTGATCCCCACGGCGGCGGCGATGCGCAGCCTGCCCTGCCCGTCCACGGCGGGCTTGTAGAGGGTCGCGCGGAGGGCGCCCTTGCGGGTCAGGATGCCGGCGAGGCGGCCGTCGCCGTCCACGGCGGGGGCGTACCGGCGGTTGGCGCCGTCGAGCGTGGTGAAGGCCTGGCGCGGGTCTATGTCGGCGTCGAGGAGAAACAGGTCCTTCGACATGACCTCGGTCAGCTGCGTGAAGCGGTCGACGCCGCTGAGGTCGGCGTCGGTCACCACGCCGATGGGCCTGTGGGCCTCGTCCACCACGACACCGGCGTCGTGCGCCCTCTTGTGCAGCAGGGCCAGCGCGTCGGCGACGGTCTGGTGCGGGGCCAGCACGATCGGGGTGTCCAGCACGAGGTGGCGCTGCTTGACCCAGGAGACGACCTCGGTGACGACCTCGATCGGGATGTCCTGGGGGATGACGACGAGTCCGCCGCGACGGGCGACGGTCTCCGCCATCCGGCGGCCCGCGATCGCGGTCATGTTGGCGACGACCAGCGGGATCGTGGTGCCGGAGCCGTCCAGCGACGCGAGGTCCACGTCCTGCCGCGAGCCGACCGCGGAGCGGCTGGGCACCATGAAGACGTCGTCGTACGTCAGGTCGTACGGGGGCTGGATGTCGTTGAGGAAACGCACGTGCTGCACATCCCAGTCGATCAGAGTGGCCCCCGGGCAGGTCAGCCGAGGGGGAGAAGCACGTACTTCATTGTCCCATGGGAGGGCTGTACAGCGGGCGGGACAATCATCCAGTCATATCGATGAGGGGCTGGTCGGATCCTCCGAGCGCCAGGACCACCGCCAGCGCCGGGCCCCGCTCCCGCATGCGGTCCACGGCCTCCGTGAAGACCTCCTGCGCGACGGCCCACTCCCCCGGCTGTGCCGCGGCGTACGTCTGCCAGCCCGTGACGACCACCAGCAGGCCGCGTTCGGCGGCCGACGGCCATACGGTGGCGTCGGTGAGGCTGTCCGCAAGCGCGTCCCAGTTCCGCCCGAACCATGCGGGCAGCTCCAGCGCCCGTGCGCAGCGCTCCATGAACTCCACCTTGTCCTCGACCCCGGTGAGGTCGAGGACGGCGGTGGCCCAGCCGTGCTCGGTCATCTCGCACCGCCTCGGTTGTCTCGTTCCCCCACCCCGCCCCTTCCCGTAACTGGGGCTCCGCCCCGGACCCCGGTCCTCAAGCGCCGGACGGGCTGAATTCCAGCCCGTCCGGGGTGGGGAGAACTCAAAGGTCACGGCCCGTCCGGGTCCGCCCGGTCGAGGGCCGGCCGCGGCGTGGGGCCGGCGGTCATCAGGAAGTCCGCAGCCGCCGTGTCCGTGACGAGGCTGGTGACCAGCCCCGACCGAAGCACCGCGTCGATCGCCGGCGCCTTGCGCTGACCGCCCGCGATGGCGACGACCTCGGGAATGCGCCGCAGCCGGTCGGCCTCGACAGTTATGCACCGCTCGCCCAGGTCCCGGCCGACCCGCCGCCCCTCCGCGTCGAAGAGGTGGGCCGACATCTCGGCGGCGACACCGAGCGACGCGTAGTGGGCGCGCTCCTCGTCGCTGAGCATGTCGTGGACCGTGGAGATACCCGCCTCCCAGGACCCGATGGACACACAGGCCACGGTGACCTTGTCGAAGTACTCGAAGGCGCGGGCGATGCCGGTCTGGTTGCGCAGCGCCGCGGCCGTCGCCGCGTCGGGCAGCAGCATCGGCGCGTAGATGGGATGCGCGTCCCCGCCGGACACCTGCGCGGCGCGCCGGACGGCCTCGACGGAGCCGCGTTCGGCCGTCCCGGCGTCGTACACGCCCGTCAGCTGCACGACGGTGCAGGGCGGCAGCCGGTCGAGGGCGGCCGCCATGTGGATCGTCGAACGGCCCCAGGCGAGGCCGAGGACATCGCCCTCGTTGACGAGCTCGCCGAGGAGGTCCGCCGCGACCTCGCCGAGGTTCTCGGGGTCGGGCGACTCTTCGGCCTCGGCCGGGGACTCGACGACCACGGCGTGCCGCAGGCCGTACCGGGAGCGCAGCGCGTCGGAGCGCTCGGCGTCCAGTTCGGCCGGCACCCGGATCTCGATCCGTACGAGGTCACGCTCGAGCGCCGTCTCCAGAACCCGGGCCACCTTGAACCGGCTGACGCCGAACTCCTCGGCGATCTGGATCTTGGACTTGCCCTCGAGGTAGAAGCGACGGGCCATGGCCGCCGCCTGCACCAGCTCAGCGGGTCCCATCCGCAGGGCTGGCCGTCCCGCCGACATGCCAGTCACGGCGCTCTCCTCACTGCTGTTCACACTCTGGATTCGCCGTTCATCCTTGCAGATCCGGCGTGCTTGATCAGCCCTGATGGGCGGCGTTCACGTACTCGTCGGTCAGTGGTTGCACGCCCATCCGGCGGTGGCGGTCGCCGCCTCCGCCTGGGTGCGTAGTACACGTACCGCCTCGGCCGGGTCGTCCGCTCCGTACACCGCCGAACCGGCGACGAAGACGTCCGCGCCGGCCTCGGCGCAGCGCTCGATGGTGGAGGCCGAGACACCGCCGTCGACCTGCAGCCACAGCTCAAGGCCGTGCTTGCTGATCAGCTCACGGGTGCGGCGGATCTTCGGCAGCATGATGTCGAGGAACGCCTGCCCGCCGAAGCCCGGCTCGACGGTCATGACCAGCAGCATGTCCAGCTCGGGGAGCAGGTCCTCGTACGGCTCGATGGGCGTGGCCGGCTTCAGGGCCATGGAGGCCCGGGCGCCCTTCGCACGGATCTCGCGCGCGAGGCGCACGGGTGCGGCCGCCGCCTCGACGTGGAAGGTCACCGAGCCGGCACCGGCCTCGACGTACTGCGGGGCCCAGCGGTCGGGGTTCTCGATCATCAGATGGCAGTCCAGCGGAGTGTCCGTCGCACGGCTCAGGGACTCCACGACCGGCACCCCGAGGGTGAGGTTCGGGACGAAGTGGTTGTCCATCACGTCGACATGGAGCCAGTCGGCGCCTTCGACGGCCTTCGCCTCATCGGCGAGGCGGGCGAAGTCCGAGGACAGGATGCTGGGGTTGATCTGCACGGCCATGCCCCAAGCCTGCCATGCCCGGTGCAGGTTGCTCTCCTCGGTCCGTGCCTCAGTACGACCGTGAGTACGTCAGGGACCGCCGCCGGCCGCCGGGCGGCTGCGGCGGACGGGGCCCGTCCGGCCTCCCTCGGCGACGACCGTCCGGCCCTCAGACGGTGCGTCGCAGCAGCGCCAGATACATCGCGTCCGTGCCGTGCAGATGCGGCCACAGCTGTACATCCGGCCCCTCGCCCAGCGCCGGTACGCCCGGCAGCAGCGGGCGGGCGTCGATGAGCTCGGCACCACCGTCGTGCTTGAGCACGTCGTCGACGACGGCGCGGGTCTCGGCAAGGTGCGGTGAGCAGGTCGCGTAGCCGACGACGCCGCCGACACGGACCGCGGCGAGGGCGGTGCGCAGCAGTGCGCGCTGCAGGGGCGCGAAACCCTCCAGGTCGTCCGGGCGGCGCCGCCACCGGGCCTCCGGCCTGCGGCGCAGGGCACCGAGCCCGGTGCAGGGCACGTCCATCAGGACGCGGTCGAAGGCGCCGGGGCGCCACGGCGGGCGGGTGCCGTCCGCGGCGATGACCTGGTACGGGCCGGGGTTGCCGGCCAGCGCCTTGGCCACGAGTCCGGCGCGGTGCGGCTGCTTCTCGGAGGCGAGGAGCACGGCACCCCGCTGGGCGGCGAGACCGGCGAGCATCGCGGCCTTGCCGCCGGGGCCCGCGCAGCCGTCGAGCCATGCCCGGTCGGGCCCGTCGACGGGCGCGTTCGCAAGGGCGAGCGCGACGAGCTGGCTGCCCTCGTCCTGGACGCCGGCGCGCCCCTCCCGCACGGCGTCGAGCGAACCGGGATCGCCGCCCTCCGTGAGCCGTACCGCGTAGGGGGACCAGCGGCCTGCCAGGGCCGCCTCCTCGCCCAGGCCCCCCAGCAGCTCCTCGGCGGTCGCGCGGCCCGGTCGCGCGACGAGCGTCACCTCGGGCCGCTCGTTGTCGGCCTCCAGCAGGTCCTCGATCCCGGCCCGGCCGCCGCCGAGCGCGTCCCAGAGCGCCGAGACGATCCACCGCGGATGCGAGTGCACGACGGCCAGATGGTCCTCGGGGTCTTCGTCGTAGGGCGGTGCGACCTGCTCCAGCCAGCCGTCCAGATCGTGCTGGGCGACCTTGCGCAGCACGGCGTTGACGAACTTGGCGCGCCCGTCGCCGAGGACGACCCGCGCCAGCTCCACGGTCGCGGAGACCGCCGCGTGCGACGGGATACGCGTGCCGAGCAGCTGGTGCGCGCCGAGGCTCAGCACGTCCAGGACCGGCGGGTCCACCTCGCGCAGCGGCCGGTCGATGCAGGCCGCGATGATCGCGTCGTACGTGCCCTGCCTGCGCAGCGTGCCGTACACCAGCTCGGTGGCCAGCGCCGCGTCCCGCCCGTCGAAGCCGTCCTTCTCACGGGCCTTGCGCAGCAGCGGGGGCAGGACGAGGTTGGCGTACGCGTCGCGCTCGTCGACGGCGCGCAGCGCCTCGAAGGCGAGGATGCGGACGGGGTCCTTCTTGGGACGGCGGTACGGCTTGCCCTTGCCCTGCGGACGGGGACGACGAGGTGACTCGCTCACGAAAAAGGTGCTCCGGATCCTGGATGACGTACCCGTCAAGCCTACGTGCACCTCGTCCTGCGTCGCGGGCGGGCGGACGCCCAAGCCCCGCTGCCCCGCCCCGCGGACCGGGACGCCCTACCGCACGCCCTGTCCCCCGAGCTGCTCGCCGGCTGCGCTCCGGACACCTCGGGCCCAGTCCGCCGCCTTCATCGGCTTCTTGCCCTGGGCCTGCACCCACAGCAGTTCCACGGCGTGCGACCCGGTCCCGACGTGCACGTTGTTCTTGCCGACAGACAGCTCACCCGGCGCGAGGTCCTGCCGGTCGGGGGTGAGCGCAACCTGAATGAGCTTGAGCCGCTCACCGCGGAAGACGGTCCACGCACCGGGGGCCGGCGTGCAGCCGCGCACCACCCGGTCCACGCGCAGCGCGGGCGCCGACCAGTCGACCTGTGCATCCTCGACGGTGATCTTCGGCGCGATGGTGACGCCATCGGCGGGCTGCGGCACGGCCTTGACCGTGCCGTCCTCGATGCCGTCCATGGTGGCGACGAGCAGCCCGGATCCGGCGAAGGCGAGCCGGGTGAGCAGATCGCCGCTGGTGTCGGTGGGGCGCACCTGTTCCGTCACGGTGCCGTAGACGGGCCCGGAGTCCAGCCCCTCCTCGATGAGGAAGGTGGAGGCGCCGGTGATCTCGTCGCCCGCCATGAGGGCGTGCTGCACGGGGGCGGCGCCGCGCCACGCGGGCAGCAGCGAGAAGTGCAGGTTGACCCAGCCGTGGACCGGGATGTCGAGGGCGACCTTGGGCAGCAGCGCCCCGTAGGCGACGACCGGGCAGCAGTCGGGCGCGATCTCCCGCAGCCGCGCCAGGAAGTCCTCGTCGCGCGGCTTCGCGGGCTTGAGCACCTCGATGCCGGCCTCCTCGGCGCGTACGGCGACCGGGCTCGCGACCAGGTGGCGGCCGCGCCCGGCGGGTGCGTCCGGCCGGGTGACGACGGCGGCCACCTCGTGCCGTCCGGAGGCGATCAGAGCGTCCAGAGCGGGAACGGCGACCTCGGGGGTGCCTGCGAAGACCAGCTTCACTCGGAAATACCTCGCATCTCTCGTGCAGGCCCACAGGTGTCCGGCCGGGGGCCGGGGTCTGTGACGGCAGCGCACCAGTCTATGGGCCGGAGGCAGGCCCCCGCGTGGCCGGTCGGTGACGCAAGGCAGGAACCCTCCGGCGTCGGGCGGGAACCGCGGGGGCGTACGCGCAGATGTGCGCCCTGCGCATATTCCCTTACGCCCTTTCAGCGTGACCACACACCGCTCGGCGCGTTGGTCAAGAAAGAGTTGACCCCTTGGGCCGCCGACACGGCCCGATCCCTTTCAACGCCGGTTCGAGAGGCTTGTTCATGGCCGACCATGCAACCCACGACGCCCAGGCTCGGGCCAGCCTGCACCTGCTGGTGCGGGACATCGAGCGGGTCCGCCGGCAGGTGGACGCGTTGCGCACCCTCACCGCCCAGTTGGGCAACGTCTACCGCCCGCGCCGCTCCGGCCCCTCCACGGGCTTCGTCGTCTACGGACGGGCACCCGCACCGACGGTCCGTCTCGCCCAGGAGTTGCGGGACAGCGTCGAGACCCTGGTCACGGCCGCTGTGGACTTCGACCGCTCACTGGGCTTCTCGTGGGACGCGGTGGGCTCGGCCCTCGGGGTGACGAAGCAGGCGGTGCACCGGCGGTACGGTGCCCGGCGGGCCGCGGCCCAGGCAGCGGCCAACGCCGAGCGCGCGGCGGAGTCGTCGAGCGCCCGCGCCGTTCCCCTGGGCACGGCGATCCCGGCCGTCCCCGCCGCACGATCCATGCCGACCCAGCCGACGGCGGGCAGCCCCGGACTGCGCGACGAAGCGCGTCCCGGGGCCTTCCCCGGCCCGCGCAACGGCTGATCCCGGCGTCTGCCTCCCGCCCCACGCGCCAGCCGCGCGCGGGGCGGGAGGCAGACGCATGTCGGTGTCTCCGTCTGGAAGGCATGGCGCGGCACAGGCCAGCCGAAACCGGCCACCGGCCGTTAGCCGCGTACGTGCCGAAGGGGACGTGCCGGGATGTGCGCCCGCTGGGGGTACCTCCCAGGCCCTTAAGGCACTGGGGGAGTACATCCCGGCGCGGCCCCGACCCACCCACCGGTCGTAGGCGCACCAGCCCCCACCGGCCGGGAAGCCGCGCACGAGCCCCGAGCACCACCGACAGTCGGCGCACCAGCGCACCGCCCGCCGGCGCACCGCCCCCGGCCGGAAGCCGACGTCACCCGATGTCCGGCGGATCGACCCGAATCCGCACCGGCTCCGTTCCGCCCCGCGCCATGCGCGCAGCCTGTGCCTTCTTCAGCGCGGACGCCAGTGCCGCTCCACGGCCGGGCGGCACACGGACGAGCGCGCGCTCCCAGTGCTCGCCGGGCGGCGGCGCGCCCGGGCGGCGCGAAGGGCCGGGGCCCGTCACCGGCAGCGGCACAGGGCCCAGCACCTCGGCGTCACCGGGCAGTTCGGCCCCGGCGAAGAAGGACGCCAGGGCATCCGGTGTCCCCGACACCGACGCCATCCGGGACACCGGAGGAAAGCCCAGCTCCGCGCGCTCGGCGAGCTCGCGCGCCGCATGTCCGACCGGGTCCCACCGCACCAGCGCCTGCACGGGCCGCAGTGTCGGCTCGGCGACGACCACGACCGTCCCGCCCGCACCCTGGTCCCGTACGAGCGAGGCAGCCCCGATCCACCGACGCAGTGCCTCCTCGCCCGCCCGCAGATCGGGCCGCCCCAGCATCGCCCAGCCGTCGAGCAGCAGCGCTGCCGCATAGCCGCCTTCGGCGACGGGCTCGGCGCCCGGCGTGCTCACCACCAGGGCCGGGCCCGCCGGCACCGTGTCCAGCACGTGTTCGCGCCCCGACGTGCGCACCGGCACCGCGGGGAACGCGCGTCCCAGCTCCTCCGCCGTACGCCGGGCCCCGACTATCCGGGCCCGGAGCCCGAACCCCCCGCACTCGGGGCAGTGCCAGGCGGTCTCGTCCCGCCCGCACCACACGCACCGCAGCGGCCCGGCGTCCTGGGCCTCCAGCGGCCCTGCGCAGTGCCTGCAGCGGGCAGGGGCCCTGCACTGCGTGCACGACAGCCTCGGCACATAGCCGCGCCGCGGCACCTGCACCAGCACGGGCCCGTGCCGCAGCGCGTCCCTGACGACCTGCCAGCCCAGCGTGGGCAGGCGTGCGGTCCGCGCCGCCTCGTCGCGTGCGAGCTCCGCGTCCCCCACCGTGCGTACGAGAGGGGCCGCGCGCCGTGTCTGCTCGCGGTCGGCGGCGAGGGGCAGCGCCCAGCCGCTGTCCACGAGTTGGGCGGCCTCCACGGTGCAGCTCCAACTCCCCAGCAGAAAGGCGCACTTCTCGTGTGCGGCCCGCAGGAGCAGCACCTCGCGTGCGTGGGGCTGTGGCGCGTGCTGCTCGCTGTGGCTGCTGTCCCCGTCGTCCCAGATCGCGACGAGTCCCAGGTCGCGGACGGGAGCGAACATCGCCGCGCGCGTACCCACGACGGCCCGCACGGAGCCGCGCCGCACGGCGAGCCACTGCCGGTACCGCTTCTCGGGCCCGGCATCGGCGGTCAGGACCGAGTGCCGTCCGGTGCCGAGCAGCGCGGTCAGTGCGGTATCGACACGGGCCACGGCCCGGCCGTCCGGCACCACGACCAGGGCCCCGCGCCCCGATGCGAGCGTCGCGGCGACGGCTCGCGCCAGCTCGTCGGCCCACTCCGGCCCCGGCAGGGCGTTCCACACCGCCCGCGGTGACATCCCCTTGGCGAGGGCATCCAGAAAACCCGGCCCCTGCGCATACCGCCCCCACGATCCGGGTTCGGGCGCCGGCGGCGCCGGCAGGGGGTCCGGTGAGGGCTTGGCCTCCGCCCGCGCGTTGCGCGGCGGAACAGCGAGCTGCAGCACATCGGCAACGCTGCCCGCATACCGGTCGGCGACGGCCCGCGCGAGCCCGAGCAGCTCCTCGCTCAGCACGGGCTCCGTGGACACCACCTGGGCGAGCGCGGCCAACGGCCCGGAGTACTCCGACTCGGCGACCCGTTCGACGAGGAACCCGTCGACGAGTCCGCCGCCCTCGCGGCGCCCTTCGCGCACCCGATGCCGCCCGGCACCGAACCGCACCCGGACCCGCACCCCGGGCTGCGCCTGGTCGTCCAGCTCCTCCGGCACCGCATAGTCGAAGTACCGGTCGAGGTGCAGCACGCCCTTGTCGACGAGCACCCGCGCCACCGGCCGCTCCCTGGCCAGCGCGGCCCCCCGCCAGGTCCGCGGCTTGGCCCGTGGCTCCTTTGCCTTGCGCACACTCTCCCGAATCAGCGCGAGCTGCTCCGGCGGCGCGCCCCCCGCGCCCGCACCCTGCCCGTTCTCGCTGCTCACAGCAGCATTCCTACCAGACCCCACCGACAACCGACCCGGCCCGAGCTCCCGGCCGACGGCGATCAGAAACGGTGGTGACCGGAAACGGTGGTGACCGGAAACGGTGGTGACCGGAAACGGTGGTGACCGGAAACGGTGGTGACCGGAAACGGCGCGAGGCCCGGCCCCCAGCAGGGGCCGGGCCGGCCGCCCGCCGAGCGGCGGCGGGGGGGGGGGGGGGGGTAACCC